>JAIXTT010000103.1 GCA_027483795.1 Hyphomicrobiales bacterium
CGACGAAGCCCACCGCCTTGATGTCGGGATCGTCGAGGATGGCGTCGACCGCCTCCTTGTCGCCCTGCACCACGTTGAACACGCCCGCGGGCAGGCCCGCTTCGAGGAAGAGTTCGGCGAGGCGCAGCGGCACGCCCGCGTCGCGCTCGGACGGCTTCAGGATGGAGGCGTTGCCGCAGGCGAGCGCGGGGCCCGCCTTCCACAGCGGGATCATGGCCGGGAAGTTGAAGGGCGTGATGCCTGCCACGACGCCGAGCGGCTGGCGCAGGGAATAGATGTCGATGCCGGGGCCGGCGCCGTCGGTGAACTCGCCCTTCAGCATCTGCGGCGCGCCGATGCAGTATTCGACCACTTCGAGGCCGCGCTGGATGTCGCCCTTCGCGTCGGCGACCGTCTTGCCGTGCTCCTTGGCGAGCAGTTCGGCGAGGGAGTCGTATTCCTTGTGCACGAGTTCGAGGAACTTCCTGAGCACGCGGGCGCGGCGCTGCGGATTGGTCGCGGCCCAAGCGGGCTGCGCCGCCTTGGCGTTCTCGACGGCGGCGCGGACTTCGGCCGCCGAGGCGAGCGGCACCTTGGAGGCGACTTCACCGGTCATCGGCCAATAGGCGTCCGTGAAGCGGCCGGACTTGCCCTTCACATGCTTGCCGCCGATGAAATGGGTGAGTTCCGCAACCATCGTTCTTTCTCCTTGGCGGGTCGTTCGGATCGGGGCCGGTCGGATCTCTCGGCCCCCGTTCGGCAAGCGTTTAGCATCGAGAACGGCCGACGCCTATGGGAGTTTTCGGGCCCCGCCGGGGCGGTCCCGAGGCTCCCGCTCTCCGCAACCGAAACTTGAAGATCGGGACGCTGCGCGGTTCGGTCGATCTCTTCCCGCGCGAGGCGAAGGCGGCCCGATCGCTCGTCATGGCCGACCGAGGTTCCCTCCCCCGCCCGGCCCGTGCTAGGCGTCGCGGGAACGCGGAGGACGAAGCGCGATGACCTCGAAGCTCGATCGGTTGAGGGACATGACTGTGGTGGTCGCCGATACGGGCGACATGGAGGCGATCCGCGTCTTCCGCCCGACGGACTGCACCACGAACCCGACGCTGATCCTCAAGGCCGCGCAGATGCCGGCCTATGAGGCCATCGTCGCCGAGGCCGTGCAATGGGGCCGTGCGCAGGCGGGTTCGCGCGACGCCGTCGTCGCCGCCGTCTGCGATCGGCTCGCCGTCAGCTTCGGTGCGGAACTGACGAAGATCGTTCCCGGCCGCGTCTCTACCGAGGTCGACGCCGACCTGTCCTTCGATACGCAGGCGAGCCTTGCCAAGGCCCGCGCCATCGTCGCCGATTACGAGAGCCGCGGCGTCGGCCGCGAGCGCATCCTGATCAAGCTCGCCTCGACCTGGGAGGGCATCCGCGCGGCGGAGATCCTTCAGCGTGAAGGGATCGACTGCAATCTCACGCTGCTCTTCTCGCTCGTGCAGGCGGCGGCCGCGGCGGAAGCGGGCGCGTTCCTCATCTCGCCCTTCGTCGGCCGCATCCTCGACTGGCACGTGAAGGCGGGCGGCGGCCCCTACGAGGCCGAGACGGACCCCGGCGTTCTCTCCGTCCGCCGCATCTACGCCTATTACAAGCGCCACGGCTACGGCACCGTCGTGATGGGCGCGTCCTTCCGCAACACGGGCGAGATCGAAGCGCTGGCGGGCTGCGACCGGCTGACCATCGCGCCCGCGTTGCTCGAAGCGTTGTCGAAGGACGAGGGCGAGCTTCCCCGCAAGCTCGACGCCGCCGCAGCGGCGAAGGACGGCGCGGAAAAGCTCGCCGTCGACGAGGCGTCCTTCCGCTTCGCGTTCAACGAGGACGCGATGGCGACGGAGAAGCTTGCGGAAGGCATCCGCCTCTTCGCCAAGGATCTTCGCGCATTGAGGGACATGGTCGCGCAGCGCATGAGCTGACGCTTCGCAGCTCAGGAGAACGACATGACCCCCATCGGCATCCGCCGCGCGCTCGACCGTGCGCTGAAGGACAAGCATCCCGACATCCACGCGCGCATGGCGGAGGACGGCTCGCTCGAAAGGCTCCTGAAGGAGTTCGTCGACGGGATCGAGAAGCGCAAGGCGGAGACGCGGCACGACACCGCGGAAGATCCCGCCTGGCAGGCGATCGAGGACGAGGATGTCCGCGAACGCGAGGCGCGGCAGCGCGAGGAGGAGGCCGAAGGCGAGGGCGTGCTCGAAGCGCTGGAACGCATCGATGCGATGAGGGGCTGAACGCCCCTCCGCTCACTTGGCCCGCGCCGTCTCGCGGATCGAGGCGATGGTCGCCGAGGGCGTGATCGCCTCGGGATCGACGAGGCAGTGCAGGATCGCGGGCTTGCCCGAGGCGAGCGCCCGCTCGAAGGCGGGCATGAATTGCTCGGTCGTCTCCACCCGCTCGCCATGGCCGCCGAAGGCGACCGCATAGGCTGCGAAATCCGGGTTCTTCAGCGCCGTGGCCTCGACGCGGCCGGGATATTCCCGCTCCTGATGCATGCGGATCGTGCCGTACATGCCGTTGTCGACCACGACCACGACGATGGGCAGGTCATATTGCACGGCGGTCGCGAATTCCTGTCCGTTCATCAGGAAACAGCCGTCGCCCGCGAAGGCCACGACCATGCGGTCCGGGAAGCGGCGCTTCGCGCCGACGGCGGCGGGCACGCCGTAGCCCATGGAACCCGAGACCGGGGCGAGCTGCGTGCCGTAGCGACGGAAGCGCATGAAGCGCCCGACCCAGATCGCATAATTGCCCGCGCCGTTGCAGACGATCGCGTCGACGGGCAGCCGCTCGCGCAGAGCGACCATCACCTGCCCCATGTCGAGCTTGCCGGGCACGCGGGGAGGCCGTTCCGTCCAGCCGAGATAGTCCTCGCGCGCCTGCCGCGTCTCCGCCGCCCAGCGGATCGAGACGGGCGGCTGGACCGTTTCGAGCGCCGCGGCGAAGCCCTTGGGCGAGGCGTGGATGCCCAGCGTCGGGTGATAGACGCGACCGAGTTCCTCGGCATCCGCATGGACATGGACGAGCTTCTGCTTCGGGACCGGAACGTCGAAGAGCGTGTAGCCCTGCGACGGCACTTCCGACATGCGCCCGCCCGCCACGATCACGAGATCGGCGTTTTCGATGCGCGCCTTGAGCTTCGGGTTGGGCCCCAGCGCGATCTCGCCCGCGAAATTCGGGTGGTCGCCGGGAAACAGCATCGCGCGGCGGAAGGAGGCGGCGACCGGCAGATCGAAGCGTTCGGCGAAGCGCACGACGCTCGCCACCGCCTTTTCCGACCAGCCCGAACCGCCGACGATCATGATCGGCTTCTCCGCGGCCCACAGCATCTTCTGCAGCTCCGCCATCTGCGTGAGGCCGGGCCAGGTCTCGACGGGCTCGACCCGCGGCGGGGCGGCGACGGCGGCCGTCTCGAGCAGCACGTCTTCCGGCAGCGCGATCACGACCGGGCCGGGCCGGCCCTGCATCGCGACATGGAAGGCGCGGGAGACGATCTCGGGGATGCGCGCGGGATCGTCGATCTCGACCGCCCATTTGGTCATCGACCCGAACACGGCCTTGTAGTCGAGCTCCTGCCACGCCCCGCGCCCGCGCACGCCGGCTTCGACCTGTCCCACGAACATGATCAGCGGCACGGAATCGTGCTCGGCGATGTGGATGCCGTGCGCGGCATTGGTCGCGCCGGGGCCGCGCGTCACCATCACGATGCCGGGGCGGCCGGTGAGGCGCGCGGTCGCATCCGCCATCATGGCCGCGCCCGCCTCCTGCCGGCACACGGTGACGTTGATGGACGCATCGTGCAGCGCATCGATCACCGCGAGATAGCTCTCGCCCGGCACGCAGAACACGTGCTCGACGCCCTGCGCCTCGAGCGCGTCGACGATGAGTTGCCCGCCCGTGCGGAGCTTCGGCGTGGCGGCGTCGTGCATCCTTGTCTTCCTCTACGAACCGACCCAGGCCGGGTCGCCCAGCACTTCCGCCGTATGTTCCCCGAGCCGCGGTGCGGGCCGCGCGGAGACCTGCGGCTCGCCGTCGATCATCACGGGCGTGCGGACGGACGGGATGCTCCCCGCCGCCGCGGCCGCGCTGGGAAGATCGACGCGCATCCCGCGATGGATCGCCTGCGGATCGGCGAAGACGTCGGCGAGCGTATTGATGGGGCCCGCGGGTACGCCGGCCTTTTCCAATCCGGCGAGCAGGTCGGCGCGCTTGAAGGTCGACGTCAGCCCCGCGATCCGCGCGACCAGCGCCGCGCGATGCTTCACGCGCAGCGAATTGCTCGCGTAATCGGGGTTCGTCGCAAGCCCGGGCTCGCCCAGCACGGCGCAGAGCTTGGCGAACTGTCCGTCGTTGCCCACCGCGATCGCCACGTGCCCGTCGGCCACCGGAAACACCTGATAGGGAACGATGTTGGGATGCGCATTGCCCATCCGGCGCGGCGGCTTGCCGGAGACCAGATAATTCAGCGCCTGATTGCCCAGCACCGCGATCTGCGTGTCGAACAGCGCCATGTCGAGATGCGCGCCGCGACCCGTCGCGTCCCGGTTCCGCAGGGCGGCGAGGACGGCCAGAGCGCCGTAGACGCCCGTGAAGATGTCGGCGAAGGCCACGCCCGTCTTCTGCGGCTCGCCGTCGGGATCGCCCGTCAGGTCCATGATCCCGCCCATGGCCTGGATCATGAAGTCGTAGCCCGCCCGGTCCGCATAAGGGCCGTTCTGGCCGAAGCCGGTGACCGAGCAATAGATCAGGCGCGGATTGACCGCCTTCAGGCTCTCATGGTCGAGCCCGTATTTCGCCAGACCGCCGACCTTGAAGTTCTCCAGCAGCACGTCGGCATGCGCCGCCAGCCGGCGGATCGTCTCCCGGCCTTCGGCGGTTTCGAAATCGACGGTGATCGAGCGCTTGCCGCGATTGCAGGAGTGGAAATAGGCCGCGGAAAGATCGCCCCCGTCGGCGGCCTCCACGAAGGGCGGCCCCCATGTGCGCGTGTCGTCGCCGGTGCCGGGCCGCTCGACCTTGACCACGTCGGCCCCGAGATCGGCCAAGGTCTGGCCGATCCAAGGCCCCGCGAGGATGCGGGCCAGTTCGAGGACGCGGACGCCTTCGAGGGGGCGCGGAGGTATAGTTTCGGAGGAACGCATGAACTCGCCGCGATCGATCAGTTCGTGAGTTTCAGATAGCCGCTCGTGAAGAGTACGAGAGCGGTGATCCCCAACGTTATCAACCAAGCAACAACGTTGAGGACGATCGAATTCCACGCACTCGTGGCTGATTTGATTTCTCGGATGATCGCGTTCTTGGCCGCCTCGACCGCTTCCGTCCGCGTCGCCTCCTGAATCTCGGGCTCCGCATCCCGCACGACGGCTTCGGAGTAGGTCTCCAGTTTGCTCAAAGCCTGCTCGCGATACCGTTGGACCGATCCGTCGGTCAGTGTTTTGTGAAACTCACGAAGTCTTTCCGGGTCCAACTTTCCGGAAAGCGCAAGTTCCCGCTTGTCTTTCTTGTATAATGCATAGGCGAGAAAGCCGATCAGATCATCGGCCTCTCCGTTCTCTGCAATCAGTTTATCAAAAGCGTTCGAGTATGAATCTTCTGCAGCAGAGTTCATTTTTTGGGACGATCCGAAGCTTGTGCGGCGTTCAAGAGAACGTCTCTGGAGATACGGATCCGTACGTCGCCGTCCGGCCCGAGGGCGCGCGACAGCACGCGTCCGCGGGCACCCGCCGTTCCCTTGAAGGGCAACGAGGTTTCCATGAAGCGCCCGCTCGACGCGTCGCGACCGATCAGAGGTGATTTCTTCATCGACAGCTCCTCCGGGAGAAAATCGTACCACGATTTTCTCCCGCTTCGATATCAGAAGAACGCCTGCAGGCCCGTCTGCGCGCGGCCGAGGATCAGCGCGTGCACGTCGTGGGTGCCTTCATAGGTGTTCACGGTCTCGAGGTTCTGGGCGTGACGCATCACGTGATATTCTTCCGAGATGCCGTTGCCGCCGTGCATGTCGCGGGCGACGCGGGCGATGTCGAGCGCCTTGCCGCAATTGTTGCGCTTCACGATCGAGATCATTTCCGGCGCGATCCTGCCCTCGTCGAAGAGACGGCCGACGCGCAGCGCCGCCTGAAGGCCGAGCGCGACCTCGGTCTGCATGTCGGCGAGCTTCTTCTGCACGAGCTGGGTCTGTGCGAGCGGACGGCCGAACTGCTTGCGCTCGAGCGTGTAGCGACGCGCGCGGAACCAGCAGTCCTCCGCCGCGCCCATGACGCCCCAGCCGATGCCGTAGCGCGCGCGGTTGAGACAGCCGAACGGACCCTTGAGGCCGGAGACGTTCGGAAGCAGATGCTCCTCGCCCACCACGACGCCGTCCATCACGATCTCGCCGGTGATCGAGGCGCGCAGCGAGAGCTTGCCGCCGATCTTGGGAGCCGAGAGGCCCTTCATGCCCTTTTCCAGCACGAAGCCGCGGATCTCGCCGCCATGCGCCTCGGACTTGGCCCAGACCACGAAGACGTCGGCGATGGGCGAATTCGAGATCCACATCTTGGAGCCCGAAAGGCGGTAGCCGTCCGACACCTTCTCCACGCGGGTCTTCATGCCCGCCGGGTCGGAGCCCGCGTCGGGCTCCGTCAGGCCGAAGCAGCCGACCCATTCGCCCGTCGCGAGCTTGGGCAGATACTTCTTCCGCTGGCTCTCGTCGCCATAGGCGTAGATCGGATACATGACCAGCGAGGACTGGACGGAGTTCATCGAGCGATAGCCCGAGTCGACCCGCTCGATCTCGCGCGCCACGAGGCCGTAGGAGACGTAATTCGCGCCGGCGCAGCCGTAGTCCTCCGGGAGCGTGACGCCGAGCAGTCCGAGCGCGCCCATCTCGTCGAAGATCGCGCGGTCGGTCTTCTCCTCGCGATAGGCTTCGAGCACGCGCGGGAGCAGCTTGTCCTGCGCATAGGCGCGGGCCGTGTCGCGGATCAGGCGCTCGTCCTCGGTGAGCTGGTCCTCGAGCAGGAACGGATCTTCCCAATCGAAGGCGGCGGGGGAGGACTTCGTCTTTTCCTTCGCAATCGCGGTCATGGCTCAGTCTCCGATGTCGAAGGTCACGCCCTGCGCGAGCGGCAGGGCGGTGCCGTAATTCAGCGTATTGGTGGCGCGGCGCATATAGGCCTTCCAAGCGTCCGAGCCCGCCTCGCGGCCGCCGCCCGTCTCCTTCTCGCCGCCGAAGGCTCCGCCGATCTCGGCGCCGGAAGGACCGATATTGACGTTGGCGATGCCGCAGTCCGACCCCTCGCAGGAGACGAAGCGCTCGGCCTCGCGCATGTCGAGGGTGAAGAGCGACGAGGAAAGCCCCGCCCCGACCGCATTCTGCATCGCCACCGCATCCTCGAAGGCCGCGTAGCGGACGACGTAGAGGATCGGCGCGAAGGTCTCGCGCAGCATCGGACCGGCATGGGCCGGCATCTCGACGAGCGCGGGGTTCACGTAGACGCCGTCCGTCCCGAGATCGACCCGGCCGCCGCCCGTCACGACGCCGCCCGCGGCGCGGGCCTCGTCGAGCGCGCGCTCCATGGCGTCGAAGGCGGCGCGGTCGATCAGCGGGCCGACCAGGACGCCCTGCTCGCGCGGATCGCCGATCTTCACCGAGGTCCAGACCTTGCGGAGCTTGGGGATCAGGGCGTCATGGACGCTCTCATGCACGAAGAGGCGGCGCAGCGTCGTGCAGCGCTGTCCGGCCGTGCCCATGGCCGCGAAGGCGATGCCGCGAAGCGCGAGGTCGAGATCCGCGGAGGGAGCGACGATGGCGGCGTTGTTGCCGCCGAGTTCGAGGATCGCGCGGGCGAAGCGGGCGGCGAGACGCGGGGCGACCTGCCGGCCCATGGCCGTCGAGCCCGTGGCGGAGACGAGGGGCACGCGCGGATCCTCGACCAGCGCCTCGCCGATCTCGCGGCCGCCGATCAGCACCTCGTGCAGGCCCTCGGGCACGCCGCCGAAACGCGCGGCCGCGCGCTCGACGATCGCGCCGACCGCGAGCGCGGTGAGCGGGGTCTTTTCCGACGGCTTCCAGACGACCGGATCGCCGCAGACGAAGGCGAGCGCGGCGTTCCACGACCAGACGGCGACGGGGAAGTTGAAGGCGGAGACGACGCCGCAGACGCCGAGCGGGTGCCAGGTCTCCATCATGCGATGGTCCGGCCGCTCTGTGGCGATGGTCAGGCCGAAGAGTTGGCGCGAGAGGCCGACCGCGTAGTCGCAGATGTCGATCATCTCCTGCACTTCGCCGAGGCCTTCGGAGAGGATCTTGCCCGCCTCCAGCGTCACGAGCCGGCCGAGATCGGGTTTGGCGGCGCGCAGTTCCTCGCCGAGCAGGCGGACGAATTCGCCGCGGCGGGGGGCGGGAACCCTGCGCCACGCCGTGAAGGCCTCATGCGCGCGGCCGACGGCGGCGCGGGCCTCCTCGACCGTATGGGCGCGGACATGGCCGACGACCTCGCCCGTGATCGGCGAACGGGCGGGAAGCCCGCCCGCGGCGAAGGCGGAGGGCGGAACGCCGAGGCGATTCAGAAGGGCGAGAGCTTCGTCGCGGACGGGGGTCATGACACCTCGAAGAAAGACATGACGGCAAGCGCCGTCATGGTCCGAAATCGCCACGCGATCAAGCCGGCACGGCGGCCGTCACATCGTCGCGCCGACCGTCCAGGGCACGAATTCGGCGTCGCCGTAGCCGAGTTGTTCGGACTTCGACTGTTCGCCCGACGCGACCCGCAGGACGACGTCGAAGATCTCCTTGCCCTTCTCCTCGATCGAGACGCCGTCGAGGATCGTGCCGCAGTCGATGTCCATGTCGTCGATCATGCGGCGGTAGATCTCGCTGTTGGTGGCGAGCTTGATCGAGGGCGTGGGCTTGCAGCCGTAGGCGGACCCGCGGCCGGTGGTGAAGGCCAGCACGTTGCAGCCGCCCGCGACCTGGCCCGTCGCCGCCACCGGATCGTAGCCGGGCGTGTCCATATAGACGAAGCCCTTGGCGGTGACGGGCTCGGCATAATGGAACGCGCCGTTCATGGTGAGGGTGCCGCCCTTGGCGGCCGCGCCGAGCGACTTTTCGAGGATCGTCGTCAGCCCGCCCGCCTTGTTGCCGGGAGACGGATTGTTGTTCATCTCCATCTTGTTGCGGGCGGTGTAATCCTCCCACCATTTGATCATGCCGACGAGTTTCTCGCCGATCTCGCGCGTCGCCGCGCGGCGGGTGAGGAGATGTTCCGCGCCGTAGATTTCGGGCGTCTCCGACAGCACCGCCGTGCCGCCGTGCTTGACGAGGAGGTCGACCGCCGCGCCGAGCGCGGGGTTGGCGGTGATGCCGGAATAGCCGTCCGACCCGCCGCATTGCAGGGCGAGCATCAGTTCGGAGGCGGGCACCGTCTCGCGCTTGAAGCCGTTCGCGACCGGGAGCATGCCCTTGATGGCCTCGACGCCGGCGGCGACGGTCTTCTTCGTGCCGCCGATCTCCTGGATGGTCATGGTGCGGAACGTGTCGGATTCGCCGATGCCGTAGGCGTCCTTCCAGCGCGAGATCTGGAAGCCTTCGCAGCCCAAGCCGACCATGACGACGCCCGCCATGTTCGGGTTGGTCGCGTAGCCCCATTGGGTGCGCTTGAGGATCTCGTAGCCCTCGCCCTTGATGTCGAGCGCGCAGCCGCCGCCATGGACGAGCGGGATGACGCCGTCGATGTTCGGATAGTCGGCGAGGATGCCCGAGCGCTCGATCTCCTGCGCCATGAAGCGCGCGACCGAGGCGGAGCAGTTCACCGAGGTGAGAATGCCGATATAGTTGCGCGTGCCGACCTTGCCGTTGGCGCGGCGGAAGCCTTCGAAGGTCGCCTGCAACGCGACGGGCAGGATCTCCTCCCGCTTCGCGTCCTCCGCGAAGCGGTAGTCGCGGTCGAAATCCTGCATCACGACATTGTGTTCGTGGATCCAGTCGCCGGGGAGGATGTCCTTGGCGGCGAAGCCGATGATCTGGCCGAATTTCAGGATCGGCGCGCCCGCTTCGATCCGGGCGGTCGCCATCTTGTGGCCGCGGGGCACGCGCTCGCGGGCTTGGATGCCGTGCACGGGATCGCCGACCGCGATCGGATCGACCGCCACGACGACGTTGTCGGCGTCGGACAGCCGCACGGTCCGCGGCGGATGGGCGACGGGGGCGTTCATGGACGTCTCCTGAAACGTTTTATGGTCTTGTCCGGCCCCGGAAGGGCGCTTCGCGACGCATCCTAGGAGGGAGCGCGGCGGGGGGGAAGGGCCGCGACGCAGGGCGGCGGGCGTGCGGCGTCACCGCTTGCGCGGCTTGCGCTTCGCGGGAGCCGTGAACAGCGTGGCGGTCAGCTTCTCGTAGAGCCCGAACAGATGCTCCACCCGCTCACGGTCGGACGAGAACGGCTCGCTGCGATAGAGACGGTCCACGGCAAGGTCGAGCGCGCGATGCGCCTTGCGGAGTTCCGGCGGCATCGTAAGCGGGTCGTAGAGGTCGGCGAGGCTTGCCTGCGGGTATAGCGCGCGGGCATCGAGGACCGCTTGGGCGAGTGCGCGCACATTTTCACGATGTTTCTCGTCAGCAGTAGGCCATGGAAAATTATTGTAGACGATGCCAATAGAATACATGTAGTCACTTTTCATTCTACCAGTAATTGCGCGGGTCCACGACATATGAATTTGTGATGTCAATAATCCGAAGTCAAATAGATCTGCATCCATTATGATGCGCAATTTGTCGCTAGGAATCACAGGAGGATTCATCCATCCAATCGGAATGTATTCTCTTCTTTCCGAGCTTGTCTGTGGTAATACCAAATAAGGACGCTCTGGTAGAATGTTGACATGAAACAACGTTGGCGTTTTAGCTAGGGCGACTGTTAATGGGTTCCTTTTTATTCCAGATTTATCGGATTGTTTTGCGCTGATTTCTCCACGGCGAAAACGCGCCACGTCGCCAATTCGCTTATTAAAATCAGGCGTATTTCTGATCAAGTTTAGGGGTGCATTATGTGCGCATATAATCCAACGCATATTGCTGTTTATGAATTCGACTGCACCAACAAACGGCCGAATGTAATTAGATGTTTCTGGATGTGTCGATAAAATTGAATTTCTTTCGAATTCATCAAGAATAAGATAGCCACCGTCAACTGGCTTAGATCCGGTAATCATCGGCTTGGTTGGAGGTTGAACAATGTGAGTTTCACTGATGACAATATGTCTGTTCGAAAGGCGGTCAGCGTCGGTTAGATATGCTGTCAAACTGCCGTGTCGGGTCTCGACAGGGTCGCCCATTATGTCTTCATAGAAAAACAGCCGCTTCTCCTTCGGCTCGTCCTCCCGCCGCGCCAAGCCGATGATCACACAGTGTACGTTAGCCTTGCCCCGCGCATCCGACATCCATTGAAAGGTTCGATGCGCGAAGGCGATTTCCAACCGGAAACGATGGAAGAGCACGGGCCAAAGCTGCGCGACCTGTTCGCCCTGCGTGATCGAATTGGTCGCGACGAAGCCGATGCGCGGCGCGGTCTCGCCCGCCGCCCGAACATAGGCCCCGGCCTTGATGAACCATGCCGCGACATAGTCGAGCGATCCGCCGCTCTTCCCCAAGGCCGCGATGCGGATGACCTGCGCCCGCTGCGCCTCGCTCTGCATCTTGGCCCCGATGAAGGGCGGATTGCCCAGCACATAGCTGCATGAGGCGGGCGGGAGCACCTCCGCCCAATCGATCTCCAGCGCGTCCCCGTGCCGGACGTTCGGCGAAGCGCGCAGGGGAATGCGCAGATAGGATTCGCCGAATTCGGCCGAAAGCCGGGCATTCATGATGTGGTCCATCATCCACATCGCGACTTCCGCGATCCGTGCCGGGAATTCCCCGATCTCGATCCCGAAAAACCTGTCGACGTTGACGCGCGTGTAAAGCCCGATGTCGGTGACGAATTGATCCTTGGGATACAGTTCCCGCATCACCTCGATTTCGAGCAGTCGCATCTCGCGATACGCGACGACGAGGAAATTGCCGCAACCGCAGGCCGGATCGAAGAAGGTGAGGCTCCCGATGCGGGCGTGGAAGTCCTCCAGCGCCTTTTTCCGCCCGGTGTCGCGACGCTGCTTGATGCGCCCCAATTCGGCGCGCAGATCGTCCATGAACAGCGGTTCGATGACCTTGAGGATGTTCTTCTCGCTCGTGTAATGCGCGCCCTTCTTCCGCCGCTCGGCCTTGTTCATCACGGATTGGAACAAGGACCCGAAGATCGCGGGCGAAATCTTCTCCCAATTGAAGCCGCAGGCGCCGAGCAGCCGCTCGCGCATGTCGCGGTCGAAGGAAGGCGGCGGGAGCCTTTCGCCGAAAAGGTCGCCGTTGACGTAGGGAAACTGCGCGAGGTCCGCGTCGAGATTGCGTTGCCGCAGGTGCTCGGGCGTGTTCAGCACCTCGAACAGATGCATCAAGAGAGGCCCGAGGTCCGCCCCGTCCTCGCGCGTGCGCTCGGCGACGAAGTCCTCGAAAAGCCCGAGTCTTCCCCAGATGCCCGTGTCGTCGGCGAACAGACAGAAGAGAAGGCGGACGAGAAGACGTTCGAGGTCGTGCCCGACGTAACCGGACCGCTCCAGCGCGTCGTGCAGCGAGCCCATGAGTTCGGCCGCCGCGATGTTGACCGGGTCCTGATCCTTGAAGACCCGCTTTTCCTGCCCGACGAGGAAACCGAAGTCCTGAACCCGATCGGGCAGGTCCTGCAGCCGGAGCGCGACCGGACGATCGGGCTCGAGGTCGAGATCGTAAAGCTCGAAATTCTGGAAATCGGACAGGAGCACGTAGCGGGGAAGTTCGTGATCCTTCAGGCCCGGGAAATAGCGTTTGGCCTGTTCCTTCGCGACCCGGAGGTCGCGCCCCGCCGATTTCTGCTCGACGAGCAATTTTCCCGGCCAGAACAGATCGATGAAGCCGTGCTCGCCGGGTCCCAGCCTCACCAGCTTTTCGAAGCTCGCGACCCGTCGCCGCGGGACGCCGAAGACCTCGAAGAAGTCGTTGTAGAAGCTCTGCGTCTCGCCCTTCTCATAACGGGCGTCGCCCCAGTCCTGCACGAAGCGCGAGGCACGGGCGCGGACTTCGTTCCAATCAAGGCGCATGTTCGGCGCTCATCGGCAAAAATCTTTTCGGCAATACGCGGAGCCCGGGTGCCGTAAACGCGGCGGGGCGGTGGGCGAAGAGTGCAGACAATTCGATGCATTCGCAACCGAGCGGCGACGAGCCGCGGGCGCGGCGGCGGGGGCGGGGGCGGCGGCGGCACGGTCGATCTGCGCCTCTCCGCGCTCGAAGAGGAACCCGCCGTCGTGGTCGGCGCGATCCGGGAGGCGCTCGCCGAATTCAAGGCCGAAATGCCGCCCGCCCCCTCCCCGGCCCCCTCCCCGGCCCCTCCCCGGCCCCTCCCCGGCCCCTCCCCGCCCCCTCCCCGGCCGCCTCCCCCGCGCCCGTCGCAGTGCAACCGGCCCCCGAGCGCACTTGAAACCGGCGTCGAAGACCGACAGTCTCCCGATCCGAAAAGCGGCCGCCAGAGCCGTTTCGAACGATCGACGTCAGGGAGACGCCGCC
>JAIXTT010000022.1 GCA_027483795.1 Hyphomicrobiales bacterium
CCGGACCGGGATGGGTGATGATGCGCAGCGGAACGAGCTGGGCGTCCGGCATGTACGGGGACTCGCTGGTCTTCGATCTGCCCGACGGGCGGCAGTTTCTCGTGCGGGTGACGTTGAGTTCGGGGCCGCGGATCGCGTTCGGTCGATCGTCGCTGCCCTTGCGCGACGAACTCGCGCGCCTCGAAGCGCTTCCGATCGGCTCGCGCGGGCCGCTGCCTGTCAGGGACTTCGACGACGGTCCCATCCTGCTGCCTTCGCGCGACACTCCCGCGGGGATGCGGCGGTTCCGCATTTTCGAGCCCAACGATACGGGCATCCGCTACGTTTCCGGCTTCATGGAAATCACCGACTTGCCGATTACGCGGAATATCGAGCATCGGCTGAAATGGTTTTCCGAGTGGTCCCTGACCGCTCATGAGTGGGACAGTTCACCGACGACATTGGCAAAACGTGAATTGAGGGAATAAAGCAATGGCACTTTCAGAACGAGTGTTCACGGCGATCCTTGCAATGGATGCCTACAATAGAGACCGTCCGGAAACGCGAGAGAAAGACCGCCTCGCAGGCGTCACCGTCTCCGGCGACATCGGGCTCGCGAGTTTCAGGACCGTCATCGACCTCCGCGAGAACGGTTTTCAGGCGACTTACTATCATTGGAACGGGAAGAAGGTGATTTCGTACCGCGGGACCGACGAGGCCCCGTGGATGAAGGATACGTCCGGCGTCGACATCAAGGCTTATTCCGCGGCGGTCGGTTGGCCCTCCGATCAGGCGCTTGCGGCCCTCAGTCTTCATGACATCGTCAACCGGGACGGTCCGAAGATGGACATTCTGGTGACCGGCCATTCGTTGGGCGGCGGCTTGGCCGGCTTCGTCGGAACGCTGCGCGGAACGCCGACGGACGGGGTGACGACGCGCGCCGTCCTCTACAACCACATGCCGTTCATGGCATCCGTCGCCGTGTTGGAACTCGTGGACATCATCTGGAACAAGAACGATTGGACCCCCAATCCGCGCGCGATCACCACTTACGAAATCGCGGGAGAATTCTTGGGCTTGCTGCGTGCGGGGGAGCCGGTGCTTGCGACGGCGCTTTACACGAAGTTGGCGTTGACGTTCGTGCCCGGCTACTACGGCATGCAACTCGCGTCGCTGTTCAGCAACTGGGTCGCACCCTATACCGACCACTACAACAAATTCATCACCGTCAATCGCGACGCGTCGCCTTCCGCCGTACTCGGCCCGGACGACAAGCACGACATCTCGCTCCAAGTCTTCACGCTCTTCGCGCGCGACCATGTGAGCGCTCAGGATTGGAAGGTCATCGCCGCTCCGCTGTTCCGGGCGCTCTATGCCGACGACATCGCCAAGGCGGCGGGCGTCTCCGACGCGTCCCTGCCCGGAAAGACCACCAAGGATGAGAATTTCGCCGCCGGCCTCCGCACCATCCTCGCCTATTCCGCGGTCGACGAGGGGGCGCGGCCGTTCGGGGATACGGGCATCAGGGCGCTGTTCGACGATGCGAATGATTTCGGGGCGGCGTTCCTCGCGGGCCGCGCGGCGTCCGGCTTGGCCGCCGGGGGGCTGACCCGCATCCAAAAGCAGATCGGCGATGCCATCGTGCAATTCGCGGGGGCCGCGGCGCTCAACAAGGTGATGCGGGACATGCCCGGCGGCGCGAACGTCGCCGACGGTTTCATCGGCTTCTCCGACGGCGATCTGCGGCTCGACTTGTCGAAATCCACTTGGAACCTCGCTTTCGGCGGGAAATCGCCCGTGGAAATCACGGCCGCGGCGATCCTTGCGCGACTGCTGTCGGCGGGCCTCGTCAATACGAACGGCCTCGCTCAGGCGGCGGCGCTCTCGTGGTCCATGCCGGAACTCGTCTTCGGCCGCATCGTCGCACCCGTCGTGTTCGACGGCGGCATCCTGCGCTACGCAACGGACGACGTCTCCATCCCCGACGACGAGGTCACCCTGATCAACGGTTCGCGGCTCGTGAACGGCACGCTGTCGGGCACCGCGGGGCGGGACCTGCTCGTCGGCGGAGCCGCGGCCGACATCCTGTCCGGCTTCTCCGGCGACGATCTCTTCCAAAGCGGAGGCGGCGACGATCTGATCTTCGGCGGCTCCGGGATCGACACGGTCGTCCTCGTCGGTCCGCGCTCGCGCTACGCCATCGCCCGCAACGCCGACGGTTCCTGGACCGTGCGCGACACGCTCGGAACCGGGGGAAGCGACCGGCTGCACGAGATCGAGCGGCTCGTCTTCTCCGACGGGGTCTACCGGCTCGATGCCGCGGCGACGCCCGTGGCGGCGGTCTTCGCGGCGACGCCCGCGGCCGCATCGACGGCCGAACCCGTGCTCGATCCGACGCCGGCGATCGTCTCGGACGGGGGAGGGGCGACGGCGAGCCTCGCGGGCCATGACGGCTTCAGGGGCGTGACGCAGGTCGCGGCCGTCGCGCCCGGCACCGCGCGGGCGAGTTTCGCGATCGCGGGAGGAGCCGATGCCGCGCTCTTCACGATCAATTCGGCGGGTGCGCTGTCCTTCCGCGCGCCGCCGAGCGCCGCGCGTCCGACGGACTCGGATCGGAACGGCGTCTATGAGGTGATCGTCGAAGCCCGGAACGGCGGCGCGGTCGACCGGCAGACGATCCTCGTGACGGTCGCCGCGCCGAACGCCGTGACGGGCACCGTCGCGGCGGAAACGCTCACGGGAACGGACGCAGCCGAACGGCTGACCGGTGCGGCCGGGAACGACCGGCTGGCGGGCGGCCGCGGCGACGACCTCTATCGCTGGGAGCGCGGCCATGGCGAGGACGTGATCGCCGAGGCGGCCTATGAGGGCCATGACCTGCTCCTGCTCGGCGCTGGGATCGCGACCTCCCATGTGAGCCTGCGTCGCGAAGGCGAAAGCATCCGGCTCGTCATCGCGCCGTCGGCCGCCGGCCGGGCGGACGGCGGCTCGATCCTCGTCGAGGAGCAGGGCAAGGCGGTGCAGCGGGGCATCGAGGGCGTGCTCTTCGCCGACGGAACGGAATGGACCTGGCAGGCACTGATGCGGCGCGCGCTCGACGCCGCCGGCACGGTCGGGAACGATACGGTACAGGGCAGCCGGATCGCCGACGTGATGGTCGGCCGCGCGGGGGACGACGTCCTTCACGGGCTCGCCGGCATGGACACGCTCACGGGCGGGACCGGCAATGATCTGCTGCTCGGCGGGGCCGACGACGACCGCTACGCCTATGCGCGCGGCGACGGGATCGACGAAATCCGCGAAGCGGCCGGCGAGGGCCATGACGAGCTCGCATTGACGGGCGTCGCCGTCGCGCAATTGTCCGTGCGCCGCGAAGGGGCCGACATCCGCATCGTGATCGCGCCTTCGGCCGCCGGCCGGACGGACGGCGGGTCGATCCTGATCAAGGATCATCTTTCGGCCGAAGGCGCCGGCATCGAATGGCTTTTGGGCCCCGTGGGCTGGAGCGGCGCGGAGATCGCGCGGCGTTCGCTGCTCTCTGCGACCACGACGGGGAACGACTCGATCATCGGCTTCATCGGCGCGGATCTGATCGACGGCGGGACCGGCAACGACACTCTGGTCGGGCTCGCGGGCGACGACACGCTGCGCGGCGGGACGGGCGACGACGTCTTCTTCGGCGATCTCGGCGACGACCGACTCTTCGGCGGGGCGGGCCGGGACCGTTTCCTCTTCACCGAAGGCTTCGGCAAGGACGTGGTGGAAGATTTCGTCGCGGCGGACGACGGGATCGAGCTTCAGCGCGAGCTGTTCGCCGATTTCACGGCCGTGCGGGCGAAGACGACGCAGAACGGCGCGGACGCCGTGATCGCCTTCGACGCCGGGACTTCGATCACGCTGAAGAACATGCAGGTCTCGGCCCTGAGGGCCGAGAATTTCGTGTTCTTCTGATCCTCACCCCGCCGCGCGGGTCTCCGCGCGGCCTTCATGGACCGCGTGGCAGGCGACGCCGTCGATCGCGGCGGGGCTTTCCGCCTTGCATCGGTCGTTCGCCAAGGGGCAGCGCGGGTGGAAGGTGCAGCCGGTCGGCGGGTTGATCGGGTTCGGAACCTCGCCCTGCACCGGGCGACGCGCCTTGCCCGTCATGGCGAGATCGGGGACCGCGTCGAGCAGCATCTTCGTATAGGGATGCCGCGGCGCCGTGAACAACCGCTCCGCCGGCGCGATCTCGACGATGCGGCCGAGATACATCACGCCGATCGTCGCCGCCATGTGCCGCACCACCGCCAGGTTGTGGCTGATGAAGAGATAAGTGAGCCCCAGACGCCGCTGCAGATCCTTCATCAGATTGAGGATCTGCGCCTGCACCGACACGTCGAGCGCGGAGGTCGGCTCGTCGCAGACGATGAATTCCGCATCCGCCGCCAGCGCGCGGGCGATGGCGATGCGCTGCCGCTGACCGCCCGAGAATTCATGCGGAAACTTCACGCCGTCCGCCGGATGCAGGCCGACCAATGAGAGAAGCTCTCCCACCCGCGCCTTCTCCGCCGCGGGGCTTTCGGCGAGGCCGAAGGCGCGGATCGGCTCGGCGATGATGTCCTCCACCCGCCAGCGCGGATCGAGGCTTGCGTAAGGGTCCTGAAAGATCATCTGCAGGCGCCGGCGCAGCGCCCGCGGATAGCCTTCGGCCCCCGAAAGCACGTTGCCGTCGATCGCGATCGCGCCGCCCGAAGGCGGCAGCAGGCCCACCACCATGCGCGCGACCGTCGATTTGCCGGATCCCGACTCGCCCACCAGCGCGAAGGTCTCGCCCTTGCGGATGTCGAAGCTCACGCCGTCCACGGCGCGCAGCACCTGCCGGCCTTCGCCGCCCAGCATGCGCTCCAGCCAAGGCTTCGAGACGTCGAAGCTCTTGCGCAGGTCGCGGACCTCCAGCATCGGGCGCTCCTCGTCCACGGGGCGGCTCATGCGGCGGTCTCCTTCGGCGCGGTCTCGTCATGCAGCCAGCAGGCGGCGCGGCTCGCGCCCACCTCGAGCAATACGGGCTTTTCGATGCGGCAGCGTGCGAAAGCCTGCGGACAGCGCGGATGGAAGGCGCAGCCCTGCGGGATCGCCGCAAGCCGCGGCATGGAACCCTCGATCTGGAGGAGCCGTTCGCGGCTCTCGTCGAGCGAGGGGATCGAACCCATCAGCCCGCGCGCATAAGGATGCTGCGGCGCCCGGACGACGTCGCGCACCGGGCCGATCTCCACGATGCGCCCCGCATACATCACCGCCACGCGGTCGGCCGTCTCGGCGATCACGCCCATGTCGTGGGTGATCAGCATCACGGCGGTGCCGCGCTCGCGGCAAAGGCGCTTCAACAGCGCGATGATCTGGGCCTGCACGGACACGTCCAAGGCCGTGGTCGGCTCGTCGGCGATGACGAGATCCGGCTCCGCGCAGAGCGCGAGCGCGATGACCACGCGCTGGCGCATCCCGCCGGAGAATTCATGCGGCCAGCCGTCGATCCGGCGCTCGGGGGCGGGGATGCCGACTTCGGCGAGGAGGTCGATCGCGCGCTTGCGCGCCTCCTCCTTCGTGACGGGCAGATGCGTCATGATGGTTTCGACGAGCTGGTCGCCCACGCGGTAGAGCGGGTTCAGGCTCGTCAGCGGATCCTGAAACACCATGCCGATGCGCTTGCCGCGCAGCTTGCGCATGTCTTCGTGCTTCAGGTCGTCGATGCGCGTCCCGGAGAGGCGGATCTCGCCCCCCGCGATGCGGCCGGGCGGCTCCAGAAGACCGATGACGGCGGTCCCCGTCAGCGATTTGCCCGCACCGGACTCGCCGACCACGCCCAGCACTTCGCCGGGCGCGATGTCGAAGGAGATCGAGTCGATCGCGCGCAGCGTGCCGCGGCGGGTGACGAATTCGACCGTCAGGTCGCGGACGGAAAGGACGGGCACGGTCATCGCAGCCTCGGATTGAGCGCGTCGCGCAGCCGGTCGCCGAGACGATTCACGGCGAGCACGAAGACGGCGAGGGTAAGGCCCGCAAAGGCCACGATCCACCGATCGCCGGAAAAGAGATATCCGTTTCCGATCGAAATCAAAGCCCCCGGCGAAGGCCGGGTCGGCGGCAGCCCCACGCCGAGGAAGAACGGCGTCGCCTCGGTGATGATCGCGAGCCCGATATCGACGTCAGGATCACCGGCACCGGGCCGATCACGTCGGGCGGAATATGCCGGACGATCATGACGGGCGTGGACATGTCCACGAGCCGCGCGGCCTGCACGGAGTCCTTGTTCTTCCCCGCCATCATGGAACCGCATGTCGGCGATGCGCATGATGATCCCGTCCGTCCGGCCGCTCGCCTGGCGGAAGCATTTGACCGGGGCCCGCCGGTTTTGCTTTGTTGAGGGAACGGGCGGGCATCATCCCGCCCGACGTCGTTCAAGCGCGAGGACTTTCCCATGCCGGTCGTCAATCGGATCGCCGCCTTCTCCGATGAGATCGCCGCTTGGCGTCGGGACTTCCACGAGCATCCCGAG
Organism: Hyphomicrobiales bacterium; assembly: GCA_027483795.1. GTDB lineage: Bacteria > Pseudomonadota > Alphaproteobacteria > Rhizobiales > Beijerinckiaceae > JAIXZO01. The sequence goes on from JAIXTT010000022.1 coordinate 6,512, forward strand.
CTGGACTACGACGTGCACCGCACCGCCGGGGTCGTCGCGGAGAAGCTGAAGGCCTTCGGCTGCGACGAGGTCGTCACGGGCCTCGGGCGCACGGGCGTCGTCGGCGTGATCCGCGGGCGGCTTCCCGGCTCCAAGGTCGTCGGAATGCGCGCCGACATGGATGCGCTGCCCATCCTCGAGGCGACCGGAAAGCCCTATGCCTCGAAGACGCCGGGCAAGATGCACGCCTGCGGTCACGACGGGCACACGGCGATGCTGCTCGGCGCCGCGAAATATCTGGCCGAGACGCGCAATTTCGCCGGCACCGCGGTGGTGATCTTCCAGCCCGCCGAAGAGGGCGGCGGCGGCGCGCGCGAGATGATCCTCGACGGGCTCATGGAGCGTTTCGGCGTGACCGAGGTCTACGGCATGCACAATATGCCGGGCCTGCCCGTCGGGGCCTTCTCGATGCGTTCGGGTCCGATCATGGCGGCGGCGGACCGTTTCACGATCGAGATCGAAGGCAAGGGCGCGCATGCGGCGCGTCCGCACGGCTCGATCGACGTCGTCTTCATCCTCAGCCAGATCGTGACGGCGCTGCAGGGCATCGTCGCGCGCAACGTGGACCCGCTCGCCTCCGCCGTCGTCTCGACCACCTTCATGCGCGCGGGCGAGACCTTCAACGTCCTGCCGCAATACGGCACGCTGAAGGGCACGGTCCGCACCCTCGATCCCGAAGTTCAGGATCTGGTCCAGCACCGGATCTCCGAGATCGTGCAGGGCGTCTGCGCCATGCACGGGGCCAAGGGAACCGTCGATTACGTTCGCGGCTACCCCGTCACGCTCAACCACGACGCGCAGACGCGCTTCGCCGGTCAGGTCGCGGGCGAGGTGGTCGGCGCCGAGAACGTGGACATGTCGGTCCCTCCCGTCATGGGCGCGGAGGATTTCTCCTATATGCTCGAACGTCGTCCGGGCGCGATGATCTTCATGGGCAACGGCGACACGGCCGGCCTGCATCATCACGAATACGACTTCTCCGACGAGGCGATCCCGGTGGGCGTGAGCTATTGGGCGCGGCTCGTCGAGACGGCCATGCCCGCCTGACCCCGATCACCGTCCGTCAAGCCGGCCCCACCCCGTCATGCCCGCGCCTGCGGGCATTCACGTCTTGCCTTTCGCAGGATCAGTCGCGCCTGAACGGCGCGAACCAGCCGAGACCTTCGACCGTGCCCGCGCGCGGCACGTATTCGCAGCCGACGAAGCCCTCATAGCCGAGCCGATCCAGTTCCGCGAAGAGGAACGGATAGTTCAGTTCCTCCCCGTCCGGCTCGTTGCGCGAGGGCACGCTCGCGATCTGGACGTGACCGGTGAGCGGCATCAGCGCACGCAGCCGCATGGTCACGTCGCCGTGGATGATCTGGCAGTGATAAATGTCGAACTGCAGCTTGAGGTTCGGCAGGCCCGCGGCGCGGATCCAGCCCGCGGCGAGGCCGAAATCGTTGAGGAAATAGCCGGGCATGTTGCGGCCGTTGATGGGCTCGAGCACGAGATCGAGCCCTTTCGCGCCCAGCGCTTCGGCGGCATGCCGCATGTTCGCGCAATAACTCGCGACGGCCTTGGGGTCGCGCGCGTCCGCAAGTCCCGCCATCATGTGCAGGCGCTTCACGCCCGTGGCGTCGGCATAGCGAAGCGCCGTCTCGACGCCCGCGCGGAATTCCGCCTCGCGACCGGGGAGGGCGGCCAGACCGCGCTCGCCCGCCGCCCAATCGCCCGGGGGCATGTTGTACAGCGCCTGCGTCAGGCGGTTGTCGACGAGGCGCTTGCCCACCTCGTCGGCCGGATGGTCGTAGGGAAAGAGGAATTCGACCGCCTCGAAACCCGCATCCGCCGCGGCGGCGAAACGGTCGAGGAACGACCATTCGTTGAACATCATGGTCAGATTGGCGGCGAAGCGCGGCACGGTCGTTTCCTTCCTCGTCGTTGCTTGGGGTCGGAGCCGGGCCGATCAGGACGCGCCGGGATCGCCCTTGAGACCCGCGGCGGCGATGCCGGCGAGGGCGGCCGTCTCGTCATTGTCCGACACGTCGCCCGAAATGCCGACCGCGCCCATCAGCCCGCCCGCCGCGTCGCGGATCAGCACGCCGCCGGGGACGGGAACGAAATGCGGCGTCAGGCTCTGCAGCGCGTTGATGAAATGCGGACGGTCGATCGCCATCTTGCCCAGCGTGCGCGAGCCCATGCCGACGGCGAGCGCGGCGAGCGCCTTGCCCTGCGCCATCTCCGCCCGCTTCAGGCTGGTCCCCTCTTCCGCGCCGAAGGCCTTCAGCGCGCCGCGCGCGTCGTAGACGGCGACGGCCAAGGGCAGGTAGCCCTTTTCCTTGCGGCAGGCGAGCGCGCCGTCGATGATGCGGCGGGCGGCGTCGAGGGTAAGGTCGGTCATGGCGTGCGGAACTCCTCGTGAAGACGGGCTCAATCTCGACGGACCGTGAGCGAAGTCAATGCATTCCGGCGCGTTTTTGCGGAAAAGCACCTTGAACGGAACGACGAAATCGCGCCCGCACCCGCTTGCGCCGCGCGCTCGCGACCCCGATCTCCGAGGCAAGCGCAGAGGATCGTCATGAAGGACGCCGGCATCGATCTCGCCATCGAGGGCATGACCTGCGCCGCCTGCGTGTCGCGCGTCGAGCGCGCTCTCGCGGAAGTGCCGGGCGTGGTCACGGCCGAAGTCAATCTCGCGACGAAGAGCGCCCGCATCCGCACCGACGGCACGTCGTCGCCCGCAGCGCTCGCGGCGGCCGTCGAGGACATCGGCTACGGCGCGAGCGTGATCGTCGCCTCCGATGCGGGCGCGCAGGAGCGTCGCGCCGCGGAGCGCGAGCGCAAGGCGCGGCTTGCGGCGATCATGGGCCTCGCGGGGGCGGCTCCGTTCCTCGTCGCCATGGCGGCGATGCCCTTCGGGACGGATCTCTCCCTCTCGCCGCTTCTGCAGGCGGGCTTGGCCGGCATCCTGCAATTCGGCCTCGGCGCCCGCTTCTATGTCGGCGCGTGGAAGTCGCTCCGCGGCGGCTCCGCGGGCATGGACCTTCTGGTCGCCTTGGGGACCACCGCGGCCTACGGGCTGAGCCTCCATCTGTGGAGGGAGGGGGCGACGCACGGCCACGCACCGCATCTCTACTTCGAAAGCGCGGCGGTCGTGATCGCCTTCGTCCTTCTGGGCAAATGGCTCGAGGAGCGGGCGACGTCGGAAACCGCCTCCGCGATCCGCGCCTTGGGCAAGCTCCGCGTCGCGACCGCGCGGCTCGTGACCGAGGCGGGCGAGGTCGAGCGACCGATCGAGACGGTGCGCGTCGGGGACAAGGCGGTCGTCCGCGCGGGCGAGCGGATCCCGGTCGACGGCAGGATCGTGGAGGGCGCGGCGAGCGTCGACGAATCCATGGTCACGGGCGAAAGCCTTCCGGTCGCCAAGACGACCGGCGACGCGGTCATCGGCGGAACCGTGGATCTCGACGGTCGGCTCGTGGTCGAGGTCACGGCGACCGGGGCCGAGACCATGCTCGCCAAGGTCATCCGCCTCGTCGAATCCGCGCAGGCGTCGAAGGCGCCGCTGCAGAAGCTCGTCGACAAGGTGAGCGCCGTCTTCGTCCCCGTCGTCATGGGCATCGCGATCGGCACGCTTCTCTTCTGGGGCTTCAGGACCGGGGACGTCGAGACCGCGCTGATCAACGCCGTCTCCGTCCTCGTCATCGCCTGCCCCTGCGCCCTGGGCCTCGCCACGCCGACGGCGATCCTCGCCGGAACGGGCGTCGCCGCGCGTGCGGGCATTCTGGTGCGCGATGCGGAAGCGCTCGAACGCGCGGCCGCGGTCGGCGTCGTGGTCTTCGACAAGACGGGCACGCTGACCACGGGCGAGCCCGTCGTCACGGCGGTCGAAGCCGCGTCGGGCGAAAGGCCGGAGACGGTGGTGAGGCTCGCGGCCGCGCTCGAAGCCGGGAGCGTGCATCCGCTCGCCCGGGCCGTGCGGGCCGAGGCGGAGGCGGGGCAGGTGGGCGAGCTTCCGCATGTCGAGGCCTTCAGAAGCGTCGTCGGCGGTCTGGAGGGCACGATCGAAGGCCGCCGCCTTCTGTTCGGCAATGCGGCGGCGCTCGCCGCCGCCGGAATCGACGCCGAAGCCCTCGCCGACCACGCCGCAGCGCTCTCCGCCAAGGGCCACGGCATGTCCTGGCTCGCCGATCTCGACGCCCGGCGGCTGATGGGTCTCGTCGCCTTCGCCGACGCGCCCCGGCCGGAGGCGGAAGCCGCCGTCCGCATGCTCGCGGCCGAAGGGATCGGCGTGGTCATGCTCACGGGCGACGGCCGCGGTGCGGCCGACCGCATCGCCGCCAAGCTCGGCATCAAGGAGGTCGTCGCCGAGGTGAACCCCGCCGACAAGGCGCTGGCCGTCGAGCATCTGAAGGCCCGCGGCCTTCGCGTCGCCATGGTCGGCGACGGCGTCAACGACGCGCCCGCGCTCGCCGCGGCGGATGTCGGCATCGCCATGGGCGGCGGCACGGACGTGGCGATCGAGACGGCGGGCATCACGCTGATGCGCAACGATCCGCGCCTCGCGCCGGCGGCCATCGATCTCTCCCGGCGCACCGTCGCCACGATCCGGCGCGGGCTGTTCTGGGCCTTCTTCTACAATGTCGTCGGCATTCCGCTCGCGGCGGCGGGCATTCTCTCGCCCGTCTTCGCGGGCGGGGCGATGGCGCTGTCGAGCGTCAGCGTCGTGCTGAACGCGCTCGTCCTGCGCGGATGGAAGCCGAAATTGCCGCCGATCCGGCCTTGAGCCCGGCCTCAGGCTCGCCTAGCCTTCGGACATGACATCGAGTTATCGCACGCTGCCGACCATGGGCGGCCGGGCCATGGCCCGGCTCGCCGCGCTGTCCGCGATCACCGACGAGCCGGGACGACTGACCCGCTTCTACCTGTCCCCCGCCCATCGCCGCGCGGTCGAGGCGGTCGGCGCGATGATGCAGGAAGCGGGCTGCGATCAGGTCTTCATGGACGACATGGGCACCGTGATCGGCCGCTATGAGGGAACGACGCCCGGCCTTCCCGCCCTCGTCATCGGCTCGCACATCGATACCGTGCGCGACGCGGGTTCCTATGACGGCACGCTCGGCGTCGTCGCGGGGATCGGCATCGTCGAAAGTCTCCGCACGGTCGATCTCCGCCTTCCCTTCGCGGTCGAGGTCATGGCCTTCGGCGACGAGGAGAACGTCCGTTTCCCGACCAATCTTTCTTCGTCCCGCGCCGTCGCCGGCACCATGACGCCCGGAACGCTCGACGCCCATGACGAAGACGGCATCAGCGTCCGCGAGGCGCTCGCCGCCTTCGGCTGCGATCCCGAACGCGCCTCCGCCGCGGCCCGGCGGCGCGAAGACGTGCTGGCCTATGTCGAGATCCATATCGAGCAGGGGCCCGTCCTCGAGGCGAAGAACCTTCCCGTCGGCGTGGTCACGGCGATCAACGGCGCCTCGCGTCGCCGCGTGACGGTGGAGGGCGAAGCGGGCCACGCGGGCACGGTGCCGATGTCGATGCGCCGGGACGCGCTCGCCTGCGCGGCGGAGATCGTCGGCGCGGTCGAGCGGCTCGGCGCGGTCGACGCGCATACGGTCGCCACCGTCGGCCGGCTCGTGGTTCATCCGAACGCCGTCAACGTCGTGCCGGGTCGCGTCGGCTTCACGCTCGACATGCGCGGCCCCGCCGACGACGTGCGCGAGAAGATGGTCGAGGTGATCGAAACCGCCGCCCGCGCGGTGGCGGCGCGGCGCGGCCTCGAACTGACCGTCGAGCCCTTCTACGATGCGCCCGCCTGTCCCTGCGACGAACGGATCGTCACGGGTTTCGAACGCGCGATCCACCGCCTCGGCATCACGCCCTATGCGCTGCCTTCGGGGGCCGGGCACGACGCCATGGCCATGGCCGCGCTCTGCCCGGTGGGCATGCTCTTCGTCCGCTGCAAGGGCGGCATCAGCCACAATCCGGCGGAATCCGTCACCGAGGAGGACGTCGACGTCGCGCTGCGCGTCCTGTTCGAATTCGTCCGGGATTTCGGGCGCGGCTGAGACGGGGCGCGCGGCGCGATGTCCGGTCCCGTTCCGTCCTCGGCCGACGTCGTCGTCATCGGCGGCGCGGCGATCGGTTCTTCCGTCGCCCATCATCTCGCGTCCGATCCCGGCTTCGGCGGTCGCGTGGTCGTGATCGAGAAGGATCCGACCTATGCGCGCTCGGCCTCGGCGCTGTCGGCCGCCTCGATCCGTCAGCAATATTCGAGCGCGGTGAACATCCGCATCTCGCTCCACGGGATCGCCTTTCTGCGGCGCGCGGGCGACCTGCTCGCCGTCGGCGACGAACGGCCCGTCATCGATCTGCACGAGGGCGGCTATCTCTATCTCGCGACGCCCGGAGGCGCGGGCGTGCTCGCCGACAATCACGCGCTCCAGATCGCCGAGGGCGCCGACATCCTGCTGATGGACCCAGCGGCGCTGAAGACGCGCTTTCCTTGGCTCGAAACCTCCGGCCTCGCCTGCGGCGCATGGGGTCGGACGGGGGAGGGCTGGTTCGACGGCTGGGCGCTGATGCAGGCCTTCCGCAAGAAGGCCCGATCGCTCGGCGCGACCTATGTCGCGGGAGAAGCGGTCGCGATCGAGCGGGCGGGGAACCGCGTCACGGCGGTGCGCCTCGCCGACGGCTCGCGCATCGCCTGCGGCACGGTCGTCAACGCGGCGGGCTTTTTCGGGCGGCAGGTCGCCGCCATGGCGGGCGTCGACATCCCCGTCGTGCCGAAGAAGCGCTTCGTCTTCTCCTTCCATTGCCGCGGGGACCTGGCGGACGCGCCGCTGCTGATCGATCCGTCGGGTGCGTGGTTCCGGCCTGAAGGTCGGCCCGGGCCGGAGGGGCGGCTCTTCATCGGCAGCGCCTCGCCCGCGCCGGACATGGCCGATCCGGAGATGCATCCGGACGATTTCGAGGTCGACCACCGCTTCTTCGACGAGGTCGTCTGGCCCGCGCTCGCCGCCCGCGTCCCCGCCTTCGAGGCGATCCGTCCGGGCCGCGCCTGGGCCGGGCCCTACGACATGTGCGAACTCGACCACAACGCGATCCTCGGCCCCGCCGGCGAGGTGGAGAACCTGATCCTCGCCAACGGCTTTTCCGGCCACGGCCTGCAGCAGGCGCCCGCGGTGGGGCGCGGCCTCGCCGAACGGATCGTTCACGGCCGCTATGTGAGCCTCGATCTCTCGGACCTCGGTTTCGACCGCATCGCCGCGGGTCGTCCGCTCCTCGAACGCAACGTGATCTGAGCGTTCCCCTCCGTCGACGTCCGGCGGCGGCCGATGCCTTGCATGCCCAAAAAACATACAGGTCCCTGCCGTGGAAACGGGCGGCGATTTGGCGCTTTATCGGGCATCCGCTTGCCGTGCTGCAAAAAGAGTCATGGGATTCAACGTTTCGCCGTCGTGGCACGCCCCTTGCCCTAGAGGCTGCGGGTGACCAACGGACGGAGACCCCTGACCCATGACCCTCCTCAAGACCCTTTCCGCCGCGGCTCTGGCCGGCGGCATCGCACTGACCTCCTTCGCCGCTCAGGCGCAGAACACGATCAAGGTCGGCATCCTGCATTCGCTCTCGGGCACGATGGCCATCAGCGAGACCACGCTGAAGGACGTCATGCTCATGCTCATCGAAGAGCAGAACAAGAAGGGCGGCCTTCTCGGCAAGAAGCTCGAGCCCGTCGTCGTCGATCCGGCCTCGAACTGGCCGCTCTTCGCCGAAAAGGCCCGTGAGCTTCTGACCAAGGACAAGGTCGCCGCGACCTTCGGCTGCTGGACCTCGGTGTCCCGCAAGTCGGTGCTGCCGGTCTTCGAGGAGCTCAACGGCATCCTCTTCTATCCCGTGCAGTACGAGGGCGAAGAGTCCTCGAAGAACATCTTCTATACGGGCGCCGCCCCGAACCAGCAGGCGATCCCCGCGGTCGACTACCTGATGGAGAACGAGAAGGTTCAGCGCTGGGTGCTCGCCGGCACGGACTACGTCTATCCGCGCACGACCAACCGCATTCTCGAAGCCTATCTGAAGTCCAAGGGCGTGAAGTCCGAGGACATCATGATCAACTACACGCCGTTCGGTCATTCCGACTGGCAGACGATCGTCGCCGACATCAAGAAGTTCGGCACGGCGGGCAAGAAGACGGCGGTGGTCTCGACCATCAACGGCGACGCCAACGTTCCCTTCTACAAGGAACTCGGCAACCAGAAGATCTCGGCGAAGGA
>JAIXTT010000056.1 GCA_027483795.1 Hyphomicrobiales bacterium
GAGGTGCTGGGCGAGCTCGGGATCAAGGACGACCCGCTGCTCCAGGTCGCGGTGGAACTCGAGCGCATCGCCCTCTCGGACGAGTATTTCATCGAGAAGAAGCTCTATCCGAACATCGATTTCTATTCGGGCATCACGCTGAAGGCGATGGGCTTCCCGACTTCGATGTTCACGGTGCTGTTCGCGCTCGCCCGCACGGTGGGCTGGATCGCGCAGTGGAAGGAAATGATCGAGGATCCGGGCCAGCGCATCGGCCGTCCCCGTCAGCTCTACACGGGCGAACCGCAGCGCGACTACACCGCCATCGGACGTCGCTGAGCTTCGTCGGACATCGAGCGAGAAAGGGGCCCGCCGGGCCCCTTTTTCATTCACGGACGGCGTGAGACTTTTCGCCTCGCGCCCGGCATGGATGGCCGCGTCGCTGCGCTCATCGCTATGGCGACATGCCTCGACGCGGCGGCGTCGAGTCGGCTCGGAACCGCCCGAGCATCGAAAGCACGATCTCAGCCGCCTTCGTGCTCGGCTCCCGATCGGTCGCCATGGCCGTGTCGAGCTTCTGCAGAGCCGTCGATTGAGCGACACGCGCGGGCGTATGCTCGAGAAGCGGCAGAACGGCCTCGGCAAGTTTTTCCGGTACGCAGTCGTTCTGCAGCAATTCGGGGATCGCGTTCTCGCCGAGGATGAGATTGGGCAGAACGATGGAAGACACCGTGATGAGATGTTTGAGCTGCTCCTCGAGTTTCGACACCCGATAGGCCACGACCATCGGCACCTGCGCGAGCGCCAGTTCCAAGGTCACGGTTCCAGAGGCGGCGAGTGCGGCGCGCGCGGTCCTGAAGGCCGCAAGCTTCGCGTCCTCCCCCGTCACGATCCGCGGCGCTACGGGCCAAGAAGCGACCGCCGAGCGGATCTCGCTTTCGAGATGCGCGACGGCGGGTATGACGAACTCCACGGCCCCCGCCCTCGCCTGCGCGATCCGAGCGACCGCCCCGCCGAAGGGCCCCATCAGCCGGGCGATCTCGGACCGCCGGCTTCCGGGAAGCACCAGCAGGATCGGCGGTGCGCTCTCCCGCCGCGCTTTCTCTTCGGCGTTCGGCCGCAGTTCGTCGAGACGCTCGATCAAAGGATGCCCGACATAGCTGCAGGCTGGACCGCCGAGCCGTTCATGGGCGGCGGGTTCGAAGGGCAGCAGTGCGAGCACATGGTCCGTGTAAGCGCGCATCGCTCGGGCGCGGCCCGGCCGCCAAGCCCATACGCTCGGGCTGACGTAATCGACGATCGGAAGACCCGGCAGAGCCTTGCGTACCCTCCGCGCCACGCGATGCGTGAAATCAGGACTGTCGATCACCACGAGCACGTCCGGCCGCGCCTCGACGACCGCCGCGGCGGCATCGCGGATCCTGCGGAGGACGGTCGGCAGACGGGCGATCACCGGCAGAATGCCCATCACCGCAATGTCGGAGATCGGGAAGACGCTGCGCAGCCCCTCCGCCTCCATGCGTTCGCCGCCGACGCCGATGAAGACGATCTCGCGGCCCGCCGCCGTCTTCAGAGCCCGCATCAGCTTGAAGCCGAGTTGATCGCCCGAAGCCTCGCCCGCGATGAGTGCGACCTTGAGCGGTTCCGTCACGGCGCGAAACCATGGATGAAGAGCCCGGCACGGTCGGCCTCGCGCACCATCAATTCGCCTTCGATCATGACGACCTCGCCGGCCGCTACGGCGATCCCGGCAAGCCCCGCCTTCCGCGCCTCTTCGACGGTCTTCGGCCCGACGGCGGGCAGATCGACCCGCCGATCCTGCCCCGCCTTGGCGGCCTTGACCAATACGCCGGGCGCGTCGTCCTTCCGCAATCGGCCGGAACGGCGCAGTTCGGCGACGCGCGCCATCATGGCGCGCGTTCCCTCAGGCCCCTCGACGGCCACGATGCGCGTGCCGGACACGACGACCGCCTGCCCCACGTCGAACGGCCCCAAAGCGGCGAGGCAAGCGCGCCCGACGCGGATGGCCTCCGAAAGGGACGCGTCCGGAAGAGCCTTGGTTGCAGCGCCTTCGCGAACGAGCAACCCCGGCGCGACGGAATCGACCCCGAGAACGGGCCAACCCCTTTCCTCGATGAATCCGACGACCGCGCGCAGCAGACCGTCATCTCCTTTGGCGAGGACGCGGGCGATCTCGGTCCTGTTCCGAAAGGCGGCATAAGCCGAGGCGACGGCGAGCGGGCCCGGTCGCACGACGCCGCCCGCAAGAACGACGCCGTCGATGCGCAATTCACCGAGCCGTGCGACGAGTGCGGCGGGGTCGAGCATGTCGACGACGGCGTCCGCTTCACGACGGGTCGACCGATCGGCGAAGCCTCGCAGCGCGATCGTGACGGGATCATATCCGGCCAAGCGCGCCGCGAGCGCGACCTCGCGGGGAAAGGCTCCACCGCCCGCGATCACGGCGATCCGGCGCGGAACCGTCCCGCTCACGTCGTCAGCCCTCGTGAGCGTCGCGAGGCGTACAGATGGAGCGTTCGCCCCCTTGGCGGATGAAGTCGAGGATCTCGTTGATCGTGGGATGCGACGAGAATTCGCCGGCCACGTCTTCCACGCGCTCCTGAAGCGTACCCTCGTCGGCGAACAGAAGACGATAGGCGCGACGGATTTCGTGGATCACCTCGCGGGCGAAACCACGCCGCTTGAGACCGACGATGTTGAGCCCGGCGAGATGCGCCCGGTTGCCGATCGCGATGCCGTAGGGAATCACGTCGTTCTCGACCGCCGAAAGACCGCCGATGAACGAATGCGCGCCGATGCGGCAGAACTGGTGAACGGCCGCACCGCCGCCGACGATGGCGAAATCGCCGACCTTGCAATGCCCGGCCATCATCACGTTGTTCGAGAAGATGACGTTCGAACCGACAACGCAGTCATGGGCGACGTGGGAATTCGCAAGGAAGGTGCAGCGGTCGCCGACGACCGTGACCATCCCGCCGCCCTCGGTACCGGGGTTCATCGTCACGCCTTCCCGGATGAGGCACTCCGACCCGATCGTCAGCGTCGACGGTTCACCGTGGTACTTCAGATCCTGGGGCTGGTGCCCGATCGACGCGAAGGGGAAAATGCGCGTGCGCGCGCCGACCGTCGTACGGCCGTGAACGGCGACATGGCTGACGAGTTCGACGCCGTCGCCCAGAACGACGTCCGGACCGACCGTGCAGAAGGGGCCGACGACGACCCCTTCCCCCAGCTTTGCGGCCGGATCGACGACGGACAAGGGATGAACGGCGTTCACGGCGCTCATTCCATCACCAGCATGGCGCTGAGATCGGCCTCGCAGACCACCTTGCCGTCGACCTTGGCCTCGCCGTGATACCACCACATGTTGGCGCGCTGTTTGAGCTTGTTGAGGTGGTACTCGACCGTGTCTCCGGGAATGACGGGCTTCCGGAACTTCACATTGTCGATCGTCATGAAATACACGACTTTCGGCGCGGCGGACCCGGACATCGAGGCGACGCAGATCGCTCCCGCCGTCTGAGCCATGCCCTCGATCAGCATCACGCCCGGCATGACGGGGCGGCCGGGGAAATGGCCCATGAATTGGGGCTCGTTGATCGTCACGTTCTTGATGCCGACGCAAGAGTTGTCGCCGTTGATGTCGCGGATCTTGTCCACGAGCAGGAACGGGTAGCGATGCGGGAGAAGCTCCAGCAATCGGAGAATATCCGCCGAACCGAGCGTGACCGGGACCGTTTCGTTCATCGCAATCGCTCCTTCCCGCCGCCCTTTTGAGCTCAGGCTGCGCCGTCTTCGGGGGTCTTTTCCCCCGTGCCGCCCTTCTTGGCAAGCGAACCGAGAATGCTCACCTCGCGGAACCATTGGCGGATGGGTTTGGCGGGCGTCCCGCCGTAACGCGCTCCTGCGGGGACGTCTCCCGCGATGTTGCTGCCGCCCGCGACCTGGGCGCCCGCCCCGATCCGCGCGTGACCGACGACGCCGACCTGCCCGCCCAAAACGACGTAATCCTCCAACACCGTGGATCCTGCGATCCCGACCTTCGCCACGATGATGCAATGGCGACCGATGACGACGTTGTGTCCGATCTGGACGAGGTTATCGATCTTGGTCCCCTCGCCGATGATCGTGTCGCGGTTCGCGCCGCGGTCGATGGCCGAATTCGCACCGATCTCGACATCGTCCTGAATGACGACGCGGCCGATCTGCGGAACTTTCTGATGCTTCGCCCCCATGGCGAATCCGAAGCCGTCCTGACCGATCCGCGCGCCGCCGTGAATGATCACATTGTTGCCGATCAACGAATGAACGACGGAAGCCGAAGGCCCGATCGAACAGTTTCTGCCGATCCTGACGCCCGGCCCGATCACGGCGTTCGCCCCGATCACCGTTCCGGCGCCGATCTCCGCACCCGGACCGATCACCGCGCCGGGATCGACGGTGACGCCCTGTTCCAAACGCGCGGCGGGATGGACCATGCTGCTCGGCGAAACGCCCGTCGCGCCGAAGACGGAACCGGGCTTCATGGCCTCCGGGAACAGCACCGCCAGAACGGTCGCGAAGGCGTGGTAGGGTTTCGGCGTGACGAGCGCGATCGTGCCCGCCGGAACCTTGTCCGCATATTTCGGGGCGACGAGACACGCGGCGGCGCCCGTGGCGGCGAGATCCGCCGCATATTTCGGATTGTCGAGAAAGACCAGATCCCTCGGGCCTGCCTTGTCGAGCGGCGCGACCGATTCGACCAAGCGCGAACCGTCGGCCGTTTCGGGCAAGGAAGCGCCGATCAGGGCTGCGATCTCCGCGATCGCAAGAGCGCGCGCGGGATGAAGGAAGACCGCTTCGGACATCGGACCCCGGCTTGTGGAACGGCCCGCCGAAGCGGGCCGTGACATCAGAAGGTGGTGCCGCCGGAGAACCGGAAGAACTGCGTCCGGTCGTAGCTGTCTTTCTGAAGCGGCTTGGCGAAGTCGAAGCGGATCGGTCCGAGAGGCGACGCCCAGATCAAGCTCGCACCGACCGAAGAACGAATGCTCTTTTCGTCCCGAACGGTGATCGAAGTCGGATAACCGGAAGCGCAACCGCCGGAGCAAAGCGACGAGAAGTCGGTCTTGCCGTCATAGCCGAACAACGTACCCGCATCGGCGAAGACCGCACCCTTCATGCCGAGCTCGCGCGGCATACCGAAGATCGGGAACTGAACCTCCGTCGTACCGCCGAAGTAGGTCGTACCGCCGAGCGCGTTGTTGCGCGGATCGACCGCGATGTCGCGCGGGCCGATGCCGGACGGCGCGAAACCACGAACGAGGTTCGGACCCATGAAGAAGTTGTCGATGATGCGCAGATCGTTGCCGATCAGGTGACCGCCCTGAACCTTCACGAGACCGACGATATCCTGCGTCACCTCGCGATAGACGCGCGCTTCCGCAGTCGAGCGAATGAACTTGGCGTCGCCGCCGAGACCCGCCACGTCCTGCTTCACTTCGGCATAGATGCCGGTACGCGGATTCCGAACGTTGTCCAGCGTGTTGTAGGCGAGAGTGTAGCCGCCGAGCGAAGTGACGGATTGACCCGCCGCTTCCTTGATCGCGAGAGAGGCTTCGCCGTTGTTCACGCAAGCCGGGTAGCTGCCGGAGGAGACCGAGCAATCATTGTACGGCCGCGACGACGTGTTCGGGATCGTGATCTTCTGCTCGAACAGCGAGTAGCGGAACTGAACCGAAACGTCTTCCGAGAGAGAGAGGCCCGCACGAAGCGTTGCGCCCGTGTCGCGCGTTTCGTAACGGGCGAAGCGGGTGTTGTCGTTCTTCTTCGAGAAGACGTCGAACCCGGCGGCGACCCGACGCTCCATGAAGTACGGCTCGGTGAACGAGAATTGGACGCCCTGGCTGTACTCGCCGATCGAACCCGAGAGGCGCACGAACTGGCCGCGACCGAGGAAGTTGCGCTCCGCGACGGCGATTTCGCCGATGAAGCCTTCGGCCGTGGAGTAACCGCCCGCGATGGAGAACTGACCCGTCGGCTGATCTTCGACGTCGACGTTCACGATCACGCGGTCCGGAGTGGAGCCCGGTTCGTTGGTGATGCGGACGTTCTTGAAGAAGCCCAGATTGTTCAGCCGGCGCTCGGCACGATCGACGAGCACTTTGTTGTAGGCGTCGCCCTCGCCGAGATCGAACTCACGACGAACCACATAATCACGCGTACGGGTGTTCCCGCGGATGTTGATCCGCTCGATGTAGACGCGCGGCCCTTCCTCGACCACGAAGGTGAGATCGATCGTCTTGGATTCGGCATTGCGGCGACCGCTCGGGCGCACCTGAGCGAAGGCATAGCCGCGGGTCGCCACTTCCGTCGTCATCGCCACGAGCGAGCGCTCGACGGCTTCGGCATTGTAGACCTCGCCCGACGACGTCTTCGCCAAGGAGCGCAGCCGGCCCGCGTCAACGTCCGAGATGCGCGAATCGACGCCGATGGTCCCGACCTTGTACTGCGCGCCCTCTTCCACCGTGATGGTGATGACGTATCCGGCACGCTTCTCGTCATAGGAGGTATCGGTCGAGACGACGCGGAAGTCGGCGTAGCCGTTCTTGAGGTAGTAGCGGCGGACCTGTTCGAGATCGGCGGCCACCCGGTCCGGATCATAGACGTCGGAGGTCTTCAGCCAGGACAGGAAATTGCTTTCGGTCGTCGACATCTGATCGCGCAGGCGACCGTCCGAATAAGCGTTGTTGCCGACGAACTCGATCTGCTTCACGCCCGTCTTGGCGCCTTCGACAACCGTGAACACGATGTCGACGCGACCGTTTTCGAGCTGCACGGTGCGCGCGGTCACCTCCGCGTTGCCGCGGCCGGAACGCTGATAGATCTCCTTGACGCGGGCGATGTCCGCGTCGAGCGCCGCCTTGCTGAACGGCCCGCGCGCCTTGCTGCGGATTTCGCCCTGCAGAACGTCGGCCTTGATCTTCTTGTTGCCCTCGAAGACGACGCGGTTGACCACCTCGTTCTCGCGGACGGTGACCACGGTCGCATTGCCGCGACGGGACACTTCGACGCTCGAGAAGAGCCCGGTCGCGATCAGGTCGCGACGCGCTTCTTCCGGCGACTGACCCGTGACGTAGGAACGGATCGTCTCCGCCTCGACGCGCTTGTTGCCCTGAACGACGACCGACTGAGCGAGGGCGGTCGCAGCGCCGACGAGGAGCGCCGCAATGCCGAGGCCGGCGGCGAACATCGACCGTCCGAGTTTCCGCTTGTCGAAGTTTTCGAGCGTCATTCGAGCTGCCTCGTCTTTTTTGAGAGAGCGCGCCGCAGAGGGGCGCACTCATCCATTCGGCTTCAGCTTCTAACGATTTTTAGCCGTCGTGCAAACGGTTGACGTGGGGTGAATCGAAGAATCACGCATCCGTGGCCCTCAGGACACTTAACGAAGGGTTAAGCGCCGAACTTCCGCAGGAAGTCGCTGAACAGCCCCAAAGCCATGAGGGACATGACGACGGCGACGCCGATTCGAAAGCTGAATTCTTGGGCGCGCTCGCTCAACGGGCGTCCACGGATGCCCTCGAGGGCGTAGAACATCAGATGTCCGCCGTCGAGCATCGGTACGGGGAGAAGGTTGACGAAGCCGATCGCCACCGAGATGGCGGCGATGAAACGGACGAAGGTCGCGAGCCCGTCGCGGAACGAATCTCCGGACAATTGAGCGAGCGTGATCGGTCCCGCGAGATCGTCGAGCGATCCCCGGCCGAGAACGAGCATCAGAAAGCCCTTCAGATTGTCCCGGATCAGCGTGCCCGTGATCGTGACGCCGTAAGCGACGGCGTCGCCCGCGCCGTATTCGGTCTTGATCACGTTCGCGTCCGTCGCGGCGGGCCGCATCCCGATGAAGCCCGCCTCCTGCGAGGAGAGGAGACCGCGAACGGTCCGTGTCCCCGGCGTGACCGAAGCGATGAGAACCCGGCCGTCCCTTTCGTAGGACACGGCGGTCTGCATGCCCGGGCGATCGGCGACCGCTTTCTGCAGTTCCGAGAAGTGCCGGATCTCGACGCCGTCGAGAGCGACGATCCGGTCGCCCGTCCGCAATCCCGCGGCTTCGGCGGCACCGCCGGGGACGAGTTCACCGGCGATCGTGCCCACCGCCCGCGTACCGTTGAAATAGGCGTTGCCCGCAAAGAGGATGACGGCGAGCGCGAAATTCGCGAGCGGCCCCGCGGCGACGATCGCCGCCCGCTGCTTGAGCGAAGCGCCCTGCAGCGTGCGCCCTCGCTGTTCGGGCGTGAGCCTGCGCATCGCCTCCGCGTCCGGAGAACTCGCCGCGTCCGCGTCGCCGAGGAACTTCACATAGCCGCCCAACGGCACCAGCGCGACGCGCCAACGCGTGCCGTGCCGGTCGTAGCGGTGCCAGAGTTCCTTGCCGAAGCCGATGGAGAAGGTCTCCACGGTCACGCCGCACAGGCGCGCGACCTTGAAGTGCCCGTATTCATGCACGAACACGATGACCACGAGCATGCCGATGAAAGGCGGCAGATAGGTCATCAGCACATGCGGAAGGTCGGCGATCGACGTCATGAAGGTTTCGGCTCCGTCTCAGGATTCGGACGATCCGCGGCGGATCAGTTCTTCGCATATGGGGAGGCGACCCGCGCGAGTCCAACGGCCTCGCGACGGACGGCCGCGTCCACTTCGAGCCAATCTTCGAGATGCGACGGCTTCACGTTCCTTCGATCGAAACGCTCGAGCATCGTTTCGACGGTCCGCGGGATCGCGGCGAAGTCGCTCCGGCCCGCAAGGAAGGCGGCCACGGCCGCCTCGTTCGCCGCATTGAGCACGGTCGGCATGATGCCGCCCGTCCGCATCGCGTCCATGGCGAGGCGCAACGCCGGAAAGCGGACGAGGTCGGGAGCGGCGAACTCCAAAGCTCCGATCGTGGCCAGATCGAGCGGCTTCGCTCCCGAAGCGACCCGCTCCGGAAAAGCGAGGCAATGCGCGATGGGCACCCGCATGTCGGGCACCGCCATGCCCGCGGTCACGGAGCCGTCGGCGAAGGAGACGAGACCGTGCACGATGCTCTGCGGATGCACGAGGACGTCGAGCCGCTCCGCGGGAATCGAGAAGAGATGGTGCGCCTCGATCAGTTCGAGGCCCTTGTTCATCAAGGACGCGGAATCGATCGTGACCTTGGCGCCCATCGACCAATTGGGATGCGCCAGCGCCTCGTCCCGGGTCGCCGAGGCGATCCGCTCGGCGCTCCAGGTCCGGAACGGACCGCCGGACGCGGTCAGCGTCATGCGCACCACGTCCTCGGCCGTGTGCCGACCCATCGCCTGAAAGATCGCATTGTGCTCGGAGTCGAGCGGCAGAACCTCCGAGCCCGTCTCGCGCGCCCGGCGCATGAATTCCTCGCCGGCGCAGACGAGGCATTCCTTGTTGGCGAGCGCCACGCGACGCCCTGCCGCGACCGCCGCATAGGTCGGGCGAACGCCCGCGGTGCCCACGATCGCACCGACGACGAGATCGGCGGGATGCAGGGCCGCCTCGATCACCGCCGCTTCTCCTACCCCGCACGCGATGCCCGAGCCCGCAAGCCGTTCCTTCAGTTCGGGTCCGCGCGACGGGTCCGCGACGGCCGCGAAATCGACCCGGAACTCGCGGGCGATCGCGGCCAATCCGGCCGCGTCGGTGCCCCCCGCGATCGCGGAGATCCGGTAGAGGCCGGGATGACGCCTCACGATGTCGAGCGTCGAAGTGCCGATGGAGCCCGTGGCGCCGAGCAGAACGAGGGTCTTCATCGCAGTGCGGCTCCCAAAAGGCCCGTGACGCTCGCGGCCAGCAGCAGCGCGCAGACGGCCACGAAGGAATCGAGCCTGTCGAGCACCCCGCCGTGTCCGGGAATCATGTGGCCCGAGTCCTTCACGCCGAACCGCCGCTTCACCGACGATTCGAACAAGTCCCCCGCCACCGAAACGAGCGAGGCCGAGAGCGACAGCACGAACAGTCCGACGCCCGAGACCCAGACCCGTCCGGTCACGGAGGTCGAGGCCGTCACCACCACCCAGGACGCGATCAGGCCGCCCGCCACGCCGCCGAAAAATCCGGACCACGTCTTTTTCGGAGAGATCCGCGGCCAGAGCTTCGGTCCGCCGAGACGACGTCCGGTGAAATAGGCCGCGATGTCGGTCGCCCAAACGACCGCGAAGATCCACAGCACCGCCGTGAGACCGTGCATGGGATCGGACCGCAGCCCGATCGGAACGACCGCGATGAGCCCGCAATAAAGCGCGCCCGACGCAACCCATCCCCGTGAGACGCCCTTGCCGAGCGCGACCGCCGCCAGAAGGCCGCCGATCAGCGTCGCGGCGAAGGGGACCGCGAGAGCGCCCTGCCCCGTTTCGGCGAGCGCTCCTCCGGCGGCGATCCCCACGCCCGCAAGGCTCCATGCGACGTTGCGCGGGGTACCCTCGACGCCGATCAGCACCAGCCATTCGCGCATCGCGACGACCGCCGCGGTCGTCCAGAACAGCGCGAAGCTCCAACCGCCCGCGAAGGCGACGCCGATCGCCGCCCCAGCCATCACGAGTCCCGAGGCGACGCGGGCGGCGAGTTCCGACCGCGGACCCGAAGCGGACCATGCCATCAGGAGCGGCCTCCGGAAGCTGACAAGCCGCCGAAACGACGGTCGCGTCGACGATACTCGTCGAGCGCCTCTTCGAGATGGCGGCCGTCGAAGTCCGGCCACCACACGGGCGTGAACACGAATTCGGAATAGGCCGCCTGCCAGAGGAGAAAATTCGAAAGGCGCATCTCCCCCGACGTGCGGATCACGAGATCGGGATCGGGAACGTCTCCCGCATCGAGACGCGACGCGAACAGCGCCTCGTCGACCGCTTCCGGCGCGAGGCGCCCCGCCGCCGCATCGGCCACGAGACTTTTCGCCGCCCGAAGGATCTCGTCGCGCGACCCGTAATTGAAGGCCACCACGAGCGTGAGACCCGTATTGCGCGCCGTCAAAGCCTCGGATTCCGCCAGAAGAGCCTTGATGTCGTGGTCGAGGCCGTCACGCGAACCGATGTAACGAATGCGCACGTTGTTGGCGTGCATTTCGGCGGTGTCCGCGCGCACGAAACGCCGCAGAAGCGAGAGGAGCGCCGACACTTCGCCCGTCGGTCGCCGCCAATTCTCGGAGGAGAAGCTGTAGACCGTGAAGAAACGGATCCCCGCCGCATCCGCTGCGGCGATCGTCCGCCGGAGCGCTTCGAGCCCCCGACGATGCCCCTCGGCCCGAGGAAGGCCGCGGGCCTCAGCCCAACGTCCGTTGCCGTCCATGATGACGGCGACGTGGCGAGGCGCGCCTTCGGAGGCGTGACGGGAGGCCGCGTCGGTCGATCCGTCCATTGCGGGCCTCCCCCCTGATGCAGGATCAGACCTGCATGATTTCCTTTTCCTTGGCCGCCAAGGACTGATCGATCTCGGCGACCGACTGGTCGGTGGCCTTCTGGACCTGCTCCGACTGCCGCTCGAAATCGTCGCGGCTCACATGACCGTCCTTTTCGAGCTTCTTGAGCAGATCGAGACCGTCACGACGCACATGGCGCACCGCGACGCGCGCCTCCTCCGCATATTTATGCGCAACCTTGACCATTTCCTTACGACGCTGCTCGTTGAGCTCCGGAATCCGGATGCGCATCATCTGGCCTTCGGTCGAGGGATTGAAGCCGAGATCGCTTTCGCGGATCGCCTTCTCGACGGCGGAGACCATGCCGCGGTCCCAGACCTGCACGGTGATCATGCGCGGTTCGGGCACGTTGACGGTGGCCACCTGATTGAGCGGCATCATCGAGCCGTAGGCGTCGACCATGATGGGGTCGAGAACGCTCGCGGAGGCGCGGCCGGTCCGCAGGCTGCCGAGATCGTGACGGAACGCCTGAATCGCGCCCTGCATGCGGCGCTTGATGTCGGCGAGGTCGAAGGAAGTCGCGCTCATGGTCTTGTCGTTTCCGCGATGATCGAACGTGCACCCGAGGGGATAAGCTCCCCGCGTGTCCGGTTCAAGGGGTGACGAGGGTGGCGGGGGCTTCGCCCTTGAGGATACGGGTGATCGCTCCGGGAGCATGGGCCGAGCCGACGAGAATGGAAAGCCTGTTCTCGCGCGCCAGCGCGAAGGCCGCCGTGTCCATCACCTTGAGATCCTGACGGATCGCGTCGTCATGGGTGATGCGGTCGTAACGCACCGCATTCGGATCCTTCTTCGGATCGGCCGAATAGATCCCGTCGACCTGCGTCGCCTTCAGCACCGCATCGCATTTCAGCTCGACGGCGCGGAGGACCGCGGCCGTATCGGTGGTGAAGAACGGGCTGCCCGTCCCTCCGCCCAACACGGCGATGCGTCCCTTGGAGAGGTGATGGAGCGCGGTCTGCCGCGCATAGGTCTCGCAGATGGTCGGCATGGCGACGGCCGACATCGTCCGCGCGCTCGCGCCCGCCGCCTCGAGGGCTCCTTCGAGCGCGATCGAATTCATGATCGTGGCGAGCATGCCCATCGAGTCGGCCGTCGCGCGGTCGATCCAACCGGCCGCGCCGACCTTCGCGCCGCGGATGATGTTTCCGCCGCCGATGACCACCGAGATTTCGTAACCCGCCTTCGAAGCGCTCGCGAGATCGGCGGCCAAGGTCGAGAGCGTCGAGGGATGGAGCCAATAACCGTCGGGTGCGAGCAAAGCTTCGCCCGAAAGCTTGACGAGAACCCGTTTGAACCCCGCCATCGACGTCTTCTCCCCTCTGTCCCTCGCTCCCTGAGGAGCCCCGCAAGAAAAGAGCGGCACAAGTGCCGCTCTTCAGTATCGATCCGTCAGGCGCCGCCGCCCGCGGCGGCGGCCACTTCGGCCGCGAAGTCCGATTCCTGCTTCTCGATGCCCTCGCCGAGAGCGAAGCGGACGAAACCCTTCACCGTGATCGGACCACCGATGCGGCCTTCGCTCTCCTTGACCGCCTGAGCGACGGACTTGGAGGGATCATGGATGAAGGCCTGCTCGAGGAGGCAGACTTCCTTGTAGTAGGTCTTCAGGCCGCTCTCGAAGATCTTTTCGAGAACATGGGCGGGCTTGCCCGCGTTCTTCTCGGCCAGAACGTTCTTCTCGCGTTCCAGAACCGCCGGGTCGAGGCCCGAAGCGTCGAGCGCCTGCGGGTTCGCCGCCGCGACATGCATGGCGATCTGGCGGCCGAGCGCGGCGAGTTCGTCGGCCTTGCCCGACGATTCGAGCGCGACGAGCACGCCGATCTTGCCGAGGCCCTCGCCCACCGAGCCGTGCAGATATTGGCCGACGGCGCCCTGCGCGACCGAAACGGAAGCGACGCGACGCAGCGTCATGTTCTCGCCGATGGTGGCGATGGCGCCCGCGACCGCTTCCTCGACCTTGCCGCCGCCCGGATAGGCCGCCTGCTTGATCGCCTCGACGTCGTCGGTCGAACCCGCGAGCGCGACTCCCGCGGTGTTGCGGACGAGCGCCTGGAAGGCGTCGTTGCGCGCGACGAAGTCGGTCTCGGAATTCACCTCGACGACCACGCCCTTGCCGCCGGCGACGGCGAGGCCGATCAGGCCTTCCGCCGCGACGCGGCCGGACTTCTTCGCGGCCTTGGCAAGACCCTTCTTGCGGAGCCAATCGACGGCGGCTTCGACGTCGCCGTTCGAAGCTTCGAGCGCGGCCTTGCAGTCCATCATGCCGGCGCCGGTCTTCTCGCGAAGATCCTTCACCGTAGCGGCGGTGATGTTCGCCATGGGTATCGTCCTCTCGTGTTCTTCATACGGATCGGCGGCGGAGTTGCCGCCGCCGCCGTCGTTTCATTCCGTGGCCCGCTTCGATGAAGCGGACATGACGTTCGGCGTCGATCAGGCCGCTTCGAGCTGGCCGCGGGCCTGCGCCACCCAGCCGTCGCGGGCGATGCGGCCGTTGAGCTTCAGCTCGGCGTCGAGAGCGTCCACGTCGGCGGTCGTCATCGCGGCGACCTGCCAATAGTGGAAGATGCCCGCGTCGTTGAGCTTGCCGGCGAGCTGCGGACCGACGCCCGCGAGCTTGGTGAGGTCGTCCGGCGCGCCGCGGGGAGCCGCAAGCCGCTCGAAGGCCTCGCCCGTCGCCGCGGCGACTTCGACAGGGAGCTCTTCCGCGACCGGGGTCACGGCCGCGCCGACGTCGACGCCGCTCGCGCCCTGTCCGCGCGAGATGCCGTCGATCGCCGCGCGGGCGACGAGGTCGCAATAGAGCGAGATCGCGCGGCCCGCGTCGTCATTGCCCGGAACCGGGAAGGTGATGCCGTCCGGATCGCAGTTCGTGTCGACGATCGCGGCGACCGGAATGCCCAGACGCTGCGCTTCCTTGATCGCGAGCTGTTCCTTGTTGGTGTCGATGACGAAGATCAGGTCGGGCGTGCCGCCCATGTCCTTGATGCCGCCGAGAGCCCGATCGAGCTTCTCCTTTTCGCGGGCGAGCATCAGGCGCTCCTTCTTCGTGAGGCCGGCGGCGCCCGAAGCGAGCATCTCGTCGACCTTGCGGAGGCGCTGGATCGAGCCCGAAATCGTCTTCCAGTTCGTCAGCATGCCGCCGAGCCAGCGGGCATTGACGTAGTACTGGGCCGAGCGCTTCGCGGCGGCAGCGACCTCGTCCTGCGCCTGACGCTTGGTGCCCACGAAGAGCACGCGGCCGCCGGCCGCCACCGTGTCGGACACGGCCTGCAGCGCGCGGTAAAGCATCGGAACCGACTGCGCGAGGTCGATGATGTGGACGTTGTTGCGCGTGCCGAAGATGAAGGGAGCCATCTTCGGGTTCCAGCGATGAGCCTGGTGGCCGAAATGCGCACCCGCTTCGAGAAGCTGGCGCATGGAAAAGTCGGGCATAGCCATGACGTACGTTCTCCGGTTGTAAGCCTCCGCGGAGACGTGAACCGGGGTTGCCGGTCACCGGACAGGCCGAAGCCTTTTCTCCGCGTGTGGGATGGGGCGGGCTATAGACGCGGCAACCGGGAAAAGCAAGGGCGGAGGGCACGGCCGAGGCCGCGCCCCTTCAGGCCGCCTCGACCGAGACGACGCCCGGCACGGCCTTGATCGCGCCCGCGACCTGAGGCGTCGCGCGATATCCCCCCGGGAGCTTCAACTCGACCTCCTGCCGTCCTTCGTCCAGCATCAGGACGAGGATGACTTCCCCGTCCCCGCGCTCCTTGAGGCGCTCGGCGACGCTCGGAATGGGCTTCTCGTCCTTCAGGAAGATCCGAAGCGACTGCGGAAGACGCGCCGCCGCCGCATCCAGCGGTTCGGCGGCGACGATGCGTGAACGGACCTCCTCGCCCTCCACGCTCGCCTGAAGCGTGAGCAGGACCGCCCGGCCGGGCTCCAGCAGGTCGCGATATTGGTTCAGTCCTTCGGAAAAGATGATCGCCTCGAACTGGCCGCTTTGGTCGGACAGCGCGAAGATGCCCATCTTGGAGCCGGATTTCGTGCGGCGTTCCTGACGGTCGAGAACCGTCGCCGCGACGCGACCCATACCCGCGCCCTGCTTCACCGCCTTGACGAATTCCGCATGGCGCTGCGTCCTGAGCTTCTTCAGAACGGCCTCATACTCGTCGAGCGGGTGACCCGTGAGGAAGAAGCCGATCGCGTCATATTCCCGCTGCAGACGTTCGGCGGGGAGCCAAGGCTCGTAGGGCGGGATCCGCAGCGGTTCGGGCGCGCCGCCCAAGGCCCCGAAGATGTCGCCCTGCCCGGCCGACGCCTGTTCCTGCGCGCGGTTGGCCTCGGCGACGATCGCTTCGAGCGCGGCCGCCGCACGCGCACGGTCCGGTTCGATCTCGTCGAAGGCCCCCGCCGAGACGAGACTTTCGAGCGTGCGCTTGTTGACGAGCCGCGGATTGAGCCTGCGGGCGAAATCCGCAAGGTCGCGGAACGGCCCGTCCCTGCGCGCCGCGACGATGCTCTCGACGGCCTGCCGTCCGACGCCTTTCACCGCGGCCAGCGCATAACGGATAGCCCCGTCATGCACTTCGAAGACGCAGCCCGAGCGGTTGATCGAGGGCGGCTCGACCCTGATGCCGAGACGTTGGGCCTCGCGCCGAAACTCGGAGAGTTTGTCGGTATTCGAAAGGTCCAGCGTCATCGACGCCGCCATGAACTCGACCGGATGGTTCGCCTTGAGATAGGCCGTCTGGTACGAGACGACGGCATAGGCCGCCGCATGCGACTTGTTGAAACCGTAGTCGGCGAATTTCGCGAGAAGATCGAAGATCGAATTGGCGTCGTCTTCGGTGAGCCCGCCGTCGACCGCGCCCTGCACGAAACGGGCGCGCTGCGCGTCCATCTCCGCCTTGATCTTCTTGCCCATCGCGCGACGCAGAAGATCGGCCTCGCCGAGCGAATAGCCCGACAGGATCTGCGCGATCTGCATCACCTGTTCCTGATAGATGATGACGCCCTGCGTCTCCTTGAGCACGGGCTCGATCTTGGGATGCGGATAGACCGGCATCTCCAGCCCGTTCTTGCGCGCGTTGTAGACGGGGATGTTGGCCATCGGGCCCGGACGGTAGAGCGCGACGAGCGCGATGATGTCCTCGAGCCGGTCGGCCTTCATGTCCGCAAGCGCCTTGCGCATGCCCGCGCTTTCCACCTGGAACACGCCCACGGTCTCGCCGCGACCGAGCATGTCGTAGGTCTTCGGGTCGTCGAGCGGGATCGATGAGAGATCGACCTCGACGCCGCGGTCGCGGATCAGGTTCACCGCGGTCTGCAGCACCGTCAGCGTCTTCAATCCGAGAAAGTCGAACTTCACGAGCCCGGCGGGCTCGACCCATTTCATGTTGAACTGGGTCACGGGCATGTCGGATTTCGGATCGCGATAAAGCGGCACGATCTCGTCGAGCGGCCGATCGCCGATCACGATGCCCGCCGCATGGGTCGAAGCGTGGCGATAGAGCCCTTCGAGCTTCTTCGCCACGTCCAGCATGCGCCCGACGACCGGATCATCCTCAGCCGCCTGCTGCAGCTTGGGCTCACCTTCGATCGCCTGAACGAGCGTGACCGGGTTGGCCGGGTTCTGGGGCACGAGCTTCGTCAGCTTGTCCACCTGCCCGTAAGGCATCTGCAGCACGCGACCGACGTCGCGCATCACGCCGCGGGCGAGCAACGTGCCGAAGGTGATGATCTGCGCGACGCGATCCTGACCGTATTTCGCCTGAACGTAGCGGATCACCTCGTCGCGGCGGTCCTGACAGAAATCGATGTCGAAATCGGGCATCGACACGCGGTCGGGGTTCAGGAAGCGCTCGAACAGAAGGCCGAAGCGCAAAGGATCCAGATCCGTGATCGTCGTGGCCCATGCCACCAGCGAGCCCGCACCCGAACCGCGCCCCGGCCCGACCGGAATGTCCTGCGCCTTGGCCCATTGGATGAAGTCGGCGACGATCAGGAAATATCCCGGAAAGTTCATCCGCTTGATGACGGACAATTCGAAGTCCAGCCGCTTGCGGTAGTCGTCCTCCGTGAGCCCGGGCGCGCAGCCATGGACGGCGAGCCGATCGGCGAGCCCCTCATGCGCCATGCGGTCGAGCACGGCGCCCTCGTCCTCGTCCCCTTCGGTGAAACGCGGCAGGATGGGCTTCTGCGTCTTCGGGCGATGAACGCATCGCATCGCGATTTCGATCGTATTCGCAATCGCCTCCGGGAGATCCTTGAAAATCTCCATCATCTCGGAGCGCGTCTTGAAGTCGTGGCCCGGCGTCACGCGCCGCCGCTCTTCGTCCGTCACGACCCGACCGTCGGCGATCGCCAGAAGGGCGTCATGCGCCGCGTAATCATCGGGCTTCGAGAAATAGGCTTCGTTCGTCCCCACGATCGGCACGCGGTGCCGATAGGCGAGTTCGAGAAGACGCGGCTCGACGGCCCGCTCCGAATCGAGCTCGTGACGCTGGATCTCGACATAGAGCCTGTCGCCGAAGACGTCGGACAGCCGTTTCAGCCGAGCCTCGGCCAGATCGTCCTGCCCCTGAGCCAAGGCGCGGTCCAGAGGACCCTCGGGCCCGCCCGTCAGAGCGATCAGACCGTCGGACCGTGCGGCGAGCTCTTCGAAGGAGACATGCGGCTCCTCCCCCTGTGCCGGTCCGAGAAAGGCGCGGGAGCCGATCTTCACGAGGTTCGCATAGCCTTCCGCGTTCATGCAGAGCAGCACCACGGAGGGCCGCTTCGCGAGAACCACGGGTCCCCGTCCCGGCGCCCGGTCATCCCCGAACTCGACCGCGAGATCGATCCCGATGATCGGCTGGATTCCGGCGCCCGACATCTTCTCGGAGAATTCGAGCGCGCCGAACAGATTGTTGGTGTCGGTGAGCGCAAGGGCCGGCATCCGGTCCTTCAGCGCGAGCTTCTTGAGGTCGTCGATCCGGAGCGCGCCCTCGAGCAGCGAGAAGGACGAATGCACGTGCAGATGCACGAAGCCGACGTCGGACAGAATGCGACTCACGGAACGGACCTCACGAAGGGGACGCCCGATCATCGCGATCCGGAGCGCGGGGTCCAGCCCCTCCTCGCCCGGATCGGACCGCCGTCCTCAGACGGCGGCGGCGAAGGTGCAGACCATGGCGACGAAGCTGCCGATCGCGGCGATGTCGGCGACGTCTTCGATGAAGGCGGTGATCATGTTCGCTCTCCCGTTTCCCTTGTAGAGCAACAATGTTCTTGTTTTGTTCTTTTTGCAAGTCCCCGGCAGCGGACGCTCCCGGAACGGTTGACGAAAGATTAATCCAGCTCGATCACCACGCCGTCGCGCAGCGTCACGCGACGATCCATCCGTGCGGCCAATTCGAGATTGTGGGTCGCCACGACGGCCGCCAGACGGGAGACGCGCGCCAGCCCGAGCAGCGTGTCGAAGACGTGCGCGGACGTCTTGGGATCCAGATTTCCCGTCGGCTCGTCGGCCAGCAGAATACGCGGGCGATTGGCCACCGCGCGTGCGATCGCCACCCGCTGCTGTTCTCCTCCCGACAGTTCGGAGGGGCGATGCCCCAGCCTTTCGCCGAGCCCGAGATAGCCGAGGATCTCGCGGGCGCGGCGTTCCGCATCGGCGCGGGCGAGTCCGCCGATCAATTGGGGCATCATCACGTTTTCGAGCGCCGTGAATTCGGGCAGCAACCGGTGCGACTGATAGACGAAGCCGATCTCCGTGCGCCGCATCGCGGTCCGCGAATCGTCGTCGAGCGCGGCGGTCGGGCGCGAGCCGATATAGACGTCGCCGGCGTCGGGCTTCTCGAGAAGGCCCGCGATCTGCAGCAGGGTCGATTTGCCGGTGCCCGACGGGGCGATCAGGGCCACCGTCTGCCCCGGCCAGACCGCCAGATCGGCGCGACGGAGCACTTCGATGGTCCGTTCGGCGTCGGTGAAACGACGCTCGATCTGCCAAAGGAAAAGGGCGGGGTGCGGCACGGCCTCCGGCATCGCATCCTCACTCGTAACGGAGCGCTTCGACGGGATCGAGGCGCGCGGCGCGCCAGGCGGGATAGATCGTCGCCAACAATGAGAGCGTCAGCGCCATCATGACGACGGTGACGACTTCGGTCGGGTCCACGGCCGAAGGCAGTCGGCTCAGGAAATAGAACTCCGCGGGAAACAGCTCCGTCCGGCTCAGATGAGACAGGAACGCGCGGATATGCTCGACATTGACCGCGACGACGACGCCAAGCGCGAGCCCGGCCAGAGTTCCCACGACGCCGATCGAAGCGCCGGTGATCAGGAAGATCCTCAGGATCGCGCCGCGCGTTGCGCCCATCGTCCTGAGGATCGCGATGTCGGCGCTCTTGTCCTTCACCAGCATGATGAGGCCGGAGACGATGTTGAGCGCGGCGACGAGCACGATCAGCGTCAGGATCAGGAACATCACGTTCCGCTCCACCTGAAGCACGCCGAAGAAGGTACGGTTGCGCATGCGCCAATCGGAGACGATCACGGGCCGCGCCACCGCCGCGTCCACCGCCGCCCTCGCCACGTCCACCTTGTCGGGATCGCGCAGGAAGACTTCGATCGCGCTCACGTCTCCGTCGCGACCGAAAAAGGCCTGCGCCTCGGCCAGCGGCAGATAGACGAAGGCGGAATCGAATTCCGACATGCCGACTTCGTAGACGGCGCGGACGGGATAGGTCTTCACGCGCGGCGCGGTGCCGAAGGGCGTCAGCGCGCCGCGCGGCGCCGTCAGCGTCAGCCCGTCGCCGGGACGCAGGAACAGCTGGTCCGCAAGCCTCTTTCCGATCACGACGCCTTGGCCTTCGTCGAAACCGTGCAGCGTGCCCATGCGCAGATTGCCCGCGATGGAGGGAACGCGCTTGATGTCCTCCTCCCGAAGCCCGCGGACGAGGACGCCGCCCGCATTCACGGGAGAGGATGCCAGCGCCTGGCCTTCGACGACGGGCATGGCGAGCGTCACGCCCGGGAGGGTCGAGATCGTCGCCGTCACCTCGGCGAAATCCGTGAGCGGGCGTTCGATGCCGCTCACGAAGACATGGCCGTTCACGCCGAGGATCTTGTCGAGCAGCTCCTTCCGGAACCCGTTCATCACGGACAGGACGATGATGAGCGTCGCGACGCCCAGCATGATCCCGAGAAAGGAGAAGCCCGCGATGACGGAGATGAAGCCTTCACGCCGTCGCGCGCGCAGATAGCGGCCCGCGACGAGCCATTCGAAGGATGCGAAGGCGCGCGTCGCCGGGACCGGGGCTGCGGCTTCGTTCATGCGGTCAGGCCGACAATCGGAGCACGGCGTCCTCGACCGAGAGGAGTTCCCGCTCCCCCGTCGCCCGCCGCTTCAATTCGACCTTGCCCTCGGCAAGACCCTTGGGACCGACGAGGACCTGCCACGGAAGACCGATGAGATCCGCGGTCGCGAATTTCGCGCCGGGGCGGTCGTCGCGATCGTCATAGAGGACGTCGATGCCCCGCGCCGCGAGCGCCCGGTGGATCGTTTCGCAGGCCGCGTCGGTTCCCGCGTCCCCGACCTTGAGATTGAGCAGTGCCACCTTGAACGGCGCGACGGCCTCCGGCCAGACGATGCCCTGCTCGTCGTGGAAGGCCTCGATCAACGCCGCGACGAGACGGCTCGGCCCGATGCCGTAGGATCCCATATGGACGGGGCGGTCCTGCCCGTCCGGACCCGTCACCTTGGCGCCCATCGGTTCGGAGTACTTGGTGCCGAAATAGAAGATGTGCCCCACTTCGATGCCGCGCGCGGAAACCTTGCGGTCGGCGGGAACGGCCGCGAAGGCCGCCTCGTCATGCATCTCGGACGTGGCGGCGTAAGGCGCGGTCCAGGCGTCCACGATCTTCTGAAGGCCCGCGACGTCGTCGAAATCCGTGTCCGCATGGGGAATCGGCAGGTCGAGGACCGACTTGTCGCAATGAACCTCGCTCTCTCCCGTCTGGGCGAGGATGATGAATTCATGGCTCAGGTCGCCGCCGATCGGGCCGGTGTCGGCGCGCATCGGGATCGAGGTCAGTCCCATGCGGGCGAAGCTGCGGAGATAGGCCGCGAACATGCGGTTGTAGGCATGGCGCGCGCCCGCCTCGTCGACGTCGAAGGAGTAGGCGTCCTTCATCAGGAATTCGCGCGAGCGCATCGTGCCGAATCGCGGGCGGATCTCGTCCCGGAACTTCCACTGGATATGGTAGAGATTGAGCGGCAGATCCTTGTAGGACCGGACATAGCCCCGGAAGATCTCCGTGATCATCTCCTCGTTCGTCGGCCCGAACAGCATTTCGCGATCATGCCGGTCGGTGATGCGCAGCATCTCCTTGCCGTAGGCGTCATAGCGGCCGGATTCGCGCCACAGATCGGCGGATTGGATCGTCGGCATCAGGAGTTCGACGGCGCCCGAGCGGTTCTGCTCTTCGCGGATGATGGCGCAAACCTTGTCGAGAACCCGCAGGCCGAGCGGCAGCCACGCATAGATCCCGGCCGATTCCTGCCGCACCAGACCCGCCCGCAGCATCAGCCGATGCGAAGCGATCTCGGCCTCTTTCGGGGTTTCGCGCAGGATCGGAAGGAAATAACGGGAGAGGCGCATGGATTGACCGCGGAAGAAGGGGTGATCGATACGGAAACGACGCTGTCGTTCAACCGCATCGCCCGGGAAAACACAAGGCCGCCGCGCCGCCCCGACGTCGACCGCTCGCGCAGCGCGCGTAACGACGAAAAATTCGCCATAGGTCTTATATAAGATGGTGACACGGCAAAATTCGTGGGCTACCGTCCGCATACTCGAAAAAAAGGCCCGCCGCTTTCACGAGCGTAGCAGAGGTCCAAGTCTCGGGAGGAGGAGAGCCGATCGCAGCCTGTAGGGACAAAAAAAGTCCCGGGTCTTCCAAGGAAGTCCGGCGCGAACGGTTGATCGGGGGTAAAAAAAAGCAGGGTGAAAGCCCTGCTTTTTTTGTTTCCGAAGGGCGAGGCCCTCAGACGAATTCCCACAGAAAGAGCGCGAGCGCCGTGACGGGGAACGCAACCGCCGTCGTGATCAGAAGCTTGCGTCCGAGCATGGGCTTCACGGGCGCGCCGGGATCGCTCCCCGCCGGCGCATCCTCTCCCGCCTCATGCGGATTGCGAACGCCGAGCGGCAGCACCGCGAAGAGCACGAGCCACCAGATGATGAAAAAGAGCGCGATCGCGCTGCCGACGGGCATCAGGACTGCTCGAGTTCGACGAGGGTGCCCATGAAGTCCTTCGGGTGAAGGAACAGCACCGGCTTGCCGTGCGCGCCGATCTTCGGCTCGCCGGTTCCGAGGACGCGCGCGCCCGTCGCCTTGAGCTTGTCGCGCGCTGCGAGAATGTCGTCGACCTCGTAGCAGACGTGATGGATCCCGCCGTCCGCATTGCGTTCGAGGAACTTGGCGATCGGCGAGCCCTCGCCGAGCGGATGCAGCAACTCGATCTTGGTGTTCGGCAGCTCGATGAAGACCACCGTGACGCCGTGTTCCGGCTGGTCGAGCGCGGGCGACACCTTCGCGCCCAGCACGTCGCGATAAGTCGCGACGGCGGCGTCGAGATCCTTCACCGCGATGGCCACGTGATTGAGACGTCCGATCATGCGGGCTCCTCTCGCCGCTCGTTGCGATGCCCGCACATATAGCGGAGCGCCGCGCCGAAGCGCATGCGCTTTTCGGCGCAGGGGGCCGGGCGGCCGCTCCTCAAATCGTGATGATCTGCACGTGGCAGGTCGGCTTCTTGCCCCAATGGTTCGCGACCGCGCTGCGCACGGCCCGTTCCACGGCGTTCTCGACGAGGTCGGGATCCCGCCGCTTCTGCTTGGAAAGACCGTCGAGGACGGAGAAGACCGCCTCCTCGATGACGTCTTCGAAGCTCCGCCCTTCCCGCGTCTTCTGCGGAATGCCCGTGACGGCCAACGCGACGTCGCCGACGGGTTCGCCGCGCGGATCGATGGCGATGCCGACGGAAATCACGCCGCCGAAGGACAGACGACGACGCTCCGGAATGGCAGGGTCCGACGCGTCGACGAGGACCGTGCCGTCCTTGTAGAGGCGTCCCGCCGCGACCACGTCGACCACTTCCGGTTCGCCCGGCGCGAGCCTGAGCATCTCGCCGTTCTCGATCTTCATCGGGAACGGGACGCCCGCTCCCCGCGCGAGTTTGCGATGCTCTTCGAGATGCAGCGCCTCGCCGTGCGCCGGCACGGAAATCTTCGGCCGCACCCAGGCATACATACGTTCCATCTCGCCCCGGCGCGGATGTCCGGAGACGTGCACGAGCCTGTCGCGGTCCGTGATGACTTCGATGCCCTGATGGACGAGGCCGTTCACGATGCGGCCGATCGCCTTCTCGTTCCCGGGGATCGTCCGCGAGGACAGGATGACGCGGTCGCCCGCCGACAATGCGATGTCGGGGTGATTGTCCGTCGCGACCCGGGCGAGCGCCGCACGAGGCTCGCCCTGGCTGCCCGTCAGCAGCGCCACGACCTTGTCGCGCGGCAGATAGCCGTAGGCTTCCGAGCCGCGGAACGGAGGCAGGCCGTCGAGATAGCCCAGTTCGCGCGACACCGCGATCACGCGGTCCATCGCGCGTCCGATCGCGACCACCTCGCGCCCGCAGGCGAAGGCGGCTTCCGCTACCGCTCGAAGCCGCGCCACATTCGAGGCGAAGGTCGTCACCGCGACCCGATGCTTCGATTCCGCGATGATCTCCTTGAGCGATGCCGCAACGTCGCTCTCGCTCGGGCTCACACCGTCGCGCACCACGTTGGTGGAGTCGCAGACGATCGCCAGAACGCCCTCGTCGCCGATCGCGCGCAAACGCGCTTCGTCGGTGGGACGACCCAGGAAGGGCGTCTCGTCGATCTTCCAGTCGCCCGTATGCAGCACCGTTCCGAGCGGCGTGCGGATCGCGAGCGCGCAGGCTTCAGGAATGGAATGCGCGACCGGAATGAATTCGACGTCGAAGGAACCGATCGTAAGTCTCTGTCCCTGCTCGACGACCGTCATCGGGATCGCCTGCGCCCCGGGCTCATGGAAACGCCGGATGTCGAGAAGGTCCGCCGCGAAGCGCGTCGCATGGACGGGAGCCTTCAGACGCGGCCACAATTCCATCAGCGCGCCGATATGGTCCTCATGCGCATGCGTGATGATGATGCCGTCGAGCCTGTCGCGCCTGGCTTCGAGCCAGCGCAGATCGGGCAGGATCAGATCGACTCCCGGCAGATCGTCGCCGGCGAAACTGACGCCGCAATCGACGAGCAGCCAGCGGCGGTTCTTCGGAGGACCGTAGCCGTAAAGCCCGGCATTCATCCCGATCTCGCCCAAGCCGCCCAGCGGCAGGAAAACGAGATCCTCTTTCACGGCCTCGGCCATGCTCATCCTTTCGTGATCGCCTCATGCGATCCGCCGGAGCCGAAGAAGACGTCGCCCGCTTCGATCACGCGGATCTCGGATCCGACCGCCAGAAGCAGACGCCCTTCGGCGTCGATGTCGCGGAATACGCCCGCCAGATCTCCATCGGGCCGCCGCACCCGGACGGGCGCTCCGACCCCGTGCGCGCGCTCCAGCCATTCGGCCCGGATCGCGGCGAAACCCGCGCCCCGTTCCCAGATCGAAAGTCGCGAAGCGATCTCGCGCCGCAATGCGCCGAACAGGCCCGATGCCTCGCACGGAAACCCCGCCGCGGCGAGGCTCGTTGCGGGATAAGGCGTATCGGTCGGATGCGCAACGCAATTGACGCCCATGCCGATGGCGACCACCAGACGCCCGACGCCGTCCTGCCCGCCCTCGACGAGCAGCCCGGACAGTTTGGCACCGTCGAGAAGCACGTCGTTCGGCCATTTCAAGGCGAGCCGCCTCCCCGCCGCCGTGACGGACCCCACCGCCGCATGAAGCGCCACGCCGGCGACGAAGCCGAGTTGCGGAGCGACGGCGCTCCCGCAGGGATCGATCAGGCCGAGGCTGGCGTAAAGATTTCCCGACGGCGAGGACCAGGCCCGGCCGCTCCGTCCGCGGCCGCCCGTCTGCCGGTCGGCAGTGACCCATATCTTGTCGAGACCCGCCCGCGCATGTTCCAACGCGCGGTCGTTGGTCGAGCCGATCTCGCCGTGGCGTTCGATCGTGTAACCGGGGATCTCGGCCGCGACGAAGACGCCCACGTCAGAAGAGCGACTTCGCCGCCGCGCCCGCCGCCTTCACCAGCGGCGCGGGCCAGAGCCAGAACAGGAACACGAAGGCCCCGGAAGCCGCGACCACCGTCCGCACGCTCAAGGATGCGGGTTCGAACGCGCCCTTGGGCTCGTCGAAATACATGATCTTCACGAGACGGAGATAGTAATAGGTGCCGATCACGCTCGTGATCACGCCGATCACCGCCAGCGTGATCAGTTTCGCCTCGACGGCCGCCGCGAAGACGTACCACTTGGCGAAGAAGCCCGCGAGCGGCGGGATGCCGGCCAGCGAGAACAGCAGCATCGCGAAGACGAAGGCCATGAACGGGTTCGTCCGTCCGAGCCCGGCGAGATCGTCGATGTGCTCGACATAGTCGCCCGAGCGCTTCATCGCGAGGACGACGGCGAAGGAGCCGAGCGTCATCACGAGATAGATCGCCATATAGGTCGCCACGCCCTGCACGCCCGTCTGCGTGCCCGCCGCGAGGCCGACCAGCGCGAAGCCGACATGGCCGATCGAGGAATAGGCGAGCAGGCGCTTGACGTTCGTCTGCCCGATCGCCGCGAAGGAGCCGAGCGCCATGGAGGCGACCGCGATGAAGGCCACGATCTGCTGCCATTGCGGCATGATGCCGGGGAACGCCGTCATCACTACGCGCACGAGCAGCGCCGTCGCGGCGATCTTCGGCGCGGCGGCGAACAGCGCGGTGACCGGGGTCGGAGCGCCCTCATAGACGTCCGGCGTCCACATGTGGAAGGGCACGGCGGAGATCTTGAAGGCGAGGCCCGCAAGCACGAAGACGAGCCCGAAGATCGCGCCCGTCCCCGCTTCGCCCTGCAGCGCCTTGGCGATGCCCTGGAAGGAAACGGTGCCCGTGAAGCCGTAGACCAGCGAAGCGCCGTAGAGCAGCATGCCCGAGGACAGCGCGCCGAGGACGAAGTATTTCAGGCCCGCTTCCGTCGAGCGCACGTCGTCGCGGCGGATGGCGGCGATCACGTAGAGCGCCAGACTCGACAGCTCCAGACCGAGATAGACGGCGATCAGATCGTTCGCCGAAATCATCAGCATCATGCCGAGCGTGGAAAGCAGCACCAGGATCGGGAACTCGAATTGGTGCACCTTCTCCTTGCGCATGTAGTCGCCCGACATCGCAAGCGCGACGGCCGAGCCGATCAGCATGGCGACCTTCATGAAGCGGGCGAAGCCGTCCACCACGAAGGAGCCGTTGAAGGTGGTCACGCGGCCCGCGGGCTGCAGGATCACCATCACGGCCGCGACGGCGATCAAGCCGAGGGCTGCGGCGGTGACGACGCCCGTGGAACGATCGCCCCGGAAGGCCCCGTAGAGCACGAGGACGAGCACGCCCAGCGCAAGGATCAGCTCCGGAAGCGCGGGCCCGAGGGCGGGTACGGCGGCGACGGTCGACGACATCGGGACTGACCTCAGGGAGCGAACGCGGCGGTCTTGACGACCGCATCCGCGGCCGCCTGCGCGGATTTCAGGAGCGCCTCGGTGGACGGGGCGAAGACGTCGAGGATGGCGCCGGGCTGCACGCCGTACCAGATCGTGAGGATCACGAGCGGAAACAGCAGCGCGGCCTCGCGCGGCGACAGGTCGGCGATGGTCTTCAATTCCGGCTTTTCGAGCTTGCCGAAGACCACGCGGGCATAGAGCCAGAGCGCATAGCAGGCCGAGAGCACCACGCCCGTCGTGGCGATCGCCGCGACCCAGGTGTTGGCCCGGAACGCGCCGAGCAGCGTCAGGAACTCGCCGACGAAGCCCGACGTCCCCGGAAGGCCGACATTGGCCATGGTGAACACCATGAACATGGTCGCATAGACGGGCATCCGGTGGACGAGGCCGCCATAGGCGCTGATCTCGCGGGTATGCATCCGGTCGTAGATCACGCCGACGCAGAGGAAGAGCGCGCCCGACACGATGCCGTGCGAGATCATCTGGAACATCGCGCCCTGAATGCCCTGCGGCGTGAGCGTGAACAGCCCCATCGTCACGAAGCCCATATGGGCGACCGACGAATAGGCGATCAGCTTCTTGATGTCCTCCTGCATCATCGCCACCAGCGAGGTGTAGACGATGGCGATCACCGACAGGGTGAAAACCAGAGGCCGGTACAGCACAGAGGCATCCGGGAACATCGGCACGTTGAACAGGATGAAGCCGTAGCCGCCCATCTTCAGCAGGATGCCCGCCAGGATCACCGAGCCCGCCGTCGGGGCTTCCACGTGGGCGTCAGGCAGCCAGGTGTGCAC
>JAIXTT010000019.1 GCA_027483795.1 Hyphomicrobiales bacterium
CATGCGGCTGCGGATGCTCGTAGGAGGACTTCGACTTCACGAGCTTGCCCGTCTTGAAGTCGACGTAGAAATGGCCCTGCGACGGGCCGTCGATGCCGTAGGCCCAATGCAGGCCGGTGTTGAACCACTGCGGCGAATTCGGCGCGACCATCTGGTTGGCGAGCATGAAGCGCAGCTCGTCATGGAAGGCCTGCGCGTCCTCTTCCGACGTGAAGTAACCGCCCTTCCAGCCCCACTAGGTCCAGCAGCCGCCCAGACGATCGAAGACCTGCTTGGAGGTCATCTCCGAGCCGAAACGCTCGCCCTCGGGAAGCGCCGCGAGCGCCTTGTCGTCGGGGACCGAGCGCCACAGCCACGAGGGAACGTCGTTCTCCTCGACCTTCTTCAGCCGCGACGGCACGCCCGCCTTGCGGAAATACTTCTGCGCGAGAACGTCGGCCGCGACCTGGCTCCACGCCTCCGGCACCTCGATGTTCTCGAGGCGGAACACGACCGAGCCGTCCGGATTGCGGATCTCGCTCGTGGCATGCCGGAAGACGATCTCCGCATAGGGAGACGAGCCCGTCTTGGTGTAACGACGTTCAATACGCATTCCAGTCCCCTGATCCGGACCCAAGTCCGGCACCGCTTCGCGCGGCCGTTCCAAATCGAATTCACTGCGGCCCCGCCGGTTGCCGGGATCGATCACGATCGATCCGGCTCCGGCCGCCCCGCGCCTCGCCCGGCGCAACGCGGCGCGCCGAGAATCGGTCCGCTGCGGGCGAGCGCCGAGAGGGTCACAGCTAGCCCCCGTCCGGTGAAATCGTCAAGCTCTTGTGCGCCGCGCCGCCCCGGGCACCAGATATTGTGCAGGGGGTGTGAATAACGGGGACGGGTTGCGGATTTTCGGCCAAGTGGCGGATCCGCATCGGGAATCATGCCCGTGTTCAATTGAGGCGTGAGCGAGCGCTCTTGCGCAACCCGACCCGAACCGCGACGTCTCGACGCGTTCCGGGCCTCGGAAGCGGTCCCTCGGGCCGGGGAGAATCGGACCTTCTGCGGACTGGACAGGCGCGGGGCGCGCGGCCATAGTCCGCCCCGAAACGAGGGGGCGGGCGTCGATGAAGGACACTCTGATCAGGATCTTCACCTGGTGGAACGGGGCCACGCTGGGCACCCTCCTGCATACGAAGCGCAACGGGGAATTCGTCGGCGAAGACGAATTCGGCAACCGCTATTTCCGGACCAAGGGCAACAAGACGGATCCCGCGCTCGGCGTGGTGCGCCGTTGGGTGATCTACAACGGCGAGGCGGAGCCCTCGAAGATCCCGCCGGGCTGGTACGGTTGGATCCACCACAAGTTCGACGAGCCGCCGCAGAGCGAAGGCTATGTTCCCCGCGAGTGGGAGAAGCCGCACCGCATGAACCCGACGGGGACGCCGAACGCCTATCGTCCCAAGGGTTCGATCCTCAATTCGGAAGAGCGCCGCAAGGCGACGGGGGATTATCAGCCCTGGACGCCCGGGAACTGAGCGGTCCGCCCTGTTCCGCGAGAGCTCGACGCCCCGCCGATTCGGCGGGGCTTTTCTTTCGGCCCGTTGCCGGGATGCCTGCAGAGGCGCCCATGACGGCGGGCGGGCGAGGACGTCCGCCCTTTTTCCGCCCCGACGGGCGTGTTAAGCCCCGCTGATGATCGACCGCTCGCCCCGCATCCTGATGCTCGCCGCCCTCGCGCTGCCGCTGACGGTCGTCGGCGCCGCCGCGGACAAGATCAGGAATCCGACCGCGATCTTCGCGGGGCTCGACAAGATCACGGGCCGCATCACCAGTTTCGAAGTCGCGATCGACGAAACGGTGCAGTTCGGCACGCTGCAGCTCACGCCGCGCGTCTGCTATACGCGTCCCGTGACCGAAGCGCCCAATACGACGGCCTTCATCGAGGTCGACGAGGTCGCCGGGCCGGGCCGCAGCCGCCGGATCTTCGGCGGTTGGGTCTTCGCGGCGAGCCCCGGCCTGCATGCGATCGAGCATGCCGTCTATGACATGTGGCTGACGGGCTGCAAGGGCGGGACGCGGCCCGTTTCCGAAGAGACGCCCGCAGCCGCCGCCAAACCCGCGCCGCCGCGTCAGGGGCAGCAGCCGGGGCAGGGGCAGGGACAGGGGACGAGGCCGCAGCAGACCGCGCCGCAACCCGCCGCGCGGACGCCTCAGAGCGCTCCGCCCGTGCCCCCGCGCAACGTGGCGCCCGCCGATCCGAACCGGCCGCCGCGCTGAGCCGTCAGGACGTCGGGTCCGTCTCGAGCGCGGCCAGAGCCTCGGCGCCCGTCACGCGGCGGTCGCGCGGCCAGACGAGGAAGTTCCCCGTCGTCTCCATCGCCTCGTCCAGAAGGATGCGATAGCGCTTGCGCGGCAGCGCGACGGCCCCGAACCCGGCGAGATGCGGCGTCACGAATTGAGTGTCCAGAAGGCGATAGCCGCCTTTCTTGAGGCGCGCCACGAGGTGGACCAAGGCGGTTTTCGAAGCGTCCCGCTCGGTGTGGAACATGCTTTCGCCGAAAAAGACGCCGCCGATCGAGACGCCGTAGAGCCCGCCCACGAGACGATCTCCGAGCCAAGCTTCGACGGTATGCGCCGCGCCGCGGTCGAAAAGGCGTCCGTAGAGCGACCGGATCCGCCCGTTGATCCATGTCTCCGGCCGTGTTTCCGCGCAGGCGGCGATCACGGCGTCGAAATCGGTGTCGATGCGGATCGAGAACCGGTCCGAACGGACGGTCTTCGCCAAGCTGCCCGAGACGTGGAACCGATCGAGGGGGAGAATGCCGCGCTCGCGCGGTTCGACCCAAAAGAGATCCGGAGCCTCGGCGCTCTCGGCCATGGGGAAGACCCCCGCCGCATAGGCCTGCAGCAGCAGGTCGGGAGTGATCGCGTCGTCCGTGTCTTCCCCGGACGCCATCGCGTCAACCCGCCGCGTCGTCGCCCATGCCGCCCCCGGCCAGGAACTTCTCCAGCCAGTGGATGTCGTAGAGCCCGTTCTGAATGTCCGGATTGCGGACGAGCGCGCGGAACAGCGGCAGCGTGGTCTCGACGCCTTCCACGACGAATTCGTCGAGGGCGCGGCGCAGCCGCATGAGGCATTCGTTGCGGGTCCGGCCGTGGACGATCAGCTTCCCGATCAGCGAGTCGTAATGCGGCGGGATCGCATAGCCCTGATAGACGGCGGAATCGACGCGCACGCCGAGGCCGCCCGGCGGATGGAAATAAGTGATCTTGCCCGGCGAGGGCCGGAAGGTGACCGGGTGTTCCGCATTGATCCGGCATTCGATGGCATGGCCGGCGATCTTCACGTCTTCCTGTCGGAAGGACAGCGGCGCGCCCGCGGCGATGCGGATCTGTTCGTTCACGAGATCGATCCCGGTGATCATCTCCGTCACGGGATGCTCGACCTGGATGCGGGTGTTCATTTCGATGAAGTAGAAGCGGCCGTCCTCGTAGAGGAATTCGATCGTCCCCGCGCCGAGATAGCCCAGATCGCGCATGGCCTGGGCGCAGACCTCGCCGATCTCCTCGCGCATGGCGTCGTTCAAGGCGGGGGAGGCGGCCTCCTCCCATACCTTCTGATGGCGGCGCTGGAGGGAGCAGTCGCGCTCGCCGAGATGGACCGCGTTGCCGCGCCCGTCGCCGAGCACCTGAATTTCGATATGGCGGGGCTTTTCGAGATACTTCTCGAGATAGACGGCGTCGTCGCCGAAGGCGGCCTTGGCCTCGGTCCGCGCGGTCTGCAGCGCATGGACGAGGTCGCCCTCGGTCCGCGCGACCTTCATGCCGCGACCGCCGCCGCCCGCCGCGGCCTTCACCAGAACCGGATAGCCGATGTCGCGTGCGACGCGCATCGCCTCGTCGTCGTCGGTCACCCCGCCTTCGGAGCCGGGGACGCAGGGGATGCCGAGGCGCTTGGCCGTGCGCTTGGCCTCGATCTTGTCGCCCATGACGCGGATGTGCTCCGCCTTGGGGCCGATGAAATGGATGTTGTGGCTGTCGAGAATGTCGGCGAAGCGCGCATTCTCGGAGAGGAAGCCGTAGCCGGGATGGACGGCGTCCGCGCCCGTGATCTCGCAGGCGGCGAGGAGCTGCGGAATGTTCAGATAGCTGTCGCGGGCGGGCGGCGGGCCGATGCAGACGCTCTCGTCCGCGAGGCGCACATGCATCGCATTGGCGTCCGCCGTCGAATGCACGGCGACGGTCGCGATGCCGAGCTCCTTGCAGGCCCGCAGGATGCGCAGTGCGATTTCGCCCCGGTTCGCGATCAGGATCTTGTCGAACATGCCGCGATCACTCGATCACGAGAAGCGATTGGCCGTATTCGACGGGCTGCCCGTCCTCGACGAAGATCGCGGTCACGGTGCCGGAGCGGGGCGCGACGATCTCGTTGAAGGTCTTCATGGCCTCGACGAGCAGAACCTTCTCGCCCTGCTTCACCTGCGAGCCGATCTCGACGAAGGCCTTGGCGTCCGGCGACGGACGGCGATAGGCGGTGCCGACCATCGGCGAGGCGACGGCGCCCGGATGAGCGGCGGCCTCGGCCGCGCTCGGCGCGGGAGCCGCGGCGGGCGCCACGGCGGCCGCGGGCGGCGGAGCGATCACGGCGGCGGGCGCCGGAACGGCATAGGTCGCGGCGGTCATCGTGCGCGCGACGCGGATCCGCAGATCGCCCTTCTCGACCTCGATCTCGGACAGGTCCGTTTCGGTCAGCATCTGCGCGAGGCGGCGGACCAGCTTGGCGTCGATGCCGGCATCGGCGCCGGCGTCCTTGGAGCTCTGGGTCATGTCATCCTGGCCGTATCTTCGGACCTCCGCGCGGCTCGGGCCGGGGTTCGTCCGTCGAGGCATTCCATTCGCCCGGGTCGCGACTCAGACGCGATCCGAACCTCGTTTCAGCCTCCTTAATCGCTCGCGCGACGGAGGAAAAGGGCGGTCCGCCTTCAGCAGACCGCTTTCCCGCATTTCCGCACCGAGGCGATGGCGGTCTTGAGCGGTTCGTTGCCGACCGCGCCGAAGATCACCTCCTTGCCCACCACGAAGGCGGGCGTGCCCTGAAGCCGCAGCGCGTCGGCGAAACGCATGGTCTCCTCGATCGTGCCGCGCACGTCGGGGCTCTCCATGTCCTTCTGGAGCTTCGCAGGGTCCGCGCCCATTTCCCGAGCGACGGCGAAGACGCGTTCCTTGCCGATGCGGCCGCGGGATTCGATCAGCTTGCGGTGGAATTCCCAATAGCGGTCGCCGGAGATCTGCTTCTTCGCGGCCACGGCCGCGAGCGAGGCTTCGATCGAGTCGGGGCCGAGAACGGGGAAGTCGCGCAGGACGACCTTGAGCTTCGGATCGCTCTTCATCAGCGCTTCGAGGTCGCTCATCGCCTTTTTGCAGTAGCCGCAATTGTAGTCGAAGAACTCGACCAGCGTGACGTCGCCCGCGGGATTGCCGACGACGATGGCCCGCGGCGAGTCGGCGAGGGCGCCCGCCAGTTCGTCGAGCGCCTTGGCCCGCGCCGTCTTCTCCGCGTCGGCCTGCTTGCGCTCGAGTTCGTTCATCGCTTCCTGAATGATCTCGGGATTGGAGAGCATGTAGTCCCGGATCAGGGCGCGGATCTCGTCCTTCTGACGGTCGTTGAAGGACTGCGCGGCGGCGCCGGAGAGGGAGAACGCGAAGGCGGCGAGCGTCACGGCGACCGCGCGCGGGAAGGGGAAGGTCATCCTTGGGGCTCCTGAACGCGGCTCAACGGGGCGGCCGGTAGGTGAGGATCTCCTCGGCCTTCAGCCAAGAAGCCGAGTTCTTCGGGAATTTGTCCTGCGCACGGGCGGCCTGCTGCACCGCGTTGCGAAGGTCGCCGGTCGTGAAATAATACTGCGCCGACGACAGTTCCGCCATGGCGACGTTGCCCTTGATGCCGTAGGCGGTGGCAAGATGGCGGAAGCCCTCGGCATTGTCCGGCTCGCGGGTGACGGCGTTCGACAATTCGCGGATCGCTTCGTCGACGGCGGCGGGCCGCTCCGTCGAGACGAGCGCATGGCCCAGCATCACGCGGATCGGCACGGCCCCCGGAGCGAGCGACACGGCGCGGCGAAGCGCGGGCACGGACTCCTGCGCGCGGCCGAATTCCAACAGCGCCTGGCCCTTGAGCTCCCAGAAATAGGCGTTGTTCGGCTGCTCGGCGAGTAGCGCGTCGATCTTCGTCAGCGCTTCGGAGAGGCGCTTGTATCGATAATCCACGATCGCCCGGGCATAGCGGGCGGGCAGGGACACGTCGCGGGCGGGATAGCGCCGCGCCACCTCGTCGGCATTGGCGACGAAGCCGAAGAGTTTCGCCCGCGCCAATTCGTGCCGCGCGACGAGCGCGGGCGGATCCTTGGCCGAAAGATGCGCGCTCTTGGCCGCCAGCGTTTCGAGATTGGCGATGCGGTCGGCGGGCAGCGGATGGCTGATCGTATAGGGATCGATGCCCGTGGTCTTGAACATCGATTCCTGATGAAAGCGCCGGAAGGTCTCGAGAAGACCCTTCGCGGACTGGCCCGTCCGATCGAGATAGGTGATGGCGGCGCGGTCGGCGGCCTGCTCCT
Organism: Hyphomicrobiales bacterium; assembly: GCA_027483795.1. Taxonomy (GTDB): domain Bacteria; phylum Pseudomonadota; class Alphaproteobacteria; order Rhizobiales; family Beijerinckiaceae; genus JAIXZO01. The sequence goes on from JAIXTT010000019.1 coordinate 6,591, forward strand.
CCGCACGCTGATAGGAAAGCATGCTGCGGCGGACGAGTTCCGTCGGTCCCAGAACGGCGCCCATGGTGCCGATGCCGGACGAGCCGACCCGGTCTCCGGATGCGGCGGCTCCCGCCACGGCGCCCGCGCCGAGCAGCATGCCGACGACGGCGAGGATCTGAGCGTTGGCCGCCTGTTCGCGCAGGCGCACCAGATGCCCGCCCGCGATGTGCCCCGCCTCGTGCGCGATGACGCCGATCAACTCGTTCGGCGCGCGCGCATCCATGATCGCGCCGACATTGATGAACATCCGGCGGCCGTCGGTGACGAAGGCGTTGAAGCTCCGGTCGCCGATCAGGATGATCCGGACCTGTCCCTTGCGGATGCCCGCCGCCTCGAAGACCGGTTCGGCATAATCGCGCAGCAGAGTTTCGATTTCGGCGTCGCGGATGATCGAGGGCCGTTTGTTGGCGAAGGCCGGAACGGAGGTCAGGGCGACGAGGCCCGCGAGCGCGCCGGCCAGCACACGTCGCCACGGCGCGGCCGTTCGGCTCGTCCTTTGCGGATCGAGGCCGTTTCCGGTAGCTCTCGGCGTCGAAGGCTCGGTCATGTCCACGTCCGGGTGACGATCACGCTGCAGAGATAAGGCCCTCGGTTCCGGAGCGTCAAATCCGGTCGACGGCTTCGGAGAAGACGGATGACGATCGATCAAGGCAGGGGCGTGGCGTCGTCGGCCGGGCGCCTCCCTTCGAGGCGCGGCGCGGTGTCGCCCTTCATCGCGATGGACGTGATGGCGGCCGCGGGCGCGTTGGAGAGGGAAGGACGCTCCGTCCTGCATATGGAGGTCGGCCAGCCCGGCGCTCCCGCCCCCCGTCTCGTGCGCGAGGCCGCGATGCGGCTGCTGGAGGACGGGCGGATCGGCTACACGGAAGCCCTCGGGCTGCGTTCGCTGCGCGAAAGGATCGCGCGGCACTACCGGGACGCCTACGGGGTCTCGGTTCCGGCGGAGCGCATCGCCGTGACGACGGGGTCTTCGGCGGGCTTCATCCTGTCCTTCCTCGCGATGTTCGATCCCGGCGCTCGCGTCGCCATATCGGCGCCGGGCTATCCGGCCTATCGGAACACGTTGGAGGCGCTCGGGCTCGAAGTCGTCTCGATCGAGACCTCCGCCGCCACGGGGTGGGTCGTCACCGCGGAAGCGGTCGAGCGTGCCCATGCCGAAAAGCCGCTCGCGGGCGTGCTGGTCATGAGCCCGGCCAATCCTTCCGGCACGATGATGTCGGCTCCGGTGATCCGGGATCTCGCGGCCGCGTGCCGACGCATCGGCGCCTGGCTCATCTCCGACGAGATCTATCACGGCCTGACTTACGAGGAACCCGCACGGACCGCCCTCGAATTCGATCCGGATGCGGTCGTCGTGAATTCCTTCTCGAAATACTACTGCATGACGGGCTGGCGGATCGGGTGGCTGGTTCTGCCGGAAAGCCTCGTGCGCCCGGTCGAGCGCCTCTCGCAGAGCCTCTACATCTCCGCGCCGCATCTGAGCCAGGCCGCGGCCGAAGCGGCCTTCGACGCCGTCGAGGAATTGGAAGCGATCAAAGCGGTCTATACGCGGAACCGAAACTTGTTTCTGAACGAATTGCCGCGGCTCGGATACGGGGATTTCCTGCCCGTCGACGGGGCCTTCTACGTCTATGTCGACGTGGGCCGCTACACCAACGACTCGATGGCCTTCTGCAGACGGCTTTTGGAGGAGACGGGCATCGCCGCCACTCCGGGCGTCGATTTCGACCGCGAGCGCGGACATCGTTTTCTGCGGCTGTCCTTCGCCGGAACGGAAGCGGACTGCCGCGGGACCGTGGAACGGCTCGCCGGCTTCAGGCGCTGACGCAAACTTTTTTCGGTCCTCGCCGGAGAAGTGCCTCCACGCATGGTCCCGGCCCCGGACAACACCGTCATTGCGAGGAGCGCAGCGACGCGGCAATCCATGGCGGGCATGGAGCGCGTCGGGCGGCCGTCAGGTGGATCGCTTCGCATTCGCTCGCAATGACCGGTGAGGGGAAGATTCGGTTGCCCGCAGCGAGGGCATGACGGGCCCGGTCGGGCAAGAAAAAAGGGCGGGATGAACCCGCCCTTCTTCATGTCTCCGTGCCTCGGAGCGATCACTCGCCCGTGATCGAAGCCTTTGCGCGGGCCCACCATCCGCCGCGCTTCTCACGGTTCTCCGCGCCGACGACGACGGGTTCCGTGGCGAGGACGGGCGGCGTGTCCTCGACGGGCGCCGCGGCGGGCTGCGTCTCGGGTTCCGCGACGACCGTGGCGGTGACTTCCGCATCGGCCTTCTTGCGGCTGCGCTTGGGCTTGGGCGCGGGCGCGGGTTCGGCTGCCTCTGCGGGGGCGGCCTCGACGGGCGCGGCCTTGACCGGCGCGGCCTTGACCGGCGCGGCCTTGACCGGCGCGGCCTCGCCCGGAGCCGTCTCGACCGGCGCGGCCTCGACCGGAGCCGCCTCGGCGGCCGTGTCGGCCTTCTTCCGCGAGCGGCGAGCCTTCGGCGCGGGTGTTTCCACGGCGGCGGGCGCTTCGGCCGCTGCGGGAACGACCTCGGCGGGAGCCGGCGCGGCCGCTTCCGCGGTTTCGCCGTTCTCGGTCTCGTCGAAGGCGACGGTCACGCCGTCCTCGAAGCGACGGCGATTGCGACGGCCGCCGCGACGCCCGCGACGCCGGGAACCGCGCTCACCCTCGCCGCGGACTTCGGAACCTTCCTCGCCCTCGGCCTCGCCGCCCTCGATCCGTTCCCCGTTGAAGGGGGCGCCGTCGACGTCCGGCTGGGGCGCATCGAGCGGCATGGGGGAACCGTCGCCCTCGGGCCGGTCGCCGCGACCGCGACGCCGCCGCCGGCGCCGCCGGCGACGACCGCCCGCTTCGCCGTCACCGTCGCTCGCTCCGCGACGCATCCCCGGTTCGGAACGCCCTTCGGCGCCTTCGACTTCGCCGTCGGCCTCGATCTCGTCCTCGATCTCTTCGATCTCGGGTTCGTCCTCGATCTCCTCGGGCTGCACCGTCGTGACGGGCGCGCGGATGACGCCCGAAGCGGGCTCGCCGCGTTCGACGGCGTAGGCATGCATGCCCGTCTTCGAGTCGTCGGCCAGAACCGTCAGCATCACGCCGAAACGGTCCTCCAGCGCGCGGAGATGGCCGCGCTTCTGGTTGAGGATGTAGAGGGCGACCTCGGTCCGCGTCTTCACGATCAGATCGTTGGACGCGCTTTTGAGGAGTTGCTCCTCGACCGCGCGCAGAACATGCAGCGCGACCGACGGCGTGGCGCGGACGAAGCCGACGCCCGCGCAATGCGGGCAGACGACGGTCGAACCTTCGAGCACGCCCGTGCGGATGCGCTGGCGGGACATTTCGAGCAGGCCGAAGGCGGAGATGCGGCCGACCTGAATGCGCGCGCGGTCGTTCTTCAGCGCGTCCTTCAGCCGACGTTCGACGGCGCGGTCGTTCCGCTTCTCGTCCATGTCGATGAAGTCGATCACCACGAGGCCCGCGAGGTCGCGCAGACGCAGCTGGCGGGCGACCTCGTCGGCCGCCTCCAGATTGGTCTTGAACGCCGTGTCCTCGATATTGTGCTCGCGCGTCGCGCGGCCGGAGTTCACGTCGATCGAAACGAGCGCTTCGGTCTGATTGATGACCAGATAGCCGCCCGACTTCAGCGTGACCTGGTTCGAGAACATCGCGTCGAGCTGCGCCTCGATCCCGTAGCGGGCGAAGAGGGGCTGGGGCTCGCGATAGGGCTTCACGTTCTTCGCATGGCTCGGCATGAGCATGCGCATGAAGTCCTTGGCGTCCTTGTAGGCGCCGTCGCCGGCGACCATGACCTCGTCGATGTCCTTGTTGTAGAGGTCGCGGATCGACGGCTTCACGAGCGAGCCTTCCTCGTAGACGAGGGCGGGCGCGGTCGACTGCAGCGTCAATTCGCGGACGTTCTCCCACAGGCGCATCAGATATTCGAAGTCGCGCTTGATCTCCGGCTTGGTCCGGGACGCGCCGGCCGTGCGGAGGATGATTCCCATCCCATTCGGCACTTCCAGCTCGGAGGCGACCGCCTTCAGGCGCTTGCGGTCGGCGACGTTGGTGATCTTGCGGGAAATGCCGCCGCCCCGGCCCGTGTTCGGCATGAGCACCGAATAGCGGCCCGCGAGCGAAAGATAGGTGGTGAGCGCCGCGCCCTTGTTGCCGCGCTCTTCCTTGACGACCTGAACCAGAAGGATCTGGCGGCGCTTGATCACTTCCTGAATCTTGTACTGACGGCGCGACGTGCGGCGGCGCTCGGGCACCTCCTCCATCGCGTCCTCGGAGCCGACCTGCTCGACGACGTCCTCTTCGGCGACGTCCTCGTCGCGGTCGTCATCGTGATCCTCGGCGTCGGCGGGCGTCTCGTCGGCCGAGGCCTCGACCGCTTCCGTCTCGGCGGCATCGCCCTCGGGCGCGTCCTCGCTCACCGTGGCGTCGGGCTTGCGGCCGCGGGTGCGGGAGCGGCTGCGGCGCCGCGAACCGCGCTGGGCGGTCTCCTCCTCGTCCTCCTCGCGTTCGGCGCGCGCTTCTTCGGCGAGCAGCGCCTCCCGGTCGGCGACGGGGATCTGATAGTAGTCGGGATGGATTTCGCTGAAGGCGAGGAACCCGTGGCGGTTGCCGCCGTATTCGACGAAGGCCGCCTGAAGCGACGGCTCCACGCGGGTCACCTTGGCGAGATAGATGTTGCCGCGAAGCTGTTTCTTGTCGGCCGACTCGAAGTCGAATTCTTCGATCCGGTTACCGCGGACGACGACGACCCGGGTCTCTTCCGGATGCGACGCGTCGATGAGCATTTTGTTGGCCATGAGAGTCTCTCATTGGCGCACAGTCCCGTAAGGCGAGCGATGTCGTCGGTAGCGGTCCCCCTGATGCTGCGCCGAAGGGCGCGGGGGGAGACGTGGTCGACGGAGCGGACGACGGACGGAAAAGAGCGCGAAGGGGCCGCACGGAGGCGGCCGGGGTGACGTCGAGGCGGGTCGCGAAGGCGTTGCGCCGCGACGATCGGATCACGATCGGCGGTTGTGCAGCCTCCGGAACGGATCGGAGCGATGCGCCCACGTCCTGAACCTCGACACGTTTTCGGGCCGATCCGCGAAGGCGATCGGCGGTGAGCCCTTGGCCGCGTGAGGGCCGGTCGGGCGACAGGATGCATGATCCGCCGGAGGGGAGGGGCGAAGCGGTCGTTGCGGGACGACCCGTCGCGAAAACGTTCGCGACTTCCTCGCCGCCGACGCTGGCGGACTGCACCTTGATCAATAGCGACCGAGACCCCGATTTGGCAAGCGTCGCGTCGCGTTCACGCAGTTATGCGTATCCGTCGTAAGCTGCGCCGCGCTTGCGCCGCGATTCGCATCGAAACCGCCGCATGCGGAGTCGTTTCCCTTCCGGACGTGTTCGGGCGGGGCTGCGGCCCTCGGTCTTCCTCGCCGCCGGGATGCTCATGCGGTCACTTTTCGTCGTCCTCACGATGCTGACGGCCTTGCTCGCTCCGCCCTTCGGTGCGGCGGCGCAGCCGTCGCCTCAACCGGGCTCGCCCCCCGCGGTGGCGGTCGAGGCGCGGGTGGAAGCGGACGCCGACCGCGCGCGGCTGATCTTCACGCTGTCGAAGGCCGTCGAAGCGCGTTGGATGGTCCTCGAAAATCCGGACCGCATCGTGGTCGATCTTCCCACGATCAATTTCCAGCTCCCGCCGGACGTCGGCCGGCGGACCGCGGGCCTCGTCCGCGGTTTCCGCTACGGTCTCTTCGCCCCCGGACGGTCACGGATCGTGATCGATCTCGTGCAGCCCGCGCTGCCCGTCCGGATCGGCTCCGAATCCATCGGCGGCGTGGTGGCGGCCGAATTCGTGCTGGAACTGCGCCGGACGGACCGTGCGGCCTTCACGCGGGCCGCGGCGGCCGCCCGCGAACCCGTTCCTTCGGCCTCTACGGCCTTGTTCTCCGGACGCACGACGACGCCGCGGGCGGGAGACGACCGTCCCGTCGTCGTGATCGATCCCGGCCACGGCGGCATCGATGCGGGAGCGACGGGCATCGGCAACGTGCTGGAAAAGGACGTCGTCTTCGCCTTTTCGCAGCTTCTTCGCACCAAGCTGGAGCGCTCCGGCAAGGTGCGTGTGGCCATGACGCGGGACACCGACGTTTTCATCGCGCTCGACGAGCGCGTACGGCTGGCGCGGCAGGCGAATGCCGCGCTCTTCGTCTCGATCCATGCCGACAGTCTCGCGAACGGCGCGGATGTACGCGGCCTCACGGTTTACACGGGCTCGGACATGGCGTCCGACGCGGAATCGGCGCGGCTCGCGGAGGCCGAGAACCGGGCGGACCAGCTCGCGGGCGTCGAGCAGCCCGCGAACCGCGAGGACATCGCCGACATTCTCGACGATCTGACCAAGCGCGAGACGCGGACCTATTCCACGCTGTTCGCCCGCACGCTCGTGGCCCAGATGGGCGCTACGGGAAAGCTCAACAAGAATCCGCATCGCTCGGCGGGCTTCCGCGTGCTGCGCGCGCCGGACGTGCCTTCCGCGCTCGTCGAGCTCGGCTATCTCTCGAGCCGATCCGACAGCGAGATGATGCAGACGGCGGAATGGCGCGAACGTTCGACCGACCTCATCGCCGCCTCGATCCTCGATTTTCTCGAACCGCAGATCGCGCAACGCGCCGCGAGGGGCCGTTGAGCGCGGCCGCCGCCGCGCTTTCGCCACGAAGAGGAGCCAACTGAGGGCGGCGTGCGGGGGCCGATGTCGGCGTCCCGCGCAGAGCGGGGGAGAAGCGCCTTTCGCCGGGCTTCCGAAACGGGGGGCGCGACGTTATGGAAGGGCATGCTCCGCCGGGCGCGGCGGGCGGAGGATCACGGCCGGAACGATGCGATACATCCTGCGGTTCTTGGGCATTCTCTTCACGGCGGGCGCGATCCTCTTCGCGGCCGTGGCCGTCGTCGCGGGCGTCGTCATCTGGCATTATTCGCGCGACCTGCCGGATTACACCCAACTCTCCGCCTATGAACCGCCCGTGACGACCCGCATGCATGCGGGCGACGGCAGCCTGCTCGCCGAGTATTCGCGCGAGCGCCGGCTCTATCTGCCCGTCCAGTCCATGCCGCCGATGCTGATCAACGCGTTCCTTTCGGCCGAGGACAAGAATTTCTACCGCCATCCGGGCGTCGACGTGGAGGGCATCGCGCGGGCGAGCGTCTATTTCTTCCGCCGCGAGAAGGGCCGCCGGCCGCAGGGCGCCTCCACCATCACGCAGCAGGTGGCCAAGAACTTCCTCCTCACCAACGAGCAGAGCTTCGACCGCAAGATCAAGGAAATGCTCGTCGCGCTGCGCATCGAGGAGGCCTTCACCAAGGACCGCATCCTCGAGCTCTATCTGAACGAGATCTATCTCGGCCTGTCGAATTACGGCGTCGCCGCGGCCTCGCTCAATTATTTCGGCAAGGCGGTGAACGAGCTCGAACTGCACGAGGCGGCCTATCTGGCGGCGCTGCCCAAGGCGCCGTCCGATCTCCACCCGTTCCGCAACCGCGAACGCGCCGTCGAGCGGCGCAATTACGTGCTCGACCGCATGGCGATCGACGAGCACATTTCGCGGGACGCGGCCGAGGAGGCCAAGAAGCAGCCGCTCGGCGTCAATGTGCGCTCGCTGTCGCCCAACACGATCGCGGCGGGCTTCTTCGCCGAGGAAGTGCGGCGCGAACTGGCCGAGCGCTACGGCGAAAAGCAGCTCTACGAGGGCGGGCTCTCGGTCCGCACCACGCTCGACCCGCAGATGCAGCAGATGGCCCGCCGGGCGCTCGTGGACGGTCTCGTGCGCTATGACGAGGCGCAGGGCTGGCGCGGCCCCGTGCAGAAGCTCGACCTCGCGGCCCGCGAATGGGGCGTGGCGCTCGCGGAGGTTCCGTTGCTCGCCGACGTGCAGCCCTGGCGGCTCGCGGTGGTGCTCGACGTGCAGGGCGAGAATGCCCGCATCGGCATGCAGCCGCGCCGCGAACAGGGCGAAATCTCGCGTGACCGCGCCACGGGCGTGGTGACGGCGGACGGCATCCGCTGGACGCGCCGGCAGATGCGGCAGGTTCTCGCGCCGGGCGACGTGGTGCATGTCGAACCGCTCGCCGACCGGCCCGGTCAGTTCCGGCTCCGCCAGATCCCGGAAGTCTCCGGCGCGCTGGTGGCGATGGATCCGCATACCGGCCGCGTGCTCGCGATGGTGGGCGGCTTCTCCTTCGACCAGTCGAAATTCAACCGCGCGACGCAGGCGCAGCGGCAGCCGGGCTCCTCCTTCAAGCCCTTCGTCTATGCCGCGGCGCTCGACAACGGCTATACGCCCGCCACCATCGTGATGGATTCGCCGATCGAGATCGCGCAGGTGGGCGGCGAGGCGTGGAAGCCCGACAATTACGACGGCAAGTCCACCGGGCCGCGGACGCTGCGCTACGGCATCGAGCATTCGAAGAACCTGATGACCGTGCGCCTCTCGCAGGACGTGGGCATGCCGCTGATCACCGATTACGCGCGGCGTTTCGGCATTTACGACGACATGCCGCCCTTCCTCTCGATGTCGCTCGGCGCGGGCGAGACGACCGTGCTCAAGATGACGGCGGGCTATTCGATGCTGGTGAACGGCGGCAAGCGCATCCGCCCGACGCTGATCGACCGCATTCAGGACCGCTGGGGCCGCACCGTCTTCCGCCATGACGGGCGCGGCTGCGAGACTTGCGACGCCGAACGCTGGAGCGGGCAGGAGGAGCCCGTGATCGCCGATCGGCGGGAGCAGGTGCTCGATCCGCTGTCGGCCTATCAGATCACGTCGGTCCTCGAAGGCGTGGTGGTCCGCGGCACGGGCGGCTCGATCAAGGAAGTGGGCAAGCCGCTCGCCGGCAAGACGGGCACGACCAACGACGCGAAGGACGTGTGGTTCGTGGGCTTCTCGCCCGACCTCGCGGTCGGCGTCTACATGGGCTTCGACCGGCCGCGTTCGCTGGGCTCCTCGGCGACGGCGGGCCAATATGCCGCCCCGATCTTCCGCGATTTCATGAAACAGGCGCTGGCCGACAAGCCCGCGACGCCCTTCCGCGTTCCGCCGGGCATCAAGCTGGTGAAGATCAACCGCGACGACGGCACCCGCGCGCAGGGCGCGGAGGGCATCGTCGAGGCGTTCAAGCCCGGCACCGGCCCGAACGAGCGCGGCGGCCGCGGCGACGCCCCCATGGTCTTCGCCCCCGACTTCGACCGCGCCGTCGGCTCCGGGACGGGCGGGTTGTATTGAGCGAGACCGCCCGCGTCAGGCCATAAGCGGTTCCCGGGCGGCGGGAGGCAGCGGCGTGATCGAGTGCTTCCGCCCCCGTGCCGTCATGCCCGCGTCCGCGGGCATCCACGTCTTCGGGCGTGCATGGCGAAGGAAGACGTGGATCCCGGCTCTGCGCTGCGCTCCGGCCGGGATGACGGGGAGGGTGTCGGTCCGGTCGTTTCGTCCCGCCCACCCCCGCCCCCGCCCCCCCCCCCCCCCCCCCCCCCCGCCCCCGCCCCCCCCCCCCCCCCCCCCCTCCCCCCCTACGCACCACCGCACCCCGCCGGCCGCGCCCAC
>JAIXTT010000050.1 GCA_027483795.1 Hyphomicrobiales bacterium
AGCTCCTGCGACATCACCAAGGCGCTGCTCGCGCGCAGCTCGGTCAACTACACGGTCCAGGAAGGGCCGAAGGGTTCGACCGCGAAGGTGCGCATCGGCGACAAGGAAGTCGCGGGCTACGAGCTCGGCAAGCTGACGGCCGACGAAGCGAAGACGGTCCCGGCCGCCTTCACCAAGTCGGTCAACGACGCGCTCGGCGCGGCGGGCTATCCGGTCGCGGGCGTGAAGAACGACTCGATCGTGAAGATGTCGGGCTTCTTCGACATCTTCCGCGGCCAGACCTTCATGCTGGTGGCCATCCTGACCTTCCTCGTCATCCTCGTGACGATGGTCTACGGCCCGATCGCTGCGGCGCTCGTCGAGCTCTTCCCGACCCGGATCCGCTATACCGGCATGTCGCTGCCCTACCATATCGGCAACGGCTGGTTCGGCGGCCTGATGCCGGCGACCGCCTTCGCGATGATCGCGCAGTCCGGAGACATCTATTTCGGTCTCTGGTACCCGATCGTCATCGCGACGGGCACGCTGATCATCGGCTTGATCTTCGTCCCGGAGAACAAGGACCGCGACATCTTCGCCGAAGAGAATTCCTGATCTCTCTTCACGCCTCGATGACGGAAGGGCGCCGCCGCAAGCGGCGCCCTTTTTCGTTGCAGGCCGATGTCGCGCCCCATGCGCAGAATGCATGACGTTCATGTTGCAGCGCACCTTTTGCAGTGCAGCAAAGCGCCCCATATCCGTCGCGTGCCGCCGAGCTGCGGCTTGATCGGAGATGCATCATGTTCATCGTCATCGCATGGCGTTTCGTGGCGGACGTGATCCGGGACACGGCAGAGCTTCGTCGCTCGCTGCGTCACCGCGACGTGTTCCTGTTCGACTGAGACGCGCGGGAGCGTTCCGCTCCCGCCACCGAGAACGGCCCGGCCCCGTGCCGGGCCTTCGCTTTTTCAGGGGGTGGCCTGCGGTGTCATCCCGGCCGGAGCGGAGAGCCGGGAGCCGGCTTCAGGCGGGGAGGCGGGTCTTGCCGTTTTCCGGATCGCGGGTCCGCTGGGCGGCCCGGGATGACGGGGGGAAAGGCGAGGGCGCGACCATTCCGCCGACCCTCGCCGTCATGCCCGCGCCTGTGGGCATCCACGTCTTCCCGTAGCGCCGAAGAAAGACGTGGATCCCGGCCCTGCGCTGCGCTCCGGCCGGGATGTCGCGGAACTCGGGGCACCCCGCGCGCGGCCCGCTCACCGGCCCCACTCCGTCATGCCCGCGCCTGCGGGCAGCCACGTCTTCCCGTCGCGTTGAAGAAAGACGTGGATCCCGGCCCTGCGCTGCGCTCCGGCCGGGATGACGCGGAACTCGGGGCACCCCGCGCGGCCCGCTCACCGGTCCCGCTCCGTCATGCCCGCGCCTGCGGGCATCCACGTCTTCCCGTCGCGCCGAAGAAAGACGTGGATCCCGGCCCTGCGCTGCGCTCCGGCCGGGATGTCGCGGAACTCGGGGCACCCCGCGCGCGGCCCGCTCACCGGCCCCACTCCGTCATGCCCGCGTCTGCGGGCATCCACGTCTTCCGTCGCCCGATTGAAAACGCGAACGGCCGGGACAAGCCCGGCCGTTCTCGGAGTCGTCGCTGCGGAGGGAAGGATGTCCTCCCCTCCGTGCTGAAGGATCAGGAGCAGCCCGTCGTGCTCCCGCAGGTGTCGCACTTCAGGCAGGTTCCGTTGCGGACCAGCGTGAAGTTCTGGCATTCGGGGCAGGCTTCGCCGACATAGCCCTTCATGCGGGCCTCGGCGCGCTTGTCGAGCGCCGCGGCGGGAGCCGCGGTGCCGACGGGGGCGAAGGAGAGGTTGAGGTCGACTTCGCCGACCGCACGCTCCACCGCTTCCACGATGTCGCCCTTCAGAGCCGTCGCGCCGTGGACCGCCATGGCCGTCGTCGTCAGCGTGGCGCGGGCCTCGACCGAAGCGCCGCCGGCGATCGCCATCAGATTGGCGGGCTTGCCGCGCAGAAGACCCTTCGAGACGACGCGAGACGCGCCCTCGGGAGCCTTCGACTCGTTCTCGCCCTTGCCGATGGCGTCGAAGCCGATCGCGTCGGGGGAGACATGGGCGAGGTCCGTCCGACCGAGATAGCTGATCGCCAGCTCGCGGAAGACGTAGTCGAGCACCGACGTCGCGTTCTTGATCGCGTCGTTGCCCTGCACGAAGCCCGCGGGCTCGAAGCGGGTGAAGGTGAAGGCCTCCACATACTCCTCGAGCGGCACGCCGTATTGCAGGCCGAGCGAGATCGCGATGGCGAAATTGTTCATCAAGGACCGGAAGGCCGCGCCTTCCTTGTGCATGTCGATGAAGATCTCGCCGATGCGGCCGTCCTCGTATTCGCCCGTGCGCAGATAGACCTTGTGGCCGCCCACGACCGCCTTCTGGGTATCGCCCTTGCGGCGGTCGGGGAGCTTGTCGCGCTCACGGACGCGCTCGATGCGCTCGATCACGCGCTCGACGATCTTCTCGGCCATGACCGCGGCGCGCGCCGCGGCGGGCTGGGCGACGAGCGTGTCGATCGCGTCGTCGGCCTCGTCCTCGTCGTCCGAGATGAGCTGCGAGTTGAGCGGCTGCGAGAGCTTCGAGCCGTCGCGGTAGAGCGCGTTGGCCTTCAGCGCCAGCTTCCATGACAGCATATAGGCGTTCTTGCAGTCCTCGACCGTCGCCTCGTTCGGCATGTTGATGGTCTTGGAGATCGCCCCCGAGATGAAGGGCTGCGCCGCGGCCATCATGCGGATGTGGCTCTCGACCGAGAGATAGCGCTTGCCGACGCGGCCGCAGGGATTGGCGCAGTCGAACACCGCATAATGCTCGACCTTGAGATGCGGAGCGCCTTCGAGCGTCATCGCGCCGCAGACATGGACGTTCGCGGCCTCGACGTCGGCCTTCGAGAAGCCGAGGAAGGCGAGCAGCTCGAAGGAGGGATCCTCCAGCTTCTCGGCGGGCACCTTGAGCGCGCCCGTCAGGAAGTCCTCGCCCAGCGTCCATTTGTTGAAGACGAATTTGATGTCGAAGGCCGACGCCATGCCCTTTTCGACGGCGGCGATCTTCTCGTCGGTGAAGCCCTTGGCGCGCAGCGTCGTGTGGTTGACGCCCGGAGCCTGGGCGATCGAGCCGTGGCCGACCGCATAGGCCTCGATCTCGGCGATCTGCGCCTCGCCGTAGCCGAGGCTGCGGAGCGCCTCGGGAACCGCGCGGTTGATGATCTTGAAATAGCCGCCGCCCGCGAGCTTCTTGAACTTCACGAGAGCGAAGTCGGGCTCGATGCCGGTCGTGTCGCAGTCCATCACGAGGCCGATCGTGCCCGTGGGCGCGATGACCGTGGACTGCGCGTTGCGGTAGCCGTGCTGCTCGCCGAGCGTCAGCGCCTTGTCCCACGCCGCCTTGGCATGGGCGACGAGGCGGGCGTCCTTGCAGGAGGCGTGGTCGAGCGGAACCGGCGTCTGCGACAGGGCTTCGTAGCCCGAAGCCTCGCCATGCGCCGCGCGGCGATGGTTGCGGATGACGCGGAGCATGTTGGCTGCGTTGTCCGAATAGCCCGGGAAGGCCCCGAGCTCGGAGGCCATTTCGGCGGAGGTCGCGTAGCTGATGCCCGTCATGATCGCGGTGAGCGCGCCGCAGATCGCGCGGCCCTCGGCCGAGTCATAGGGCACGCCGTCGGTCATCAGCAGGCCGCCGATATTGGCGTAGCCGAGGCCGAGCGTGCGGTAGCGGTAGGAGAGCTCGGCGATTTCCTTCGACGGGAACTGCGCCATCAGCACCGAGATTTCGAGCACCACGGTCCAGAGACGGACGGCATGTTCGTAATTCTCGATCTCCATCCGGCCGTCCTGCCCGCGGAACTGAAGCAGGTTCAGCGAGGCGAGATTGCAGGCCGTGTCGTCGAGGAACATGTATTCCGAGCATGGATTCGAGGCATTGATCCGCCCGGAAGCCGGGCAGGTATGCCAGTCATTCATGGTCGTGTTGAAATGCAGGCCCGGATCTGCCGAGGCCCA
>JAIXTT010000118.1 GCA_027483795.1 Hyphomicrobiales bacterium
AGCCGGTGTGGTGGTAATACACCTTCTGCTCGCGCTTGCGGCCGGTCAGAACGACCTTCTCGGCATTGATGACGATGACGTTGTCACCGCAGTCGACATGAGGCGTGAAGGTGGGCTTGTGCTTGCCGCGCAGACGCATGGCGATCAGGGACGCAAGACGGCCCACGACGAGGCCCTTCGCGTCGATCAGCACCCACTTCTTCTCGACCTCGGCGGGCTTGGCCACATAGGTCTTCATGGATCGCTTTCCGTTGTCGCATCCGGGCCCGTCCCGCATGCCGAAAAAGTGCGGAGGGCGACGAGGCCCTCCGTTCGAGGCGTGGAGTACAGGAGACGAAGCCCTCCGTCAACGCCGTTCGCAACGAAGCTTTCAGTGGAAATTGTTTTATTTCAATGAGTTATCATGTGAGGTATTATTTTACCGTCCGCTTTTCACCCTTCCGGCAAGACGTGGATGTCCGCAGACGCGGGCATGACGGTGGAGGAACGAGGGTCGGCGACTGCCTCATCGGGCGCGATGAGGCGGCGATCCGCTCGGGTTCCCGCCCGTCCGCGGGCCGCGCCGCGAGGGGCTCAGGCCGGGATCGAATAGGTCCCCGTGGCGTGCGCGACGATCTCGTCGGCGCCTTCGGAACGCAGCGTGACGTCTCCCACGGCGAGCCGCTTGCCGAGCTTCAGGAGGCGGCATTCCCCGATCAGGGCGCGGGGCTCGGGCTTGCGGAGGAAGTTGATGGAGAGATTGGTCGTCACGGCGAGGCCGACCGGACCGATCGAGGCGAGCACGGCGACATAGAGCGCGAGGTCGGCCAGCGTCATCATCGCCGGGCCGGAAATCGTGCCGCCGGGGCGGATCTGGCTTTCGTGATAGGCCATGCGCATCGTGGCGCGGAGAGGCGCGACCTCGAGGATCGTCCAGATGTCGCCGTTCAGATGGATCTGCGGGAATTCACGCCGGAGAAAGGCCTCCAGCTCTTCGCGCGACATCATGAGTTGGTGCTTCACCGCATTGCTCCCGACCGTCCCTCGTCCCCGGTCATACAGGCGGGAGCCGTCCGTGTGAACGCGCTCCGGCGCAAGCGCCTCATGCGCCGTTGACGCCCGGACCTTCGCGCGCGACGCTCCCCCCATGAACGACCACGCTCCCCTCCCCGCTTCCGCGGGCATCGACGCGGTCCTGCTGCGCGAAGACGCGGGCGGCGTCGCGACCCTGACGCTGAACCGCCCGGCGGCGCGCAACGCACTGTCGGAGGCGCTGATCGACGCGCTGTCGGCCGAATTCGACCGGATCGCCGCGACCGCTTCGATCCGCGCGGTGATCCTGACCGCGGCGGGGCCGGTGTTCTGCGCGGGCCACGACCTCAAGGAAATGACGGCAAGACGGGCCGATGCCGACCGCGGGCGTACCTCTTTCGAGGACGTCCTCGGGCGCTGTTCCGCCATGATGCAGAAGATCATGCGCCTGCCGCAGCCGGTGATCGCCGCGGTCGAGGGCACGGCCACCGCCGCGGGCGCTCAGCTCGTCGCCTCCTGCGACCTCGCGGTCGCGGGCGCGGAGGCGCGCTTCTGCACGCCGGGCGTCCATATCGGCCTGTTCTGCTCCACGCCGATGGTGGCCCTGAGCCGCAATCTCTCGCGCAAGCACGCGATGGAGATGCTGCTGCTCGGCGAAATGATCCCGGCGGCGGAGGCCGCGCGCATGGGGCTCGTGAACCGGGTCGTGGCGCAAGGGGCCGCGCATCAGGAAGCGATGCGCATGGCGGAGATCGTCGCGTCGAAATCGCCGCTGACCCTGAAGATCGGCAAGAAGGCCTTTTACGAGCAGCTCGAAATGCCCTTGGCGGACGCTTATCGGCATGCTTCGCGGGTCATGGTGGAGAACATGCTCGCGCGCGATGCGGAGGAAGGCATCGGCGCCTTCATGGAGAAGCGCATGCCCGAATGGAGCGGAACCTGAGCGGACGGCTTCGTCCGATCGGCTGCGTCGCCATACATTACGTAACGGAATATCGTGACGTCCGGGGCAAAGGGCCCGCAGGGAGGTCGACGATGTATCGGAACATCCTCATTCCTACGGACGGATCGGAATTGGCGACGCGAGCCGTCGACAAGGGCGTGGAGCTCGCCAAGGCGCTGGGCGCCAAAGTGACCGCCGTCACCGTGACCGAACCGTTCCACGTCTTCACGGGCGACGTGGCCATGGTCGGCGATACGCCCGAGGAATGGAGCCGTCACGCGGAGGAACGCGCTCAGGCGGTTCTGCACAAGGTCCGGACGACGGCGGAGCATGCGGGCGTGCCCTGCGAGACCGTCCATGTCTCGGAAGACGACGCCTATGAGGGCATCATCACCGCCGCCGCCAAAGCGGGCTGCGACATGATCGCCATGGCGTCCCACGGGCGCGGCGCCATGGCCACGATGGTGCTCGGATCCCAGACCCGGAAAGTTCTCGCCCGGACGACCCTCCCGGTCGTGGTGTTCCGCTGACGAGCCCGCCGGGCCGCGCGTCCGCCGATCAGGCGGCGCGCGTCGCGGCCGCGTGGACGGCGACCATGGCGAGGACGACCATCGCGAAGGCCTGATGCAGCAGCCCGAGCCAGAGCGGGACCATGGCCAGAAGCGTCCAGACGCCGATCGCGGCCTGCGTGCAGAGCAGCCAGACATTGATCGTCGCCCGGCGGTTCGCCGAGGTGCCGGGGGCGGCGCGGCCCAGCGCCCAGGCGTGCCACAGGGCGCCGGCGAGCAGGAGATAGGCCGCGAGCCGGTGGTTGAACTGCACCAGAGCGGGATTGTCGACGAAGTTCTCGATCCAAGGGGAGACGGCGAAGAGCGTCGCCTGATCGGGGATGAAGCGGTCGTCCATTTTCGGCCAGGTATTGTAGGTCAGGCCGGCCTTGGAGCCCGCGACGAGGGCGCCCAGCGCGATCTGCACGAGGGTGAGGACGGCCAGCAGCTTGGCGGCGATCGAGAAGCGCCGCGCGACCCGCTCCGTCCTCTCGCGCAGATGCGTCGCCCAGACGAGCAGCAGCGTGAAGATGATCGAGGCCAAGGTCAGGTGCAGCATCAGCTTGACGGGGGCGACCGCCGTCATGCCGGGCTTGAGCCCCGAAGCGACCATGATCCAGCCGATCGTGCCCTGCAGCCCCCCGAGCAGGCCGAGACCGAGAGCGATCAGCGCATTGCGCCCGCGCAGATGGCCGCGCCAGACAAGAAAGGCGAAGCCCGCCGCGAAGACGAGGCCGAGGAAACGGCCGAGCTGCCGATGGCCCCATTCCCACCAGAAGATGACCTTGAACTCTTCGAGGCTCATTCCCTTGTTGAGCAGGACGTATTGGGGGATCAGCCGATACTTCTCGAACTCGGCGGACCATTGCTCCGCCGAAAGCGGCGGGATCGCGCCGGTCACCGGGCGCCATTCCGTGATCGAGAGGCCCGACCCCGTCATCCGGGTCGCACCGCCGACCACGACCATGCAGAAGACGAGCGCCGCGAGGACGAAAAGCCAGATCCGCACGGCGCGCCGCGACTCCGGAGCCATCTCCGCGCGTCCGGGCGCGAGGACGTTTTCGGCGGCGGCGAAGGCCATGAACGCGGCTCCGTGCTTGATCCTGCGGGAACGACGCGACACATAGATGCTCCCGTGTCGCCTCACAACGACCGGAACGCCGCAGGCCCGCCCATCCCGACGAGGACGACATGAACCGACGCACCCGGAAATTCATCGGCGCAGTGGCGATACTCCTATTCGTCTGCGTCTATGCGCTCGTCGTGATGGCGGTGGTGCAGGGCCGCGTGCAGCAGCTTTCGAAGGAGGTGCAGGCGATCTTCTATGCCGTGGTGGGCATGGCCTGGATCCTGCCGCTGATGCCGCTCATCAAGTGGATGGAGCGCCCGGACCCGGAAGACGCCTGAATCGGGGCCGTCGCAAGGCGCGTCCGAAAAGCGGTCGAAGACCCGCGGGGACGTGTTGCGTCCCCCACCGTGCCCGACTATAACCCGGCTCGGCGGAGCGTAGCGCAGCCCGGTTAGCGCACTAGTCTGGGGGACTAGGGGTCGGAGGTTCGAATCCTCTCGCTCCGACCATCGATCTCGAATGAAAAAAGGGTCCGCCGAGCGGACCCTTTTTCGTTTCCGACGTCTCGCGGCGCGATCAGCGACGCGGCGTCTCGAGCTTCGCGGCCATGCCGCGGATGATGACTTCCCACTCCTTGCCGAAGCGGCCCGCAAGCCGTTCCGTCGCGGCGTCGACGATCTGGTCGGCGTTCTTGACCGGGATCGCGCGTTCGGAAGCGGCGGTGCGCGCCGCATAGATCAGCATGCCGTCATTCATGGCGGCGGAAAGCTTCTCGCCGTCGGCGAGGAGTCTTTCGAGCTGCCGCGTCTGCAGCGCGCTCATCTTCAGCTGCTCGTCGGCGACCTTCGAAACGGTCGGCACATGCAGGCCGATCTGCAGGAAGGCGAAGGCGGCGGCGAGAAAGGCGATCGCCTTGGCCCCGGATGCGACGGCGGCGGCGAGGCCGGTGATCTTGTCGGCGGAAGGTTCGGTCATGAGCGGGTCTCCTCAGCTCTTCATGAAGGTGCGGCAGGCGGCGTCCACGCGCCGGATGAGCGGGGCGAGTTCTCCGGGCGTTCTTCCGCCCATGGCCTGCAGCGCGGTGCGGCATTCGTCGTGCTTTTCGGCGAGATTGCGTCGCGCCTCCGAGGTCGAGGAGACGACGAGCGCGAGGCGCTGCTCCTCGAATTCCGTCGCCGTGGCCTCGAGCAGGCGCTTCGCGACGCGCTCGCGGAACTCGGTCATGACGCTGGGCGCGAGCCAGCAGGTCGACTTGGACTGTTCCGCGAAGGCGTCGAGCTTGCCGTCGGGCGCGGGAACCGCGCAGAGGCGGGCCAACCGGCCGAAGGCCGCCACCGGGCCCGTCGCCTCGTCGCAGGACAGCGAGACCATGACGGAAGTCGGGAGCCCGGCGACCATCAGGACGCCGCCGTCGCGGACCCGCGAAGGCTTGGCGAGAAAGGCGTCCTGCGCGCCGTCGACGACGGCGCAGACGGACTTCCTGTCCGCCGACCGGTCATTGATCGAGGCGTTGGAGAGCGTGAGCCATGCGAGGAACATGCGGCCCGTCGAGGCGCTCGCGCCGTCGAGGGAACTCCACATCAGAGCATGGCCCGCTTCGGTCCGGCCCTGAGCGAGTTCGAAAAAGCCCAACTCCGCGCGACAGGCCCGAAGAACGATGTCGTTCTTCGTGGAACGCATCAGGCGAAAGGCGTCGATCGCCTGCGCCCGCGTTCCGATCGAAACGCCGCAGGCCGATTCGGCGAGCTTCTTCTCTTCGTCCGTCAGTTCGTCCTTCTGGACCGGCGGGAAGGGAAGGACGCCGGGCTTGCGGCCCGCGCGGGCGGCGCCGACGGCCTCCCTGACATAAGCGGCGAATTCGGCGGCGTCCGCTTCGCGGCGCGCCTCTTCCTCACGCTTCTTTTCGAGTTCGACCCGGGCCTGCTCGGCCTTCAGACGGGCCTGCTCGCGCGCGGCTTCGGCTTCGACCTTGGCCTGCTCGGCCCGGATGCGGGCCTGTTCGCGCGCGGCCTCGGCCTCGACCTTGGCCTGCTCGGCCCGGATGCGGGCCTGTTCGCGTGCGGCTTCGGCCTCGACCTTGGCCTGCTCGGCCCGGACCTTCGCCGCCTCGTCGGCGCGCGCCTTCTCCTCCGATTGACGCTTGCGCTCCTCGACGGCCGCTTCGGACGCCGTGGCGACGGCGACGCCGTTCGCGCGCAGCAGGGCGGCGACGGTCGTCACGCCTTTTTCCAACGCGTCGCGGATGCAGGGAACGGAAGAGCCGCAGGCGTCGCGGGTGCGGTTGATCGCCTGAAGCTGACGCGCGACGTCACCCTTGGGGTCGAAGGCCTTCGCCCGCTGCCAGAGCTCGCCGTATTCGAGATCGGCGCGGGTCAGTTCATAGGAATTGCAGATGGCGACCTCGGCGGGCTTCTTTCCCCGTTCGCAGGAGAAGGAGGGCGCGAGGACGCGGTCGGGGGCCCCGCCGGCGGCGAGTTGCTCGCGCCTGCGGTTGGCCGCATCAGGACGCTCGAAACGCGCGACTTCGGGACCGCGACCCGCAAAGCCGTCCTGGATCGCCTCTTCGAGACCGATCGGCATGGCGTTGCCGCGCTGGTCGATGCGCGCATAGCCCTCGCGGCAACGGGTGACGTAGGGACGTCCTCCGAGCGCGGTCATGGTGCATTCGACGTCGGCCGCCATTTCGCGCCCGATGAGGCGCGAGCAGACGCCGCGCAGATTTTCGAGCCGAGGATCGGACGGCGCGATGCCCTGCTGCATCAAGCGCATCGGATCATTCCCGCTGCGCCGCAGGCCGGCGTCGAAGCAGAATCTCTCGATCGGCGAAAGCGTGTTCCACTCGCGGCGTGCATTTTCGAGGAGCATGCCGTTGACGACGCCGCCCAGAATGTTGCCGAGCGGCTGCTGAGCCTGAACGGCCTGATGCGACGAGACGAGGACAAGTACGAAGAGAATGGCCCGAAACACGTTGACTTCCGCCCTGCCGAAACCCGTTGACGAGGAATTATAGGCGCATTTCCTCGGCGTCGAGGTTATTTGCTTTGTTTGAACGTATAATCTTGAGGGACATTCGGGTGAAAGGCCGCGAACTTGCAGCCGGGGCGTCCTGACGGGTGGTCGCGTTCCTGCTAGGCTTGCGCATCGGCGGTCGAATTCGCGGCGCGCCGGGGGAGCCTTGCGCATTCGATGTCGCCGTCCGATCCCGCACCGCATCGCGATCTCTGCACCGATTGCGGGGTCTCCCGGATGAGCGACCCCAAACGCTGCGGCCGGGCCTGCCAATTCATCGCGCCGGACTACGCGGCCTCGGAAATCGAGGTGCATGGACGAGCGCGCGATCCGATGCGCCCGGACGAGGTCTTTTTCGGCCCCTTCCGCCGGATGCTCCGCGCCTCCATGCGCGAGCCGCGGCCCGGCGCGCAATGGACGGGCATTACGAGCCGGATCGGCGAACGGCTTCTCGAAACGGGTGCGGTCGAGGCCGTGCTCGCGGTCGCGCCCGCGGCCGAGGATCGCTGGAAGCCGGTGCCGGTCCTCGTCACGCGCGCCGAGGACATGGCCGCGTGCCGCGGCATGCGGATGGGTTTCGCGCCGCTTCTCTCTCTGCTCGAACCGGCGCGCGACCGCGGCTTCAAGCGGATCGCCGTGATCGGGATCCCCTGCCAGATCCACGCTTTGCGGGCGCTCGAACGGGAATTGGGCTTCGAACGGATCTTCGTGATCGGCACGCCCTGTTCGGACAATACGACCACGGAGCGGTTCCACGAATTTCTGGCGCTGCTGTCGGATGCGCCGGAAACCGTCTCCTATCTCGAATTCCGCGCGGATTATCGGGTCGAGATCCGTTTCGACGACGGCCGGCGGCGTGAGATCCCCTTCCTGCAGCTCCCCTTGTCGAAACTGCCCGGAGACTTCTTCCCGCTGACCTGCCGGACCTGCGTCGACTATACGAACGTCCTCGCCGACGTGACGGTGGGCTATATGGGCGGCCAAGGCGAGCAATGGCTGATCGTCCGCAACGAGCGGGGCGAAGAACTGGTCGCGCTGCTCGGCGACGAGGTGCGGCTCACGGAACCGGGATCGGCCGGGCGGCGGGCAGGCCCGGTGAAGGGCTTCCTCGCCAATGTCGAACGGGCGGCGGGCGGGCTGCCGTTACGGACCATGCCGGACTGGCTGCGGCCGATCATGGGCCGGATCATGCCCATGCTCGGCCCGAAGGGCCTCGAATTCGCCCGGGCGCGACTCGAAATGAAGGCGATCGAGACGGTGCTGCATCTGCGCAGGGAACGACCGCGCCGGATGCGCAGCATGATCCCCGACCATGTCTGGCGTCTGGTGAAGCCCTACGGGCTGACGCCCGCGAAGGACGAGACCCCGCGGGAGTAGCGCGATCAGGCCGCGCCTTCGAGGCCCTGATCCCGCGCGGCGGCCGGATCGGCGTCGGCCAGCAGGCGGCGGCACAGTTCGAGCTCGGACAGCGCGCGCCGCAAGGAATCCCGCGCGGCGGGCGAAAGCGAGCCGGGCAGTCCGTCGAAAAGCGGCAGGGGCGCCGTCTTCGCGCGCGCGCGGCCCGCGGGCGCATCGTTCTCGGTTTCGGAGGACGGCGGCGAGACGAGCGGGGGCTCGGTCCGTGAAGCGGTCCTGCGCGCGGACGAGGCGACCGCCGTGCCGGGATCGAGCGCGGGCAGGTCGTCGGCATCGTCCGGTTCATGCGAAGGCGGTCGGGCCGGGGCGACGCTCTGCGGCGTCACGGTCCCCTCGCGGCCGACGGCCTGCACGAAACGCACCCCCTCTTCCTTGAGGATCCGCTGCACGCCCTTGATCGTGTAGCCTTCCCCGTAGAGCAGATGCTTGATGCCGCGCAGAAGATCGACGTCGTCGGGGCGGTAGTAGCGGCGGCCGCCGCCGCGCTTCATGGGTCGGATCTGCCCGAACCGCGTCTCCCAGAAGCGGAGGACGTGCTGGGGCATGTCGAGATCGTCGGCGACCTCGCTGATCGTGCGGAACGCGTCGGCGCTCTTTTCCACGCGGCCTCCCCCGGCCTCAGTCGTCGAAACCGTCTGCGGCCTGTCCGTTGATGCGTGCCTTGAGGATGTTGGACGGCTTGAACACCATCACCCGGCGCGGATCGATGGGCACTTCGATCCCCGTCTTGGGATTGCGACCCACGCGCGCGCCCTTGTCGCGGACCACGAAGGATCCGAACGAGGAGAGCTTCACCGTCTCGCCGTGCGCGAGCCGATCGGAAATTTCCTTGAGGACGAGTTCCACGAGAGCGGCGGATTCCGTGCGCGACAGGCCGATGCGCTGATACACGGCCTCGCTCAGTTCCGCTCGCGTAATCGTACGCTGTGGCATCAAGCCCTCCCCGGGCAATCCAAGGCGAAGCCCATGGGTACCTTCGGCGGAACGCTAGTCGGCACCTTTCGGACCGTCAACAGAAGTTAATGATT
The DNA here is from genome assembly GCA_027483795.1 of Hyphomicrobiales bacterium. GTDB lineage: Bacteria > Pseudomonadota > Alphaproteobacteria > Rhizobiales > Beijerinckiaceae > JAIXZO01. Next base: position 9,025 of record JAIXTT010000118.1, read on the forward strand.
GGCCGAGAGGAAATTACACTTTCGGATTGCGAATTCTTACCACCTGATCAGTGCGGAGCCCCAGGTGAAGCCTCCGCCCATGGCTTCGAGCAGGACGAGGTCGCCCTTCTTGATGCGTCCGTCGCCATAGGCTTCGGCGACGGCGAGGGGAATCGAGGCGGCCGAGGTGTTGCCGTGACGGTCCACCGTCACGACGACCTTGGCCGGATCGACGTCGAGCTTGCGGGCCGTCGCGTCGATGATCCTGCGGTTGGCCTGATGGGGCACGAACCAAGCGATGTCGTCGGCCTTCAGGCCCGTGGCGCGGAAGGCCTCCTCGACGATCTCGGCGAGGTTGGTCACCGCATGGCGGAAGACTTCCTTGCCCTCCATCCGCAGATGCCCGGTCGTCATGGTCTTCGAGGGACCGCCGTCGACATGGAGCTTGTCGAAATGGCGGCCGTCCGAACGGAGATGGCTCGACAGCACGCCGCGGTCGGCGAGCGTGCCGTCTCCCTCCTGCGCTTCGAGGACAAGCGCGCCCGCGCCGTCGCCGAACAGCACGCAGGTGGTGCGGTCCTCCCAGTCGAGGATGCGCGAGAAGGTCTCCGCGCCGATCACCAGAGCCCGCCGATGCGAGCCCGCCTTGAGGAAATTGTCCGCCGTCGCGAGGGCGAAGACGAAGCCGGAGCATACGGCCTGCAGGTCGAAGGCCGCGCCCTGCGTGATGCCGAGCGCCGCCTGAACCTGCGTCGCCGTGGAGGGGAAGGTGTAGTCGGGCGTCGCCGTCGCGAGAACGATCAGATCGATGTCGTCGGGTCCGAGGCCCGCATCGTCCATGGCCGCGCGCGCCGCGCGCGTCGCGAGGACGGACGTCGTCTCGTCGGGCCCCGCGATGCGGCGCTCGCGGATGCCGGTGCGTTCGACGATCCAGTCGTCGGAGGTGTCGACCTTCTCGGCGAGATCGGCATTGGTGACGATCCGCGGCGGGAGATAATGCCCGCAGCCGACCACGACGGAACGGCGGACGCTCATGATGCGGCCTCCGCGACCGGGGGTCGGTTCTCGCCGCGCGCGAGCGTGTCGCTGATCCGCGCGAGGAGCTTGTGGCTGACCAGATCGTAGCCGAGGTCGACGGCGGAGGCGAAACCGGTGGCGTCCGTTCCGCCATGGCTCTTCACGACGACGCCGTTCAGCCCGAGAAAGACCCCGCCGTTGACCTTGCGGGGATCCATCTTCTCCTTGAGCGCGTCGAAGGCCTCCTTGGCGAGCAGATAGCCCAGCTTGGCGCGCCAGGTCCGGGACATGGCGCCCTTCAGATAGGAGCCGATCTGCTTGGCGGTTCCTTCGGCCGTCTTCAGCGCGATGTTGCCGGCGAAGCCCTCCGTCACGACCACGTCGGCGGTGCCGCGGCCGATGTCGTCGCCCTCGACGAAACCGACATATTCGAGATTGGGGAAATCGTATTCCTTGAGCATGCGGGCCGCGAGCTTCACGTCCTCGATGCCCTTCACCTCTTCCGTGCCGACGTTCAGCAGGCCCACTTTCGGGCGCGGAATGTCGAGCATGATCGAGGCCATGGCGGAGCCCATGACGGCGAGATCGACGAGATGCGGAGCGTCCGCCCCGATCGTCGCGCCGACGTCGAGCACGATGCTCTCCCCGCGCAGGGTCGGCCAGATCGCGGCGATGGCCGGGCGATCGATCCGGGCCATGGTGCGCAGGCAGAAGGTCGACATCGCCATCAGCGCGCCGGTGTTGCCCGCGGAGACGGCGACGTCGGCGTCGCCCGCCTTCACGGATTCGATCGCGTTCCACATCGAGGACTTGCCGCGTCCCTGCCGAAGCGCCTGGCTCGGCTTCTCGTCCATGCGGATCGAGACGGGCGCATGCATCAGCACCGAAGCGGCCTTCAGCTTCGGATGCGCGTCGAGGATCGGCGCGCAGAGCGCTTCGTCGCCATGGATCACGAAACGAATGTCGGGATGGCGTTCGAGAGCGAGAGCGGCGCCGGGAATGACGACGGAAGGGCCGTGATCCCCGCCCATCGCGTCCAGGGAAATTCTGACGGTATCGTTCATCGAAGTCCGTTCGCTCACCCGACCCGCGCGAATCCGTCTCGGAGAGGCGTCGCCTGCAGGAGGCGCGACAATAGCGGGCGCAAACCCGTTGGCAACGGGTTTTCGGGATCCGGCGGCCGGAGCGGGCGCAGTTCCGCGCCCGCGTCCTCAGTCTTCGGACTTCAGTTTGGCGAGCGCCGCGAAGGGACTTTCCTTCTCGTCCTCGCTCCGGAAGCCGAAGGAAGCACCGGGCTTCTTCGGATAGGGATCGAGTCCGAGCGCGAGGAATTCGGCGGTGACGGCGCCGAGGTCGATCTTCCCGTCCACGATGGGATCGGGCGCGTCGGGCGGCGCGTTCTCGTCGTCCAGCGCCGGAGCGTCGGGGGCGAAGCGGAGGTCGACCTCCTCTTCGACGGTCGCGGCGAAAGGATCGAGCGTCACGACGCAGTTCTGCACGACTTGAGCCCGCACGATGCCGCGCGCCGTCGCCTCGCGGCCCTTGCGGCGCAGTTCGAAGGCGCCTTCGAGCCGATCGATCGCGACGAGGCCGAAAGCGCGCGCCAACGCCGCGCATTCGTCAGGATCCGCCGTGACCTGCATCGAGAGGCCCTTTTCGGGAATGTCGTCCACGGCGAGCGGACGGCTCAGGAGAGGCGTTTCACGATCGGTCATGAGCGGGCCTCCGTTTCGCGAAGCTCGGGAAAAGGCGGGCGTCCCGCCTCGAAGACGTCGAAATCGACGGCATCCATGGCCGCGACCGTCGCGCGGACCCACCGTGCTAGACGGAAGGCCTCGTCGGGAACGACGTCCGTACGGCCGAGGACGTTCCGCGCCAATGCTTCGGCGAGGGTCGCGTCGTCGGCGGCCAGCGCCGCCTCATAGGCCTTGGCGCGACCGAGAAAGGCGGAGGCCATCGTCTTCATGCGCTTGGGAACGGCGAGGTCGCCGACGCCGATCTCGCGCAAGGCGCGGTCGAAATTCATGAACAGCGCGTCGACGAAATCCTGCGCGAGATCGGAGGCGGGATCGGGCAGCGCACGCAGCCGGCGCACGACGAGCGTGGCGTGAAGCGCGACGCAGTCGAAACGCCCCTCCAGCGTGTCGGGAACACCGAGTTCCGCATAGAAGACGGGGCGCCGCGCGGCTTCGACGACGGCCTCATGGAGCCCGTCGACGACGGCGGCGTTCTTCCTGCGTGCACCGAACAGGCCGAAGATCATCGGGTCAGCCCCCTCCCCGCGGCGCTCGTGCCCGGGGCTCTTCTTGCATTTGGACGTGCCGCGGGTTACGGCATCGCTACGGTCGATCGCAAGCGAAAAAGACGCGGCGGGCCGCCGCCGCCCTGCGGGAGAATGCCTCATGATGCACCGTTTCAAATCCGGTTTCGGTCGTAAGGCGGGCGCTTTGCTGCTCGCGACGGCTCTCGCGACCGGCGTGGCCGGGTGCGCGAACGAGACCTTTACTCAGGGCTATCTGCTCGACGAACAGGCGCTCGCGTCGATCAAGCCGGGCATGGACGCGCAGCAGGTTCTCCAGACGATGGGCACGCCCTCGACCGTGTCCACGGTGGGCAACCAGACCTGGTACTACATCAGCGAAAAGATGCATGTGAGCATGCAGTTCATGGGTCCGAAACTGGTCGACCGCCGCGTGGTGGCGATCAATTTCACCAAGAATCTGAAGGTCGAGAAGGTCGCGAATTACGGCCTGCAGGACGGGGCGGTGTTCGACTTCCTGTCCCGCACGACGCCGACGAGCGGGGCCGAGCTGTCCCTCGTCCGCCAGTTGCTGCGCGCCACGGGCCAGATGCCGGGCTACTGAGCCTTCCGCTTCGAAGAGACGAAACGGAAAAACCCCGCGGATCGCTCCGCGGGGTTTTTCCTTGCGTCTTGCGAAGGAAGGGTCGGAACGGCCGCGAGGGCCGTCCCGGTCTTCCTCAGGCCGCGTGGGCCAGCACCGCGAGCAGAAGCAGCGCGACGATGTTGGTGATCTTGATCGCCGGGTTCACGGCGGGGCCGGCGGTATCCTTGTAGGGGTCGCCGACGGTGTCGCCCGTCACCGAGGCCTTGTGCGCTTCGGAGCCCTTGAGGTGACGCACGCCGTCCTTGTCGACGAAGCCGTCCTCGAAGGACTTCTTGGCGTTGTCCCACGCGCCGCCGCCCGAGGTCATCGAGATGGCGACGAAGAGGCCGTTGACGATCACGCCCAGGAGCGACGCGCCGAGCGCCGCGAAGGCCGAGGCCTTCGAGCCGGAGATCAGCAGCACGCCGAAATAGGCGACGAGCGGCGCGAGCACCGGCAGCAGCGACGGGATCACCATTTCCTTGATCGCGGCGCGGGTCAGCATGTCGACGGCGCGGCCGTAATCGGGCCGATCCGTCCCGGCCATGATGCCGGGCTTCTCGCGGAACTGACGACGCACCTCTTCCACCACGGAGCCCGCCGCACGGCCCACGGCCGTCATGGCGATGCCGCCGAAGAGATAGGGGATGAGGCCGCCGAAGATCAGGCCCGCGACGACATAGGGGTTCGAGAGGTCGAAGGAGACCGTGCCGATGCCTTTGAAGTACGGATATTTGTCGGCATTGGCGGTGAAGTAGTTCAGGTCGTAGCTGTAGGCCGCGAACAGGACGAGCGCGCCGAGGCCCGCCGATCCGATCGCATAGCCCTTGGTGACCGCCTTGGTCGTGTTGCCGACCGCGTCGAGCGCGTCGGTCGACTGGCGGACCTCCTTCGGCAGACCCGCCATCTCCGCGATGCCGCCCGCATTGTCCGTGACCGGACCGAAGGCGTCGAGCGCGACGATCATGCCGGCGATGCCGAGCATGGTCGTGACCGCGATCGCGGTGCCGAACAGGCCGCCGAGCTGATAGGTGCCGATGATGCCGCCCGCGATGACCATGGCGGGCAGCGCGGTCGCCTCGAGCGAGACCGCG
>JAIXTT010000090.1 GCA_027483795.1 Hyphomicrobiales bacterium
AAAAACTAGACTAAACAACGGTAAAAGTTTCAGTTTTCCCGCGCTCCCTTCGTCTAGCGGTCCAGGACGTCGCCCTCTCACGGCGAAAACAGGGGTTCGAGTCCCCTAGGGAGCGCCAATGATTGCAAGGGCTTTGCCCTCTTCCCCGTGAATTCGTCGAACGACCGTCGAGCAAGCGTTCAGCGACGAATGATCGCGATCGTGTTCCGACGGCGTGCGGAACGTCTCTTCGGGATAAGTGCGCAGCGACCGCGTCGCGCGGTTGCAGGCGGGTGGGAGGCTCTTCTCGAGCGATCGAGGTTCCGAACGTCCTTCGGCGCTCGGGCGCGTCCCCGCTCAGATTCCCAAGGCGGCCAGCGCCGCGACCTGCGCCGTGGTCAATGCGCCGATCTGATCGGTCGTAATCGCCGCGATCTGATCGGTCGTGATCGCCGCGATCTGATCGGTCGTCACGGCTGCGATCTGCTCGGTCGTCACGGCGGCGATCTGAGCTGCGGTCACGGCTGCGATCTGAGCCGTGGTCAAGGCTGCGACCTGAGCCGTGGTGACGGCTGGGACCTGAGCCGTGGTGACGGCTGCGACCTGAGCCGTGGTCAAGGCTGCGATCTGAGCGGTCGTCAGAGCCGCGAGGTCAATCGTTTCCAAGGCTGCGACTTGGGCCGTCGTCAGCACGACCGTCTGATCGGTCGTCAGAGCGGCGACTTGAGCGGTCGTCAGGGCGGTGATCTGATCGGTCGTCAGGGCGGCGAGGTCCGCCGTTTCCATCGCCACGACCTGAGCCGTGGACAATGCGCCGATCTGAGCCGTACTCAGCGACGCCGCCTGTGCGGTCACGAGCGCCGCGATCTGACCCGTCGTCATCGCCGCGATCTGAGCGGTGGACAATGCGCCGATCTGAGCCGTGGTGAGCGCCGCCGCCTGTGCGCTACCGAGCGCCATGATCTGAGCGGTCGTCATCGCCGCGATCTGAGCGGTGGTCAGCGCTACGGTCCGGGACGTGGTCAAGGCTGCGACCTGAGCGGTGCCGAGCGCGACCGTCTGATCGGTCGTCAGAGCGGCGACCTGAGCCGTCGTCAGCGCGACCGTCTGAGCGGTCGTCACGGCTGCGATCTGGGCGGTCGTGAGTGCTACGGTCTGGGACGTGGTCAAGGCTGCGACCTGCACGGTCGTAAGGGCAGCGGTCTGTGCAGTCGTCAGAGCCGCGATGTCAGGCGTTTCCAAGGCTGCGACTTGGCCCGTCGTCAGTGCGGCGACCTGAGCCGTCGTGAGGGCAGCGATCTGAGCGGTGGTCAGGGCTACAAGATCGCGGGTTTCAAGGGCCGCGATCTGAGCCGTGGTCAGGGCCGCGATCTGGGCGGTCGTCACGGCCGTCATCTGCGCCGTCGTCATGGCCGCGATCTGGGCGGTCCTCAGGGCCGCGAGGTCACGCGTTTCCAAAGCTGCGACCTGCGCCGTCGTCAGAGCGGCCGTCTGAGCGATCGTCATAGCGGCTACCTGGGCGGTACCGAGCGCTACGATCTGATCGGTCGTCATCGCTGCGACCTGCGCCGCCGTCCATGCGGAGAGATCGACCGCTTCAAGAACGCCCGGGGTGAATTTCGCGCGGTCCGCGTCGACGAGCGGGCCGATGATCTTGACCCCGGCCAGTTTTCCGTTCGAGGCGAGCGCGTCGAGTTGCCCCATGATCTCGATGATTTCGCCCGCCGATCCGAGAAGACGGAGGTTCGTCGTCTTGGCAAGAACAGTCGGGGTGAACTTGGCGAGATCCGAAGGCACGATCGCGCCGACCGGTCGGATTTCCCGGAGCGTCGGAAGAAGCTGCGCGTCCGAGAGCAGATCCATTCGCTTGATGATGTCGGCCGGAGACCCGCTCAGAACCGCGCCGTTCCGCACTTTCTTCAGGACGTCGCGCCCCAGCGTTTCGACCGCGGCCGGCGGCAATTCGTCTTCGACGTCGATCGAGGAAAGGCTGCCGGCGCGGGCCGCTCGAAGGATCGCCGCGGAGTCGGACATGACGGCGCTCGCCGAGCCGGCAACCGGCAGCGACAGAGCGACGCCCGCATTCGCGAAATGATCGAAATCGGCGAGGTCCCCCGGAGCGAGATCGTTCGTGATCGTGATCCGCGCGACGTTCCCGGCATAGACGCGCGACATGATCGCATCGTCGGCGGCGAGCACTTGGGTCGAAGTGCCGACGATTTCCAAGGCGTGCCTGATCTTCGCGGTCTGCGCCCAATCGAAGGAGCTCAGGTCCGACGGAGCGACGCCGGTGATCGTCAGCAGCCTGAGCTTGCCGCTCGAGGCCGTCGACTTCACCGGCACGGCTTCCGGCGTCGTTCCGCCCGCAAGCTGCGCGGCCGTTCCCGACACCCGGATTCCGCCGGCGATCTTCGACCGTTTCGCCGAGCCGAACGATGCCAGATCTTCGACGGGGAGAAGGCCACGGGCTTCGATGGATCCGACGAGAGACCCGGCATAGTCGGCGGTCGACGCGGCCACCGCCGAAATCTCGTCCTCGATCCTGATGCCGGAGACCTTTGAGGCCAATGTCGTGGCCTGAAGGTCTTCGAGTTGCGTGACGCGCAGCGGACCCGTGATCGTCATGCTGCCGATCTTGTCGTTCGCGACCGCGGCAAGATCGGTGAAGGCGAACGGCGCCGGTGCGCGGCCGTCTTCCAGGATCGCGAGCGAGCGGCTCGGAACGCGAGCCGCCACATTCTGATTCCCCAGAATGCTCGCGGCTTCCGCGACGGTCGCCGCATTCAGGATGCGCAATTTCGCCGAAGACGGAGCCGCATCGAGGATGCGCTCCATGACGACGGGACTGCGCGCGAGAGCGGATGCCGAGACCTCGATCGTCGACGGGATGCTGCCCGTGACCGTGAGATTTCCGAGCTTGCCCGCAGCCTGCAAGGCCCCGAGGCCTTCGAACGACGCCATGACCTCGGCGTAGTTCCCCGTGATGTCGACCGTGGACGCCATCCGCTCGGCCGCGATCGCGGACATCCTTGCATAGGTCGTCGGCGAGAACGGTCCGTCGGTCACGGAGAAACGCGCATTGGCCAGTTTGCCCAACGCCGTCGGCATGCGGGCGACCTGCGTGCCCGTCAGGCGAAGGTCCTCGCCCCCGCTCGAAACGACGGAAGAAAGCATTCCCCGGGCCGACAGTCTCTCCAGTTCGCCGCCGAAAGCGGCGATCTCCGACGCCTTGTCCGTGATCGCGACGGAGGAGACGCCCGGAAGGGCCGCGACGTCGCGTGCGCGGATGGCGGGCACGTCGGTGACCGAGACCGACGGCGCGACCTTGAACTTGGAAACGAGATGCCGCCCGTTCACGAATTGCCGATAGCTCAGGGACAAGGTTGCCTCGTCGGGGGCGAGCGGCGTCGCGCCGTTCGCCCCGACCAGCACGAGATCCGCATTCTTGAGATTGTCGATCGTCGTGGCGGCGGCCCATCCCGCTTGAGAGGAGAAGAGTTCCGGTGTGCCTCGGACTTCGATCTTGCCGTTGAACCGTCCCCAGAACTCGGTACCGGCGGCGATCAACTGGGGAAGGCCGACCGTGAAGATCGGAAAGGAAGGCCGGGTCGAGACGGAGGCGATCTTGCCCGCCTTGGCGAGGGTGCCGAGCAGTGCGGAATGCGCGTCGACCGCGGATGCGTCGCCCGGCAGGCGGACATCCAGCATGCCTTCCAGCTTCGTGACGAGGTCGCCGCCCAGTTCCGCCAGCTGGGCGGGCGAGATGATGTCGGTGCCTTGTCCCTTGAGGCTGCCGAGGCGCCCCGCATCCGCAAGAGCCTTCAGCTTCCCGAGCAGGGTCGGATCATCGGCGACGGACGCCAGACTTCTCCGAAGATCGACGGTCACCGGGCGCGGGAAAAGCGTCCGAACCTTGTCCGTCGTGCCGAGATCGACCGAGGGCGCCGTCAATTCCGTGAGCGTTACCGTCCGTGCCGAGGACGCCGCCCTGGCCGCTTGAGACAGTTGTACCGAGACGGGCGCGACCTTGGCCTGCGGTTTCAAGGCGGGCTTCTTGAGCGTCGGCATGGCGACGATGTTGCCGGCCTTGACCTTCTGGGCAGCGGCAGAAATCCGGTTGTAAGACTTGATCGCTGCCATGGTCGGCCCTTCGAAGAGACTTCGCGGCCGAAAAACAGCAAATTTCATACCATCCTGCGTTTCGTGCAGCTTCGTCATCGGCGGAACGGTTCCGCCGTGCCTCCCGCACGTTCCGTCGTCAGGACGGACCGAAGTCCGCCGGGCGATTTCAGGTGCTCTTCACATCGAGAGCGACGCCTTCCGGAGCGCAGGCGAAAGCCATGTCGAAGGCCTGACGCTCGTCGAAATTCGATCCGGCGATCCCCTCCTCGTCGGCCATGCCCCACCAGAAGTCGAGGCGAGCGGAGTAGCCCGTCGGGTCGGCCTCCAGGTTGTCGATCTGCTTCAGCTTCACGGTCTGCGAGACGGAGACGTCGACCTTCATGCCGTCGACCTTGAAGGCCATTTCGAAGTTCGAAGGAGTCCCCAACGCCGTGATGCCGAAATCGTCCTTGATCCGGTCCTGAACGATCCGTCCGATCAATTGGTCGGCGCCGGAGCGGACGCAGGTCAGCAGATTTTCGGCGACCGTCCTGAACATGGGATCATTCCGGGACGTCCCCGCGCCCGCGCCCACGTGATCGAGGATCTTCTTCAGATTTTCATCACCGGGGCCTTTGCCCGGGCTCTTGATCCGGAGGGTTCCGGAAGCGTCGACCGACACGTCGGCTCGGTTCAAGAAGGTCATCGTCTGATTGCGGACCTTGATGCCGTCGAACTCGACGAACTTGTCCTTCATGCCGTTTTCCCGCAACGCTTCCAGCGATCGGGCGATCGTCTCGCCGCTCGGCCGGATCTCGCTGAAAAGGGAACCGTCGGCGACTTTGCTCTGAAAGTCCTGCAGCCCGATGATCTTGGTCGCCGCCTCCCGCGCATCCGCCTTGCGCATGTCGCCCGAACGCGCCCCCAAGGAGGGAAGCTGCCTGCCGATCGCCTCATAGGCGGCGGTGCGTTCGGCGGAGCGTCGCCCGCCGCCCCAGATCTTCGCGAAGAACCCGGTCGTCGGTCGGCGCAGTTCGAGAACCGCCTCACCGCCGAGCTTGCGCAGCCGGAATTCGTAGTCGCCCTTCGCCTTCTCGAAGCCGGGCTGCGCGCGCGCCTGTTCGAGAAGTTTCGCCAAGCTTTCCTTCGACACCATGTCCTTGATGTCGCCGCCGTTGACGGGGGCTCCGAGCTTGACGCGAAATCCGTCGATCGCCATGACCGAACTCCATCGTTCGTGACCGACGGGACCGTCCCTTTCTCTCGAAAGGAGGATCGTCCGTCGGGGGGCCGTCGCGCGGCGTTGCCCGCCGGGCGGCCTCGACTCCGTTCGCCGCCAAATTGTCAGAAAGCTTCTCCGGCGACAACGGCGAACGAGGTTCCTTTTCCTAGGCCTGCAGTCCGCGTCGTGCGTCGGCGACCATGGCGGCGAAGGTCCATCGCGGCGCATAGCCCAGCGTTTCGATCGCGGCGCGGCGGGACGTGACGTAGTCGACCGCGGGAATCGGCAGGACGACGTCGACCGCGGGCAGTCCGGTGGCCGCCTGAAGATGGCCGACCGCGTCGTCGAAGCGGATCGCCTCCTCGGTCCCCAGATTGAAGGTCCCGCCCGCCGCCGCGGGATGGTCGAGCGCGAGGATGATGCCGGAGACGAGGTCGCGGGTATCGGTGATCGGCATGCGGAAGACCGTGCCGTCCTTGCCGCGGCTGATCAGCAGCTTCTCGGTCCCGTCGTCGTAAGGCCGGAGCGCCTCCGCCACCGCCGTATTGCCGAACGCGGTCTGTTGGCGGATGCGGGCGCGCAGATAGAAGCGCGGGCCGCTGAAGAAGCTGTTCGGATCGAGCAGTTCCGAGGCGTCCTGGGTATGGGAAAAGCGGAGCACGACCGTCTCGATGCCGGTCGACCGCGCGAAATGGGCGACCATCTGCTCGCCCAGAAGCTTGGTGAGCCCGTAGACGCTCGTCGGCGCGACGGGGTGATCTTCGGTGATCGGCAGGAAGCGGGGTGCGGTCTCGGGATAGACTTCGCCGCTGGAGGCGAAGACGAAGCGCCGGATCTTGGCCGCCGCGGCGGCGCGCAGCAGCACGAAGGTGCCCGTGACGTTCGCCTCGTGGAGCTTGCGCGCATCCGCCGCGACCCAGGACATGAAGGCCCCGGCATGGATGACGGCGTCGACGCCCCGCATGGCCCGCGCGACCGCCTCCTCGTCGTCGAAGGCGCCGCGGACGTGGACGAGGCGGGGATGCTCCGTCGGGAGTTCGGCGAGGTCGAGCGACGTGACGGCGTCGCCGCGCGCGAGAAGTTCCGCGATCAGCCGACGTCCGACGCGGCCCGCGCCTCCGGTGACCAGAACATGCATGGGGGGCTCCCTATTTGACGCTGCCCGCGGAAAGACCGCTGACGAGGAACGGCTCCAGCAGCAGGAACAGGATGAAGACGGGCAGCATCGAGAGCGTCCCCGCCGCCATCAGGCCCGGCCAGTCGATGTTGTGCTCGCCGACGAAGGAGGCGAGGCCCGTGGTGACGGTCCAAAGGCGCGGATCGGTGACGAGGGTGCGGGCGAAGACGAAATCCGCCCAGGCCACGATGAAGAGATAGACGGCGCAGGCCGCGATGCCGGGCTTCGCCGCCGGAAGGACGACGTAGAGCAGGGCCTGAAGTCGCGTGCAGCCGTCGATGCGGGCCGCCGCATCGAGATCCGCCGGGATGCCGTCGAAGAAGCCCTTCATCATCCATGTGGCGAAAGGCACGCCGACCGAGGTGTTGGCGATGACCAGCGCGAAGCGGTTGTCGATGAGACCCGCATTGGCGAACATGATGTAGAAGGGGATGACGATGAGGCTGCCCGGCAGCATCTTGCTGACCAAGAGCGTCATGCCGGACGCTTCCTGCGCCCGGCTGCGGAAGCGCGACAGGCTGTAGCCCGCCAGGGTCGCGATGACGAGGCTGAGCACCACCGACGCGCCGGAGACGAAGAGACTGTTGACGAGCCATGTCCAGACCGGCCGTCGATCGAGGACGCCCGTGAAGGCGGCGAAGCTCATGTCGTTCCATTGCGGCAACAGGGGCGGTTGCCGCGACAGCACGATGTGCGACGGCACCGAGGCCGTGACGAGCATCCAATAGACCGGAAACAGCACCAGGCCGACGAGCAGGACGGCGGCGAGGCCGAGGCGAAGTTCGCGCATCAGAAGAACTCTTTCTGCAGAGGCCGTCGAGCGGCCATCACGACCAGCAGCGCGATCGCCAGCATGACCATGCCGAGCACGCAGGCGCGGCCGATCTCGAAATAGGAGAAGGCCTCGAGATAGGCCCGGATGCCGAGGGTTTCCGTCGCCCTGTAGGGTCCGCCGCCGGTGGTGGCGAAGATGATGTCGAACTCGCGGAAGGCCCAGAGCGTGTTGAGCACGAAGGCCAGCACGGCCGCGCCGCGCACCGCCGGCCAAGTGACGAAACGCAGGCGCTGGACCTTGTCGGCCCCGTCCATGCGGGCGGCTTCGTACAGCTCCTCGGGCACGGCCTGAAGCGCGGCGAGGATGGTGAGGGTGAAGAAAGGCAGGCTTTTCCAGACGGTGGGCAGGATCACGGCGAACATCGCCGTGCGCTCGTCGGTGAACCAGGCGATGTCGCGGGCGATCCATCCCGCATCGCGGAGCAGGGCGTTGACGATGCCGTAGGAGGCATCGAGCAGCCAGAGGAAGAGCACGCTGACGAGAACGCCCGGCACCGCCCAAGGCAGCAGCGCGAGGCTGCGCAACCATCGCCGGCCGGGGAATTTTTCGTTCAGCAGCAGCGCGAAGGCGAAGCCGCCGAGAAAGGCGGGGATCATCGACCCCGCCGTATAGATCAGCGTGGTGGTCACGCTCGCCCAGGTGGCGGGATCGGTGAGAACGGCCGCGTAATGCCCGAAGCCGAGCGGGCGGCCGGCGCTTTCGAGGAAGTTCATGCTCTTGCCTTCGCGCAGGCTGAGCATGACGACCATGTACATGGGATAGAGGATCAGGAGGCCCGTCACGATGAGGGCGGGCGAAAGGAGCGCGAGGGCGAAGCGCCGATCTCGGCGCTCCATCCCCGACATCCGAGGCGCTGCGGTCTTCATGACGAACCTCCCGATCGACCTTTCAACGGTCGCCCGTCATTTCAGCGGGACGCGACGCTCGAGCTCGTCCTGCAATTGCCTGAGGATCTGCTGCGTCGGCGTCTCGGTGTTGGCGAGGCGCATGCCGCCCTCCCCCACCAGTCTCGCGATCTGCGCGTAGCCGAGCTGAGCGGCGGGCGCGGTCGGAAACAGGTTTTCGGCCTTGCTTGCGGCCAGAAGCGCGTTCGACAGCAGCGGATCGGATTTGACCGCCGGATCGTTCGCCACGTCCTTGCGCGGCGAGGGCGACTTCACGAGCTGGAAGTATCTCGTCTGCCATTCCGGCTTGGAGATCATCTCGATGAAGCTCAGGACCAGCTTGCGCTTGGCGGGATCGAGGCCCGTCGGAACGTGGATGCTGTTGGAGGTCCCGCCCGCGACGACCGGGAAAGGCATCTGCCCGGCCTTGAGATGGGGCTTGACCGCGTCCGGCGCCTTGGCGAACAGGGCCGCCACCCACGGTCCGTCGCGCATCATCGCGACCTTGCCGTCGATGAAGAGTTGGCGGGCGGTTTCGGTCGAGGCGCCCTTGGGCGCGTTCTTGACGGCGCCGCGGAAACTCTCGATCGCCGCGACCGTCTTCGCGTCGGTGAGGTTGTAGGAACCGTCGGGCTTGAACAGGGACGCGCCGAGGCCGGTCGCCCAGGTGGACCAGTCGACGAAGATGTTCGGATGTTCGGCGGTCGTCGCGCCCCAACCGAAGACGCCCTTGGACGCGTCGGTCGTCGCCTGGATCGCCTTGAGCAGCTCTTCGGGCGTCTTCGGGACGCCGACGCCCGCGTCCGCCAGCATTTTCTCGTTGTAATAGAAGACCATGCCGTAGGCCATCAGCAGGACGCCGCGCGCCTTGCCTTCCCACACCATCTCCTTCTGGAGCGGGATATAGGCGCTCTCGATGCCGCTCGACTTGACGAAATCGTCGATGTCGTCGAGCCAGCCCTGCTTGGCGAAGGCGGCGAAGTTGCGGGTGGGCAGCTGCACGATGTCCGGCGGGCGCTTGGAGGCGAAGCGCACCGTCGTGCGGTCGATATAGTCCCTGAAGGGGATCTGATATTTGTTGATCTTCACGCCCGGATTGGCGGTTTCGAAGGCTTTGACGGCCTCGTTCCAGAAATCGGCCGGGCCGGGCTCCTCGGCCTGCCAGGTCGGAAATTCCAGCTCGACCGTCTGAGCGGCGGCCGGCCCGGCGAGCCCGAGGGCGAGCGCGGCGGCCAAGAACGTTCTGCGTTGCATGTCGACTTCTCCCTGTTTCGTTTCCCTTGACCGGTCCCGATCTTCCGCCGGATCCGGATGTCTTCCTCAGTGCGGCGCCCTCCGCGGAGCGCGCCGTTCGACGGCGAGGACGGCGTTTCCCTTCGACGCCCTCACCCGATCACGTAGTCGAAAACGCTCGGATGCGGCTCCACCCCGATGCCCGGTCCGGTCGGGACCGTGTAGAAGCCGCCGCCGCAGGCCATGTCGCCCGTGACGTAGCGCAGGTTCTTGTCGAAGATCGAATGCTGATACTCGTGATAGGGCACGCGCTTGAGGGCCGCCGTCGCGTGAAGGCTCGCCGCCATGAAGATGCCGATGCCGATGGAGGCATGGGGGATGGTGTCGACGTGGAAGGCATGCGCCATGCGGCCGATATGCAGGAATTCGGTCACGCCGGTATGGCCCATCTCGGGCTGGATGATGCTCATGCAGCGCCGCTCGAAGCGCGGTCGATATTCGAACGCCGTGCGCCATTCCTCGCCCAGCGCGAGCGGCGAGCCGATGCCGCGGGCGACGAGTTCCTGCCCCTCGATGTCCTCCGGCTCGCAGGGCGCTTCGGCGAAATAGAGGTTGTAGGCTTCGAGGCGACGGATGACGCGCAGGGCCTCTCCGGACGTGAATTTCCAATGCAGATCGACCATCAGATCGATGTCGGGGCCGACCGCCTCGCGCAGGGCGGCCATTTCCTTGACGATGCCGTCGTCGGACATCGCGGCGGCGAATTTGATGCCCTTGAAGCCCTTGCCGACCCATTCGACGGCCAGATCGCACCGCTCCTGCAGGGTGCTTTTCGGCAGGCCCGAGACATAGGCGGGCAGCGTCGCGTTGCGCATGCCCCCGAGCACGCCGGCGAGCGGACGGTTCACGCCGCGGGCGAAGAGATCCCACACCGCGATGTCGACCCCGGCGAGACTGTCGACGTAGTAGCCCCCGAAGAAGCCGCGCACGCGCATGAGATCGTAGAGGTCTTCGTGGAGGACGACGGGCTCGCCGGGATCGCGACCGATCATGGCCGGGCCGAGCACTTCGTCGATGATGGCCTTGACCGCTTGCGGCGCGACGATGCCGTAGGTTTCGCCCCAACCGACGCGGCCGCTCTCGCCGGTGACCTTGATCAGCACCGACATGTCGGAGGTCGGGTAGATCGACCGGTTGCCCTTGCGGATGACGTAGCCCTTCTCGTTGATCCGCTCGCCTTCGCGCAGGGGACCGAGATAGGGGACGTCGCGCGGGATCGAAACGATGAAGGTTTCGACCTTGGTGACGGCATCAAGCGGCGGCATGGGCGGAGGTCCGGACGGGGTGCTGGGTGAAGAGATCGGCGGCCTCGGCGATGAGCGCCGTGCATTCCGCTTCGTCGCCCGCATCGAATTGCGGGCCGGCCGCGCGGGCGTGGCGACAGGACAGGAGACCGCGCGCGGCGAGGACCGCCTTGGTGAGCCGGACGCGGAACACGGCCTGGAACATCAGGAGGGGAAGCGTGCGGGAATAGAGACGCCGCGCGGTGTCGACGTCCCCGGAACGATGCGCGCGCATGACGGCGACATGGACGTCGGCGAGTTCGGTGGCGGGCATCGTCCCGGCCGCGCCGCGCGCGAGTTCGTCCATCAGATAGCGCGCGCCGGCGCCGCCGAAGACGCCGTCGAGCCGGTCGCCGACCGCGGCGAGGATGTCGGTGACGTGACGCCCGCAGGGCAGCGTCTCCTCCTTGACGAAGCGGATCTGCGGCACGCGCGCGACGATCTCGGCCACCTTGTCGGGACCGAGGCCCGCGCCCATCGGCTGCGGCGCGTTCTGCAGCATGATCGGCAGCGAGGTCTTCGCCGCGACGGCGGCGTAGAAGGCGACGTGGCCGTCCACGTCGGCGCCGCATTTCGCCGGGGCCATGATCATGGCGGCGCGGGCGCCGACGGCCCGGCCCTCCTCGGCGCGGGCGGCGGCGCGTTCGGGATCGGCGTCGCTCGCGCCGACGATCATCGGGATGCGGCCGGCGAGCGCCGCGCCGACGGTGCGCACCATCAGGAGGCGCTCTTCGGGCGAGAGGGTTTCCACCTCGCTCGCCATGCCCGGATAGACCACCCCGTCCGCGCCGGCGCCGACGACGAATTCGACCAGCGGCCCCATGGCGGCGGGGTCGACCGCGCCCTCGGGCGTGAACGGCGTGGGAAGGACGGGGAACACTCCCGACAAGGCGCTCATTTGACGGATCCTGCGGTGACGCCCTGGATGAACCAGCGCTGGAGGAAGGCGAAGGCGACGACGATGGGCGCGGAGGCCGCGATGGACGCCGCCATGGCCCCGCCCCAATCGGAATTCACCTCGTTGAGATAGGCGAGCAGCATGCCCGGCCCGATGGTCCGTTTGCTCTCGGAGACGATCAGCGTCATCGCGTAGAGAAGGTCGTTCCACGACCACATGAAGCCGTAGAGGAAGACGGTGACGACGGCCGGGATCGAGACCGGCAGCACGATGGTGTGGAAGATCCGCAATTCGCCCGCACCGTCGGCACGGGCGGCCTCGATCATCTCCGAGGGCACCTGCGTGAAGTAGCTGTAGAACATGTAGGTCGACACGGGCAGCGCGAAGACGATGTAGCTGAGCGTGAGCCCCGCGAGACTGTCGATGAGCCCGAGCGACGTGACGACGGGATAGATGCTGATCAGCAGGAGCCCGAAGGGGAACACCTGCGCCGACAGCAGGAACACCATCACCAGCCGCCGTCCGGAATAACGGAACTTGGCGAAGGAATAGCCCGCATAGATCGCCAGCAGCGTGTTCAGCGCCGCCGCGGAGCAGGACACGACGAGGCTGTTCCTGAGCTGCTGGAGGAGATTGCCGCGCCCGAAGGCGGTGGCGAAATGCGTCAGCACGGGATCGTGCGGGTAGAGCGTCGGGGTGATGCGGTAGAGCTCGGCGTTCGGCTTGAAGGCGGAGATCACCAGCCAATAGATCGGGAAGAACAGGAAGAAGGCGATCAGGATCGCGACGGTTCCGAAGACGAGCTTCGCGCTGCGGGAGGAGAGATCGAACATCGTCTCACGCTCCCTTCAGGAGATGGCGGAGATAGAAATAGGCGGCGGGCATGATCGTCGCGACCCAGAGCAGGCCCAGCGCGGAGGCCATGCCGAGATCCCATTGGTCGAAGGCGCGGCGATAGACCTCGATGGACAGCACCGAGGTGGCGCGGACCGGGCCGCCGCCCGTCAAGGCGAAGATCGTGTCGAAATGCTGCAGATTGCCGATGACGCCGAGCACGATCACGACCAGCAGGACGGGCCGCAGATGCGGCAGGATGTGGTCGCGCAGCAAGGCGAAATTGCTCGCCCCGTCCACCCGCGCCGCATCGATCTGCTCGCGGTCGAGGCTTTGCAGGCCCGCGAGGAAGAAGGACATGAACAGCGGGATCGAGAACCAGATCTTGGTGATGACGATGGCGGTCATCGCCCCGCCCGTGGTCGACAACCAGGCGGTGGGATGAGGAATCGCGCCGACGCCGACCAGCGCGGCGTTGAGCACGCCGAAGCGGCTGTTGAAGATCCAACCCCAGACGAAGGCCGTCACGGTGCTGGGCAGCACCCAGGGGATCAGCGTGACGGCGCGCAGCACCGCGCGGCCGCGGAACGACTGGTTGAGGATGAGCGCCCAGCCCAGCCCGAGCACGACGGTGCCCGCCGTCGCCAGACCGACATAGACGGCGGTGGTGACGAAGGCGCCGAGAATTTCGGGCGTGGCGAGGATGGCGCGGAAATTCGCGAGGCCGACGAAGACGGGCTCCGGGGTCTGCAGGTCCGACCGCGTGAACGCGACCCCCAGAGCCCGGAGGAAGGGGAAGAGAATGACGAGCGCGAAGGCCGCCAGCGCCGGGAGGAGGAAGAGCCGGCCCACGCGCCGCTCATGCGCCTTCAGCCCGCCCTTGCGGGCGAAGGCGGACATGCGCGGGGGCGCGGGAGTGCCTTCGGCGCTCGTCATCGTCATGGCGCGACGGTCAGCCGCGCTTGGCCATGGAGGCTTCCATGCGCGTCTGCATGGAGGCGACCGCGGCGTCGGAGGTCTTCTGGCCGAGCAGCGCGGCCTGAACCTCCTCCGACAGGATCGTCGACAGTTCCGGCCCGTTGGACCAGATGCCGATTTCGTTGGTCAGCGGGACGCCCGTGGCCTGAGCCCACGCCTTGAAGAACGGATCGTTCTGCACGACGGGAAGCTTCTGGGCGGACTTCGTGACCGGGAGCGCCGAGAGCGCCGGGGCGAAGCCGCCCTGCACCGCGTCGGACAAGAGATATTCGAGCCATTTCACGCCCGGGGAACCGGCGCCTTCCATGGCCGGGCCCTTGAAGGCGCAGACGAGATGGCCCCATTGGATCGAGCGCGGCGTGTCGCCGGCCTTGAGCACCGGGGTCGGGATCGGCAGCACGAAGGCGTCGGCCGCCTCGCCCTTGCCGGAGAAGCTGCGGGCGAAGGTGCGCGCCTGCGGAGCGTCGATGTAGAAGCCCGACGCGCCCTGCGCGAAGAGACGGCGGGAATCCGGACGGTCGAGTTCCGGCGCGATCAGGCGGTCCTTCATCAGCCCGGCCATGAAGGCCATGGCGGCGCGGCCGGCGTCGCTGTTGACCAGCACCTTGCCGCTCTCGTCGATGATGCGGCCGCCATGCGTCCAAACCATGATCATGAAATCGAGCGGAATGGCGCTCGGGTTCTTGGTGACGGCCGCGAAGGGTACCGAATTGGGAACCTTGTCGCGGATGGCGACGAGGGCGGCGCGGAACTCGGCCAAGGTCTTGGGAACGCCGACGCCCGCCTTGTCGAGCACTTCCTTGTTCGCGACCATCCCGATGGAGCCGGTGATCAGCGGGATCGCCAGCGTCTTGCCGCCGACCTGACCCATGGCGAGCACGGCCGGATCGATCGCGGCTTCGAGCTTGGCGCGGCCGACGGCCTGATCGAGATCGACGATCTCGGGCAGCGTGGCGAGGGCGGGCAGCCAGCGCTCGGAGAGCTGGGCGGTGGTGGGCAGGGTCCTCGAACGCTGACGCAGAAGCAGGTTCTTCTGCACGTCGCCCCAGGCGGACCCGACGGCCTCCACGGAAATGCCGGACTGCGCCTTGAAGTCGTCGAGCACCTTCTGAACGAGCGGCCTGTTGGGGTCTTCGGCGAAGCTGAAGCTCATGAAGCTGATGTTCGCCCCTTGCGCGAAGGCGGGCTTCGTCGCCAGAGCGGCCGCGCCTGCGGCCATGAGGCCGCCGAAATCGCGGCGAGTGAGTTCGACCATGGTGTCCTCCCTATGGGCTCGCGGTCGGCCCTTTCTTCGAATTCTCGTGCCGCGGTCCGCGAGGCCGCGGCCGACGTTCAGACGACGCCTCCATCGATGATGAAGGTCTGCCCGGAGCAGCGACGCGCCTCGTCCGACGCGAGCCACAGCGCCATGCGCGCGACGTCGGCGGGGTCGAGGAATTCCTTGATGCATTGGCGTTCGAGATAACGGTCGAACTTCGCCGGATCGTCGTTCTTGGCCCGTTCGATCTGCTTCTCGGTCCAGATCATGCCGGGCGCGATGGAATTGACGCGGATGCCCAGCGGCCCGAATTCGCGCGCCAGCGATTTCGTCAGGCCCATGATCGCGGATTTGGCGGTGGTGTAGGCGATCAGGCCCGCCGCCCCCATCATCCAGGAGATCGAGCCGAGATTGACGATCGCGCCGCCGCCGCCCTCCCGCATGGCGGGCGCGAGCGCCTGCGCGGCGAAGAACTGATGGCGCAGATTGACCGCGAAACGGTCGTCCCAGTAGTCGGGCGTCACTTCGTGCCAAGGCAGGCGATCGTCGTTGCCCGCATTGTTGACGAGCACGCGGAAAGGCCCGGTGCGCAGCGCGAGATCCGCCAGCGCCGCCTGGAGGGCGGCGACGTCGCGCAGGTCGACGCGTGCGGTTTCGATGCTCGCGCCGCATTCGGCCTTCACGGTCGCGGCGATCCGCTCGAGCGCGGCCGGATCGAGATCGATGACCGCGACGCGCGCGCCCTGCGCGGCGAAATGCGCGGTGACGCTCGCGCCGATGCCCGACGCGCCGCCGGTGACGAGGACGGGACGACCTTCGAGATCGGGATAACGCGCGCCCGTCATGCCGCGCTCCTTGCGGGCGACCGCGTCGGCACGCGAAGGCCCGCCGCATCGAAGACGTGGACGGAGAGCGGATCGGGCGCGATGCGCAAGATGTCGCCCGCCCGGACCATGCGTTCGCCGCCGATGCGCAGGATGACGGGATCCGGCGCACCTTCGACGGAGAGATGCACGAAGACGTCGGAGCCGAGATGTTCGACGACCCGGACCGTGCCGGACAGCGCGCCCCGGTCGCCGTCCTCCGCCGACGACCAATGCTCGGCCCGGATGCCCAAGGCGATCGGCGTGCCGGGCGCAAGATCGGTTTCGACCGGCACCGCCGTACCGCCCGCGAGGACGGGCCTTCGATCCGGCCCGACGACGGCGGGAAGAACGTTCATGCGCGGCGAACCGATGAAGCCCGCGACGAAACGGTTGGCGGGCGCGCGGTAGAGATCGAGGGGGCTGCCGACCTGTTCGATGCGCCCGGCATTCATGACGACGATCTTGTCGGCCAAGGTCATGGCTTCGATCTGGTCATGGGTGACGTAGATCATGGTGGTGCCCAGCCGCGCCTTGAGCGAGGCGATCTCGGCCCGCATGTCGACGCGCAAGGCGGCATCGAGATTGGAGAGAGGTTCGTCGAAGAGGAACAGCCGCGGGTCGCGGACGATCGCGCGGCCGATGGCGACGCGCTGGCGCTGGCCGCCGGACAGTTCGCGCGGCTTGCGGTCGAGCAGCTTGTCGAGCCGCAGAACCGCGGCCGCCGTTTCCACGCGAGAACGGATCTCGGCCTTGTCGACGCCCGCCAGACGCAGCGCGTAGCCCATGTTCTCCGCGACGGTCATGTGCGGATAGAGCGCGTAGCTCTGGAACACCATCGCGATGCCGCGTTGCGCAGGCGGCACGTCGTTGACCACTTCTCCGCCGATGGCGACCGTGCCGGACGACACTTCGTCGAGCCCGCAGATCATGCGCAGCAAGGTGGACTTGCCGCAGCCGGACGGGCCGACGAAGACGGCGAATTCGCCGTCCTCGACGGTCAGATCGATGCCCTTGAGGACTTCGACCGCCCCGAAGGACTTGCGGACATCGGTGAGAACGACGCTGACCATGGGCGACCTCAGCCGGCGAAGGGGATTTCGGGAAGGCCTTTGACCCCCGTCCGGATGGCGAAGACGCTGCCCGACAGCGGCGCTTCGGCGAGTTGCTGCACGGAGAGGCGGATGCGCGCGCTCGTCACGTACAGCGTCGTCAGATCCGGGCCGCCGAAGGCGCAGCTGGTGGGACGCGGCACCGGCAGATTGATCACCCGGTCGACGCGCCCGGCGGGATCGTAGCGGGTGATGCACCAGCCGTCCCAATGCGCGGACCAGACGAAGCCCTCGGAATCGACGGCGAGGCCGTCGGGGACGCCCGAACCCTCGGGCACGTCCACGAAGGTGCGGCGGTTGGAGATGGTCCCCGCCTCCGCGTCGAAATCGTACGCATAGATGCGGCGCAGGCCGGAATCCGTGAAGTAGAAGGTGCGGTCGTCCGGACTCCAGCCGAGCCCGTTGGAGACGTGGAAGCCGCTCTCGACCAAGGTGCAGCGCCCGTCCGGATCGAGCCGATAGAGGCAGCCGTGGCCGGGCGTGGTGTCGATGGCCAGCGTGCCGCCCCAGAAGCGCCCGCGCCTGTCGCATTTGCCGTCGTTGAAGCGGTTGCCCGGCTTCGCGCTTTCCGGCGCGGCGATGGTGGTGACCGCGCCCGTATCGAGATCGACGGCCTTCAGGCCCGTCTGCATCGCGGCGAGGAAACCGCCGCGACTGCGCGGGACCACGGCGCCGATCAATTCTGGCATCGCATGGGTCTGGAACGACCCGTCCTTCGGATCGGCGACGATGATCGCGGGGGCGAGGATGTCGACCAGCGCGAGCTTGCGCTCGGCGGGCATCCAGGTCGGCCCCTCGCCGAGAAAGGTCGTGGTGGGGAAGGCCGAAACCACGTCGTCGCGGTCGGCGCCCAGCGGACGCGGATTGGTGGTGATCGACATGGCGACCTGCCCTGCATTGCCGGAGATGCGCCGCGCCGCTTCCATGACGTCGCGCCCGAGCATGTGAAGGCGATCGAGACCGAGACGGTAGGACGGCCCGATGATCGTCACCGCGCCGATGGCGCGCGCCCGATGATCGAGCACCGCCGCCGCGACGGAGTTGACGCCGACATGCTGCTCCTCCGCCGAAACGGCGTAGCCGCGCGCCTTGGTGAGATCGAGATGCTGCATCAGCGCGCCGCGGTCGGTGATCGTGTTCGGCGTGAAGCGCTGGAGCTTGAGGCGATTGAGGAACTGCTCGCGGATCAGCGGATCGAAATGGGCGAGCATGGCCTTGCCCGCACCGCTCGCATGAGCGGAAGCGCGCGCGCCGACGCCGTTGCCGAGACGGACGGCCTGCACGGCCTCGCGCTGATCGACATAGAGCACGTCGTCGCCGTCGAAGATCGCGAGGCGGACGGTTTCGCCCGCGAGGTCGCGGAGCCGCTCGAGTTCGGGCTCGGCGGCGCTGCGGAGATCGAATTGATCCCACACGCGGTGAGCCATTTCGAACAGCTTGAACCCGAGATGGTAGCTCTGATCCCGCTCGTCGGTGCGCAGCAGGCCGGCTTCGATGAGCGTGGCCAGCATGCGGTGCGCGGTGGCCTTGGTGAGACCCGCGCGATCCGCGATTTCGCTGAAGCGGAGGCCGGGGGCGTCGGCGACGATGTCGAGCAGCGACAGACCGCGGCGCAGGGCCTGCGCACCGGGAATCTCCCGACCGCCCTCTTCGGCCGACTGCACCTGCTCGACGACGGAAAAACGCTTCACGTCCGACCGCATCCCGCGAAAGTGATCCAAAAAATGGAACATGGTTTTATAATGTGAACTTCACGGTCCGGTCAATGTCCTCGCCCGAGGGGTTCCGCAAGCGAAACGGAGGACGAACCGCGTCGCTTCGGACGCTTCCGGACCCCGACTTCGCCGCGGCGCTGCGGGCGTCGTAGCCGCATGACGGCGGATCGCGGGGCGGCGGATTGACATCCTCGACGACGGCGGACAGGTTTTCCACATGATGAATGTTCTTTCCAAGATCGACGCCGATGCCGCGCGCATCGTGAAGGTGGAGCACCGTTTGGTGCGGATGCCGTTGGCGGAAACCATCCTGTGGGGTTCGGGCCGACGCTCGGGCACCACCCGCCTGATCTGCCGGATCGAAACGCGCGACGGCGGGATCGGCTGGGGCGAGACGATCTCGCTGATCGACAACGTCCCCGCCGTCTTCGCGAAGATCGTCGCGCCGTTGGCCGTGGGCTATTCCGTGACCGACGCCGAACGCTTCCATCGGCATGTGCTGGGCGCGGGCTATTATCACCACAAGCGCGCCGCGGTGATGGCGATCTCGGCCCTCGAAGCGGCCATGTGGGACGCGCTGGGCCGCCGGACGGGGATGCCGCTCTGGGCGCTTTGGGGCGGGTTGTGGCGCGACCGGGTGGCGGCCTCGGCCTATATCTTCGTGAACGACCCGGCCAAGGTCGCCGAGGCGGCGAAGCGCTTTCTCGACGACGGCTTCGAGACCTTCAAGATCAAGATCGGCGTTTCGCCGGAGAGCGACCTGCCGCTGGTGGAGGCGGTGAAGACCGTCGCCGGCGCGCGCGACGTGCGCGCCGACGTCAACGGCGCCTGGACGCCCGGCACGGCGCGTCGGCAGATGGCGAAGCTCGCGCCCTACGACCTCGCCTATGTCGAACAGCCGCTGGAAATGGACGATCTGGCGGGCCATGCCGAATTGCGGAAATGCCAGACGGTGCCGATCGCGCTGGACGAGAGCGCCTATACGCTGTCCGACGTCGGCAACATCGTGCGCGCCGGTGCGGCCGACGTGGTGCTGCTCGATCCGCACGAGGCGGGCGGACTGTGGCAGGTGGTCAAGCAGGCGGCCGTGTGCGAGTCGGTCGGCATTCCGGTGACGCTGCATTCGGGCGGCGAATTGGCGCTGTCGCAGGCGGCCTATGTGCACCTCGCCGCCGCCATCCCGAACATGACGCTCGCCATCGATACCGAGCAGACCTATCTCGCGGACGACATCGCGACCGACGGCCCGAAGCTGGTGCGGGGCGGCTTCGCCGTGCCGGACCGCCCGGGCCTGGGCGTGGAACCCGACCTCGACCGGCTCGCCCGCTACGAAGCGGACGGCATCAGCGGGGCCTATCTGGACCCGGAAAAGCCCGGCTGGTTCCCGATGAAGCCCGCCTATTGAAGACGGGACCCGCGGGGGCCGACGCGGTCAACCGCGGATGATGGTCGTGTCGGTGCCGGGAAAACCCCTTTCCTCGGCGGGGGCCTCGCGGTGCTGGGCGAGAAGCGACACAGCGGCCGCGGTTTCGATGCCGTCGGCGAAGAGCCTCTCCAGCATCGCGCCGTCCGTCTCCGCGATGGTCCGCACGAGGCGCAGAACGGGCGTTTCGTCGGCGTCCAGCGTGAACAGCCACGTCGATACGTCGTTGAAGCGGTGAAGCGCCAGAAGGGCGCGGGCGTCCTCGGCCAGCGCTTCGGGGTCGATGGAGCCGATCTCGATTTCGATCAGCACATGGCCGGGCCGCTCGGGATGCGGCGTCGCGCGGGCGATGCAGTCCTCGCCCGCGAATTCGATGCCGCCGGCCGCGGGATCGGCCGCATGGCCGCAGCGGGCGAGAAAATCCGACATTAGAGCGGCGAAGTCGCCGGGGACGGTGTTCATGCGCGGCGCATCCTCGGCGCGGGAAAAGAAGGCCGACGAGATCAGATGTTCTGCCGCTCGCGGATCGTCGCGATCCGTTCCGCGAGCTGCTCGGCGTTCATCACGACCTGCGGTTCGAACGTCGCGCGTCGGTTGATCTGCTGCTCCAAGATCGTTCGGGATTCGGCCGGAAGAGCTTTCAGCGCGGGATCCTCGCCGATCGCGTAACGGAGATGCTCGAGATTGATGCGGTCGACGAGGATTTCGCGGATGCGGGCGGCGAGACGTTCGGGAGCGTACCCCTCTGCCGCCACGGCCGCCATCGCGGCCATGCCTTCGGTCCCCTTGGTCCAGGCTTCGACGGCCGGATAGACGGCGTTCTGGGCCTTGGTCGTCAGATTCCGGCTTATGGGATCGGTGAGAGAATCCAGCTCTTTCTCCACCGTCGCACCCAAGCTCCGCGAAGCGGGCGGCGGCGGGGCGGCGACCGGGCGGGCCGGGGCCTGCGGCGCAGGCTGCTGCGCCGGGCGCGCCGGAGCCTGCGGCTCTTGCCCGAGGAGCGCGGCCGCCATTCCCGAGAGCGGGGCTCGAGGCAGAGGCGCGGCGACGGCCGAGGTGCGGCGCACCAGGTTCGTCTTCATGGCCGGATTGAGGTTCGGATCGACCCGGTCGAGAAGATGCGTTCCGTCGCCCTTCGCGTCGTATCGGACGGCCATGGGGCTGACTTGGTCGAGGGCCGCGTTGATCCAATTGACCGCGAGGATCTCCGCAGGCAGCGCGTCGGCCGGGACGGCGCCCTCGATGATCGCCCGGAGCTTCATGAAGCCGGGATCGGACGGGGGCCGCTTTTTGTCCTTCGCGGCCTGAGCGATCGCCTTGTTGTAATCGCCCACACCGTTCTGAAGCTTGTTCGCGCCCGCGGCGGCTCCGCGATTGGTGAGCGACGTGTGCAGGATCGAGATGCCGAGGCCCATCAGATCCTGCTCGAACCCGACCCTGCGGGTCATGGTGTTGGGGTGGGAATAGGCGCTCGTATTGGCGGGAACCCAGATGCTCTCCTGTCCCGTCCGCATCTTCAAGATCTCGTCGACGTCGATGAATTGGAGCTTACCGGTCGCCGTGTCGATGAACATGTTCGGAGACTTCAGATCGCCGTGGACCAAGCCTTTCGCGGACATCTTCTTCAAGGTTTCGAGGCCGTCGAGGGCGGCGGCGGCGAGCACCGGGGGCGCCACGGTCGCGACGACGGGCGCTTTGGTCTTGTCGTTGGCGTTCATCATCTCGACGCCCTTGGCGCGCGGCATGACGACGCCGATGAGCTCCAGGGTCGAGCCGGGGTTCGAGTGGAGATGATTTGCCGCCCAATTCTTGAAGTTCTTGTCGCCGGCGACGGCGTGATGAACCGAGCTTCCGTCGGCACGTCGTTCGGTCAGGGAGTAGATTTCGGGCCTGACGACGCCGGGAACGCCGTTCAGATGGGCCGATCCGGCGACGCCCCGGCGCTCGAGACGAGGCAAGCCCTTTTTGCTGGGCTCGTCGTCGAGCTTCAGTTGGATCGGCTTGTTGTTGACCTTGAAGAGGCGTGTTTCACCCACGCGATCGGCCGCGACGACCTTGCCCCTCCCTCCGCCCATCGTGGGTTTCGATATGTCGTCGGGCAGGACGACGCCGAGCTTGTTCAGCGCCTCGCGCTGATCGGCGCCCGACGCCGCGCCGATGCCGGTGAAGCCCTTGGTGATCAGATCCGAGATGGTTCTGGTCCCGGCCCTGTTCGAGCGTTGAACGAGATACTCCGCCAGTTTGTCTTTGACGTCCTGCCCGAAGCCCGCCTTTTCGAAGAGGTCCTTGAGGGTTTCGGCGGTCGTCCTCATGTCCGCGCCGTCGGGCTGGAACATGCGGGACATGATGCCCTTGCGCTTCAGCGTGATGTTGCCGTCGCCTTCGAGATTGACGAGCTTGAGGACGCCGCTCTTCGTGCCGTTCGTGCCGGTGATCTGCGTCTTGACGGAGAGAAGGAGGGAGCGGGCATCCCGCTCGCTGATGTTCCCGAGATCGGTTTTGTAGTTCCGACTGCCGGCAATTCCGAAATCCGTAGGCATGGTCGCTCCGATACGCGGGACGGGTCGGATATGATCTTTTTCCGATCATCGTGTCCAGACGGCAACCTTTGGGAGAGGGCGCGGAAGCTCCGTTTCCGGCCGGTCACGATGCGCGGTCGCGGCGTTCCCTGAGCCAGCGCAGATAGGGATCGGCGGCGTAGCGGCCGTCGAGATCCGACGCCCGGAAGGGACGGGCGAGGGAAAGACCCGCCATGGTGCGGACGCGCGACAGCGCGACATAGATCTGGCCCGGCGCGAAGGCTCCCGAACCGAGATCGAGCCGGACGTCGTCGAGCGTCAGCCCCTGCGCCTTGTGGATCGTGACGGCCCAGGCGGGGACCAGCGGGATCTGGCGGTAGGCGCCCGTGACCTCGGTCTCGATGGCGCTCTTCCTGTCGTTCCAGACCTGCTTGACGCTCTCCCAGGAGGCGACTTCGACGAGCCGCCGTTCCTCGGTGCGGTCGAAGCGGACCTTGACGCCGTTCTCCTCGAAACCGACCGCCGTGCCGAGCGAGCCGTTGACCCAGCGGCCCTGCGGATCGTTGCGCACCGCCATGACGCGCGCGCCGACGCGGAGCTCGACGCGTTCGGGGACGGGAAGGCGATCGCCCGCGATGTCCGACTTGCCTTCGGTGACGCTTTCGAAGATGCGTGCCTCGCCCGTGAGCCGCTCCATGCCCTCGCGGTTGTAGCGTTCCACCGCCGCGCGGGTCGGGGCCAGCAGCAGCGGGACCGCGTCGGGCCGATGCGGACCGCAGCAGCGCTCGTTGAGGATGCGCGCGGCCTCCGCGGCATGGCGGCCCGTGCGGACATGGTTGAGGAGTTCGACGAAATCCTCCTCGTCCTGCCGATAGACCTTCTCCAGCAGGATATTGGCGACGGGCAGGT
This sequence comes from Hyphomicrobiales bacterium, assembly GCA_027483795.1. Taxonomy (GTDB): domain Bacteria; phylum Pseudomonadota; class Alphaproteobacteria; order Rhizobiales; family Beijerinckiaceae; genus JAIXZO01. Next base: position 23,284 of record JAIXTT010000090.1, read on the forward strand.
CGCGCAGGGCATGGGCGCTGAAGGCGAAGGGGGAGTCGTAGCCCAGCGTGCGCAGCAGCGGTTCCTCGTCGCGCGACACGACGGGGGGGAGCTGCAGGAAGTCGCCGACCATGACCACCTGGACGCCGCCGAAGGGCCTCGGATCTTCGCGGATGCGGCGCAGGCGCGCGTCGACGGCGTCGATGACGTCGACGCGGGCCATGGAGATCTCGTCGATCACGAGCCGCGTCATCTTCTTGAGGACGGGCGCGCCGCCCTTCATGTCGGCGAGTTCGCGCGGGTCGATGAGGTTCGGCGGAAGCTGGAAGAGCTTGTGGATGGTCTGCGCGCCGGCATTGAGCGCGGCGACGCCCGTGGGAGCGACTACCGCCTGCCTCTCGCCGCCGGGACGACGGCGGAGATAGCGGATGAGCTTGGTCTTGCCCGTCCCCGCCCGGCCCGTGACGAGCACGAGCGGCGCGCCGCCGTCGACGGCGTCGAGCGCCTCGCGGATGCCGGGGGAATTCTCGAAGGCCTCGTCGCGGGCGCGGAAGACGATCGCCGAGGCGGGCTCGGGCGCGGCGGGGCTCTCGTCGCGCAGCGCGGCGGCGAGGCGGAAGCGGCGCTCCTTGCCGGTGGCGAGATCGATGCCGACGATGCGGGTGCGCTTGAGGCCGATCTCGGTGACCTTGATCGTCGCGCCGTCGATCATGACCGTCCGCCCGACCGCGCAGGCCGGAAAGCCGGGCTCCGAGGCGAGGGATTTGAAGCTGGGGACGGGCGGAACGCTCATGCCTCCTCTTTTGCCCGATCCCCACCGAGTCCTGCAAAGGGTGATGCGGGCGCCGTCCGGCTTGACCTCTCGGCGGGGGGGCCGCATGAGACGGGCTCCGTCGGCGCTGCGCCGCCGACACCCACGAGACCATCGGACCCGACATGTCCCGCAAGATCAGGAAGGCGGATCGCGAGATCGCCGCGGCCGAAGCCGCCGCAGCCGCGCCCCCTCCCCCGCCGTCGGGACCGGAGCCGGTCGAGGTTTCGGCCGAACGTTCGGCCGTCTTCACCGTGGAAGCGGCCGAGGCGGGCGGGCGCATGGACAAGATCCTCGCCGCCCGGATCCCGGAATTGTCGCGCACGCGCCTGAAGGCGCTGATCGTCGAAGGCGGCGTGCTGGTGAACGGCAAGCCCGTCGACGATCCCGGCCGCAAGCTCGCGCTCGACGACGCGGTGGCGCTGCAGGTGCCGGAGGCCGCGCCGCCGGAGCCCGAACCCGAGAACATCCCGCTCGACGTCGTCTTCGAGGACGAGCATCTTCTCGTGATCGAGAAGCCCGCGGGCCTCGTGGTCCATCCGGCCGCCGGGCATGAGAGCGGGACGCTGGTCAATGCGCTGATCGCCCATTGCGGCGAAAGCCTTTCGGGCATCGGCGGCGTGAAGCGGCCCGGCATCGTGCATCGGCTCGACAAGGACACGACGGGCCTGCTGGTCGTCGCCAAGAACGACAAGGCGCATAAGGGGCTCGCGGCGCAATTCGCCGATCACGGCCGGACGGGGCCGTTGGAGCGCGCCTATCGCGCCGTCGTCTGGGGCGTGCCGCTGATCCGGCAGGGCACGATCGCCGCGGCGCTCGACCGCTCGACCAAGCATCGCGACCGCATGGCGGTGGTGAGCCATGAGCGCGGCAAGGAAGCGATCACGCATTATCAGGTCGAAGAGGTGTTCAACGACGCCGCGGGGGCCCCGATCGCCTCGCTGGTGACCTGCCGGCTGGAGACGGGACGGACGCATCAGATCCGCGTGCACATGGCCCATCTCGGCCATCCGCTGATCGGCGACGCGACCTATGCGACGGGCTTCAGGACCAAGGCCGTGAAACTCGGAGAGGCGGCGCGCCGGGCGGTGGAGAGCTTCCCGCGGCAGGCGCTGCATGCCGCGGTTCTCGGCTTCGAACACCCCTCCACCGGCGAGGAAACCTTCTTCGAAAGCGATTTGCCGCAGGACATGGTGGATCTCATCGACGCGCTGCGCGTTCGATAGGTCGGTTCATTGCTCGGACGGGAGCGGCGGGGGCAAGGGTTCTTCGCCCTCTTTCGGCCATGCTCAGGCTCATGATAGGCACATGGAAGCGACCGG
>JAIXTT010000062.1 GCA_027483795.1 Hyphomicrobiales bacterium
CTTCGGCCCCGACCGCGGTGAAGAAAGGCCGGGAGCGGATGCGCCCGGCCTTCCTGATCGATCAGCGGCGGATGCCGAGCTTTTCGATGATGGTGCGGTAGCGCGCTTCGTCCTTGGCCTTGACGTAGTCGAGGAGCGAACGACGCTGGGACACGAGCTTCAGAAGGCCGCGGCGGGAATGGTTGTCCTTGCCGTGGGTCTTGAAATGCCCGGTCAGATTGGTGATGCGCTCGGTCAGGATCGCGACCTGCACTTCCGGCGAACCGGTGTCGCCCGCCTTGGTGGCGAACTGCTTCACGAGTTCCTGCTTGCGCTCTGCGGTGATCGACATCGGAGGATCCTTTCGGAAAAGAGGATGGCGACGCATGCGCCGCCGAGACGGCCGGGCCGGGATGTCGTCCAGCGCGGTCGGATGATCGCGCCCGCACGAAGCGGGACGCGCGCGGACATATACACGAAAAAGGGGCGAAGGCGAATCCCGCCGAAGCCGCTTCCGTCGCGCTCAAATCGCGAGGTTGAACACCCGGTTCGGCACGAATTCGCCCTTCTCCACCATGCCGACCGCCACCACGACGCCGCCGCAGGCGGCGTAGTACGGGCCGCCTTCGGCGGGCGCGTCGCGGCCGCGCAGGATCACGGATTGGCCGCGACGGATGCGGGCCGACTGGTCGCGCGACAGCACGATGCAGGGCAGTTCCGTGAGGCCCGCCTCGACGCCGCGAAGAGCCTCCTGCGCCGCGCCTTCCGGTTCGAGTTCGGCGTAAGGCACCGAGTCGATCTCGGCGAAGGGACCGACGCGGGTGCGGCGCAGCGCGGTGATGTGGCCGCGGCAGCCCAGCGCGCGGCCCATGTCGCGGGCGATGGCGCGGACATAGGTGCCCTTGCCGCATTCGGCCTCGAACACGGCGTCGTCCTCGCCATGCGCGACGAGGCGGAGTTCGTGGATCTCGACGGGGCGGGCCTTGAGTTCGACCTCCTCGCCGTCGCGGGCGAGGTCGTAGGCGCGTTCGCCGTCGATCTTGATCGCCGAGAATTTCGGCGGGACCTGCTCGATGACGCCGACGAAGCGGGGGATGAGGGCCTCGATCTCGGCGACCGTCGGGCGCGCGTCCGAGGTCGCGACGGGCCGTCCCTCGGTGTCGTCGGTGTCGGTCTCGACGCCCCAACGGACCGTGAAGCGATAGGCCTTCTCGCCGTCGACGACATAGGGAACCGTCTTCGTCGCTTCGCCGAAGGCGAGCGGGAGAATGCCGGAGGCGAGCGGATCGAGCGTGCCCGCATGCCCCGCCTTCTTGGCGTTCAGAAGGCGGCGGACGGCGGAGACGGCATGGGTCGAGGTCATGCCGACGGGCTTGTCGAGGACGATCCAGCCGTTGATCTCGAGGCGGTGCTTCTTGGGGGCGCTCATTCGCCGTCCTCGTCGTCTTCGTCCAGCGGCTTGGCGATGTCGCGCTGCACTTCGGGCGAGCGCAGGATGGCGTCGATGCGCGCGGCGTCGTCGAGGCGGTCGTCGATGCGGAAGCGCACGTCCGGCGCGAATTTGAGGTTCACCCGGCGCGCGATCTCGCGGCGGATCTCGCCGCGATGGGACGCCAGCGCCTTGATCACGGGCTGTTCGTCCTTGGCGTCATGCACCGTCACGAAGACGGTCGCGATCTTGAGATCGGGGCTGAGCCGCACTTCCGGGAAGGTGATGAACACCCGCGACAGGAGATCGTCGTTCAGATTCCCGCGGGAGACGATCTCGGCCATGGCGTGGCGCACGAGTTCGCCGACGCGCAACTGACGCTGGGACGGGCCGGAGCCCGTTTCGGGACGGTTCTTCTTCATCATGCCGCCTGTGCCGGGATCGGACCGGGCTCGAGGGGGAAACGGAAGACCCGCCCCCGGCGGGCCGGGAGCGGGTCGGTTCGTCGCGTCGCGGGACGATCAGAGCGTGCGGCGGATCTCTTCGACCCGGTAGCACTCGATGATGTCGCCTTCGCGCATGTCCTGATAGTTCTCGAAGGCCATGCCGCATTCCTGACCGGACTGCACTTCCTTGACCTCGTCCTTGAAGCGCTTGAGGGTCGAGAGCTTGCCTTCGTGGATGACGACGTTGTCGCGGATGAGGCGCACGCCGGCGCCGCGTTCCACGCGGCCGTCCTGCACCAGACAGCCCGCCACCTTGCCGACCTTCGACACCGCGAAGACCTGCAGGATGCGCGCCTCGCCGAGGCGCTCTTCGCGCAGCGTCGGGGCGAGCAGGCCGGACATGGCCTGTTTGATGTCGTCCACGAGGTCGTAGATGATGTTGTAGTAGCGGATTTCGATGCCGGACTGCTCGGCCGCCGCGCGCGCTTCCTTGTTCGCACGCACGTTGAAGCCGATGACGACGGCGCCCGAGGCCTGCGCCAGGGTGACGTCCGACTCGTTGATGCCGCCGACGCCCGCGTGCATCACGCGCGCCATGACCTCTTCGTTGCCCGCCTTTTCCAGCGCGCCGATGATCGCTTCCACCGAGCCCTGCACGTCGCCCTTCACGAGGAGCGTGAACTCCTTGCGGCCGGCGGCGGTCTTGAGCTGGCTCATCATGTCGGCGAGCGTGCCGCGCGCATTGCCCGCGCGGACGGCCATGCGTTCGCGCTTCTGACGCTCGCGATATTCGGTGATCTCGCGGGCGCGGGCCTCGTTCTCGACGACGGCCATGCGGTCGCCCGCTTCCGGGGCGCCGTTGAAGCCGAGGATCTCGACGGGGACCGACGGGCCGGCCGCCTTCACCTGAGCGCCCTTCTCGTCGACGAGCGCGCGGACGCGGCCCCATTCGGCGCCGGCGACCACGATGTCGCCCGTGCGCAGCGTGCCGCGCTGGACGAGGACGGTGGCGACCGGGCCGCGGCCGCGATCGAGCTTCGCCTCGACGACGGTGCCTTCGGCGGCGCGTTCCGGATTCGCCTTGAGGTCGAGCACTTCGGCCTGCAGCGAGATCGCCTCGAGCAGCTTGTCGAGATTGAGCTTCTGCGTCGCCGAGACTTCGATCTCGAGCGTGTCGCCGCCCATGGATTCGACCTGCACATTGTGCTGGAGAAGCTCGGTGCGGACGCGCTCGGGCTTGGCCGAGGGCTTGTCGATCTTGTTGATCGACACGATCAGCGGAACGCCCGCGGCCTTGGCGTGATTGATGGCCTCGATCGTCTGCGGCATGACGCCGTCGTCCGCCGCCACCACGAGGATGACGATGTCCGTCACCTTGGCGCCGCGGGCGCGCATGGCCGTGAAGGCCGCGTGACCGGGCGTGTCGATGAAGGTGATGCGGCCGCCGAGCGGCGAGTCCACCTGATAGGCGCCGATATGCTGGGTGATGCCGCCGGCTTCGCCGCCCGCGACGTTCGCCTTGCGGATCGCGTCGAGCAGCGAGGTCTTGCCGTGGTCGACGTGACCCATGATCGTGACGACCGGGGGACGCGACTGCATCGCCTCGTCGAGGTCGGGCGTGTCGAACAGGCCTTCCTCGACGTCCGATTCCGCGACGCGCTTGACCGTGTGGCCGAATTCTTCCGCCACGATCTGGGCCGTGTCCGCATCGATCACGTCCGTGATCTTGTGCATCTGGCCCTGCTTCATCAGGAAGCGGATCACGTCCACGCCGCGTTCCGCCATGCGGTTCGCGAGTTCCTGGATGGTGATCGTTTCGGGAACGACCACTTCGCGGGCGATCTTTTCCTTCGGCTCGTTCGACGCGCCGCCCTTCAGGCGCTGCACGCGCCGGCGGAAGGCCGCGACCGAACGGGTGCGCTCGTCGTCGCCGCCCGTCGCCGAGGACAGGGTGAGGCGACCGCGACGCTTCTCGTCGCCGGCCTTCGGACGCTCGGGCTTGGCCGGAACGGCGGGCCGCATGGGCATGCCGGGACGCCGGATGATCTTGCGGTCCTCGTCGTCGCCTTCCGCCGCGCGCGGCGGGGGGCCGGAACGGGTCGGACCCGGGGGCACCAGAGGCGTTCCCGGCGCGGCGGCGGTGCCGGCGGCCGCGGTCGGAGCCGCGGCGGGACGGCGGGGCGCGCCCATGTCGTCGAGATTGCGGGGACGCGCGGTGCCGCGGCCCGCATAGCCCGCCGAGGCGGCCGAGGAGGGCTGCGCGGCGGCGGAGGTCGGCTGATCGCCGAGGCGACGGCGCGCCTCCTCCTCGGAGCGGCGGCGGACTTCGTCCTCGCGGCGGTGACGTTCTTCCTCTTCGCGCTTGCGGGCGGCGGCGGCGGCGCGCTCCTCGGCTTCGCGGGCGTCGCGCTCGGCGCGGTGGACCGCTTCCACCTCGGCGCGCTTGCGATCGTCCTCCTCGCGACGGCGCGCTTCCACCAGCGCCATCGCGCGGGCGTCGCGCTCGTCTTCGGTCAAGGTGCGGAGCACCACGCCGGAAGGCCGGGCGGCGCTCTGCGGGCGGCCGGAGGCGGGCGACCCGGCGGGGCGACCCGCGGGCGGCGGCGGCGGAGCGACGCGGCCC
>JAIXTT010000054.1 GCA_027483795.1 Hyphomicrobiales bacterium
CAGCAGGCGGCGGGCCTTGTCGAGGTTGGCGTTGTCGGGCCAGCTGTTGAGCGGCGCGAAGCGCTGCGTGCCGGCGCCGGCCCCGCCGCGGCCGTCGCCCGTGCGGTAGGTGCCCGCGCTGTGCCAGGCCATTCGGATGGAGAAGGGTCCGTAATGGCCGTAGTCGGCCGGCCACCAGTCCTGCGAATCCGTCATCAGCGCGACGAGATCCCGCTTCACCGCGGCGTAATCCAGCGTCTTGAACGCTTCGGCATAATCGAACGCCTTGCCCATCGGGTCGGCGGCGGGCGGGTTCTGATGCAGGATCTTCAGGTTCAGCTGGTTCGGCCACCAGTCGCGGTTCGACAGCACGCCGGCGGCGGTATGCTTCGGCGCTCCGTGGAAGGGGCAGCCCACCGCGCCCTCGACGACTTTCTTGTCCATGTCCGGTCTTCCGATCTCGGTTGCACTGATCCGGGGCCGCGGCGACGCCGCGTCGTGAGGCGGGACGGTCCCGCGCGGATACGCAGGCGGGATTCGTCGTCGCCGCAGGAGTGAGGTCCGACCCGGGACGTGACGCTGCGAAGCGGCTCGGTCCGGAGAACTCTCTTCTCTCTCGCGTGCGGGATATAGCAGACGCGTCCGATTAGTTTAATTCCGATTTCCTGATCGAGATGATAAGCATAAGTGATGAAGAACCTGACCCTGAAGCAGCTGCGCTATTTCGAGGCGGTGGCCCGGCACGGCCATTTCGGCCGCGCGGCCGAGGCCTGCGCCATTTCGCAGCCCGCCCTGTCGATGCAGATCAAGGAATTGGAGGAGACGCTGGGGACCGAACTCTTCGAGCGCGGGGCCCGGCATGTCCGCCTGACGCGTTTCGGCGAGGACTTCCTTCCCCGGGCGCGCGACGTGCTGCGTTCCGTGGAAGAGATGGGCGACATGGCGCGGGCGTCGCGGGACCGGCTGGGCGGGCGGCTCCGCATCGGCGTGATCCCGACCGTCGCGCCCTATCTGCTGCCGACGATCATCGGCGATCTGACGCGCGCCAATCCCGATCTCGACATCCATGTCCGCGAGACGCTGACGCCCCGGCTCCTGCAGGAGCTCGCGGAGGGGCGGCTCGACACGGCGATCCTCGCGGTTCCCGTGGCGCTGGCCTCGCTCGCGGCGGAACCCTTGTTCGACGAGGATTTCGTGCTCGTGCGCCCGCGGGCGGATGCCGACAAGCCGGTTCCCGACCGGGAGAAGCTGCGCGAGATGCGGCTTCTTCTGCTCGAGGAAGGACACTGCTTCCGCGATCAGGCGCTCTCCTTCTGCAGTCTCGAATCCTCGGCCCCGCGCGAACTGCTCGACGGCAGCTCGCTGTCCACGCTCGTGCAGATGGTGGGCGCGGGCATCGGCGTGACGCTGATCCCCGAAATGGCCGTTCCGGTCGAAACCCGTTCGGCCGACGTCGCCGTGGCGCGTTTCGAAGGCGAGCGGCCGAAGCGGACGATCGGCATGGTCTGGCGGCGCACGAGCCCGCTCGCGCGCCAGCTCGAACGGATCGCGGACACCGTCAGGCTCTCGGCCGAAGGGTTGCGGAACGCGGCTGCGGTCGGAGGGCCCTCCCCGTCATGAAGAAGGCCCGCTCCGGGGGGAGCGGGCCTCGACTCGGATCGTCTCGGACGCCGTGCGTTCAGGCCGAGGCCTTCGCCTCGCGACGACGGGCGTGGAGAACGAATTCCGTGTAGCCGTTCGCCTGTTCGCGACCCTTGAAGACGAGGTCGCAGGCCGCCTTGAAGGCGACGCCGTCGAAGGCGGGAGCCATGGACTTGTAGAGCGGGTCGCCGGCATTCTGGCGGTCGACGACCTGCGCCATGCGCTTCATGGTCTCCATCACCTGCGCTTCCGAGCAGATGCCGTGACGCAGCCAGTTGGCGATGTGCTGGCTGGAGATGCGCAGCGTCGCACGATCCTCCATCAGCCCGACGTCATGGATGTCCGGCACCTTGGAGCAGCCGACGCCCTGATCGATCCAGCGCACGACGTAGCCGAGAATGCCCTGCGCATTGTTGTCGAGTTCCTGCTGCACCGCGTCCGGCGCGAAGTTCGACTGCGAGACCGGGATCGTCAGGATGTCCGAGAGCTTGGCGGGCGAGCGGCTCGCGAGTTCCTTCTGACGGCCGAAGACGTCGACCTGATGGTAATGCAGCGCATGCAGCGCCGCCGCCGTCGGGGACGGCACCCAGGCGGTGTTCGCGCCCGAGCGCGGATGACCGACCTTCTGCTCGAGCATGTCGGCCATCCGGTCCGGCGCGGCCCACATGCCCTTGCCGATCTGGGCGCGGCCGGGCAGGCCCATGGCGAGGCCGACATCGACGTTGTTGTCTTCATAGGCCTTGATCCAGGCGGTCGCGCGCATGTCGTTCTTGCGCACCACCGGCCCCGCTTCCATCGCGGTGTGGATCTCGTCGCCCGTACGATCGAGGAAGCCCGTATTGATGAACACCACGCGCTCGGAGGCGGCGCCGATGCAGGCGGCGAGGTTCACCGTGGTGCGGCGCTCCTCGTCCATGATGCCCATCTTCACCGCATTGCGCTTGAGGCCCAGCACGTCCTCGACGCGGGCGAAGACCTCGGAGGAGAAGGCGACCTCGTCCGGCCCGTGCATCTTCGGCTTCACGATGTAGACCGAGCCCGCCCGCGAATTGCGGAGCCGGCCGCGGCCGTCGATGTCGGTCTTGGCGATCAGCACGCTGACCATGGCGTCGAGCAGACCCTCGGGCGTCTCCGCGCCGGCGGCGTCGAGCACCGCGTCGGTGAACATGTGCATGCCGACATTGCGGATCAGCATCAGGCTGCGGCCGTGGAGCCGCACCTCGCCGCCCTTGGCCGCCGTGTAGACGCGGTCGGGATTGAGCGAGCGGGTCACCGTCGTGCCGCCCTTGGGGAAGTCGGCGGCGAGATCGCCGCGCATCAGGCCGAGCCAGTTGCGATAGACGACGACCTTGTCCTCGGCGTCGACCGCCGCGACCGAGTCCTCCATGTCGATGATCGTGGAGACGGCCGCCTCGACGACGAGGTCGGCGACGCCCGCCGGATCCGTCCCGCCGATCGGGTGGGAGCGATCGATCACGATCTCGACATGAAGACCGTGATGGCCGAGCAGCACGCCCTTGGGCGCAGCGGCTTCGCCGGTGAAGCCCTTGAACTGCGCCGCATCCTTCAGGCCGGTCTTCGTGCCGCCCTTCAGCGTCACGACGAGCGCGCCGCCTTCGACGGCATAGCCCGTCGAATCCGCATGCGAGCCCGAGGCGAGCGGGGCTGCGAGATCGAGCGTCTCGCGCGCCTTGGCGATGACCTTCGCGCCGCGCAGCGGGTTGTACTTGCCCATGCGCTCCGCGCCGTCCGTCTCCGGGATCGCGTCGGTGCCGTAGAGCGCGTCATAGAGCGAACCCCAGCGCGCATTCGCGGCGTTCAGCGCATAGCGCGCGTTCGAGGCGGGAACCACGAGCTGCGCGCCCGCGATGCGGGCGATCTCGTCGTCGACGCTCTCCGTGGTGATCTTCGCCGCCGCCGGAGCGGGGCGCAGATAGCCGATCTCGCGCAGGAAGGCCTCATAGGCGACGGCGTCGTGAGGACGGCCCTTGCGGGCGCGGTGCCAGCCGTCGATCTCGTTCTGCAGCCGGTCGCGCTCGGCGAGAAGGGCCGCGTTGCGGGGACCGAAATCGCGCAGGAGCCCGGCATAGCCCGACCAGAAGGCCTGCGACGAGACGCCGGAGCCGGGCAGCGCTTCGCGCTCGATGAAGGCGTGGAGTTCTTCCTCGATCCGCAGACCTTCGACGGTGATCCTCGGCATTCTCGTCTCCTTGCAATCCGTGCCGGGCGCGTCCGCGATGCGGCGCGGCCTCGGCTTTCGAAGGGATCATATAGGCGGCGTGCGCAAAAAGGGTCGGGCGGCGACGTGAATGCACTTTCTCCGATGCGGACATGAATGCCCGCGCCGTGCCGTGCCGCCGCCGGACCGCGCCCTCGCGTTACGCGGCCTTGCTCTTCAGCGGCAGGTTCAGGATGCGCCGGGCATCCTTCCAATCGGCGACCGGGCGGCCGTATTCCGCGCAGATGTCGACCGTCCGCTTGACCAGCGCGGCATTGGAGGGCGCGAGCGTGTCGCGATCCCAGCGGATATTGTCCTCGAGACCCGTCCGGGCATGGCCGCCTTCCGCCACCGACCAGCGGTTCACCACCGCCTGATTGGGGCCGATGCCCGCCGCGCACCACGGCGCGTCCTCGCCGAACAGGCGCTTGACGGTGTGCAGATAGAAATCGAACACCTCGCGGTCGACGGGCATGGCGTTCTTCACGCCCATGACGAATTGCACATAGGGCCGCTCGGGCAGCTCGCCGCGCTTCCACATCAGATGCGCCTGGAAGATGTGCGACAGGTCGAAGGCCTCGATCTCGGGCCGCACGCCGAAGGTGCGCATCTCGGAGGCGAGCCAGGCGACGAGATCCGGCGGATTTTCATAGACGCGGGTCGGGAAATTGTTCGAACCGACCGAAAGGCTCGCCATGTCGGGGCGGAGCGGCAGCATGCCGCCGCGGGCTTGCCCCGCGCCGGAGCGGCCGCCGGTGGAAAGCTGCACGATCATGCCGGGGCAATGCTTCTCGATGCCCTCCTTCAGCCGCGCGAAGCGCTCGGGATCGGAGGTCGGCTTGCCCTCGTCGTCGCGCACATGGCAATGCGCGATGGAGGCGCCGGCCTCGAAGGAGGCGTGCGTGCTCTCGATCTGTTCGGCGACCGTCACGGGCACCGCCGGATTGTCGGCCTTGGTCGGCACCGAACCCGTGATGGCCACGCAGATGATGCAAGGCTCCATCGTCTTCCCCCCGAATTGTTCTTTTTCATCACGCGGTTCGTTCCGCCTGCGCCGAGACGGGGCCGCCCGGGGCGACCCGCTGCTCGACGGCCTGCGGCCGTTTCCCGATTCCGCGATATCGGACGACGAACCTCCCGGCAAGACCTCGCACGCCGCCGTGCACCGCCGGAGCGGTGCCGGGCTCCCCCGCCCTCCTCCCCCGAGATCTTTTTCCTTGACCCTCGAAGCGTCGCCCCCGAGCTTGGGCGCTGCGGATGGGGAGTTCCGGGGCGCGCGATGGCGAAGGATGCGTGGAAGCGCGAAGCGAGCTCGGTCGACGCCATGCGGCGCGCGGCGGCGCGGGTGCTGCCGCGGCCGGTGTTCGATTTCGCGGACGGCGGCGCGGAGGACGAGGCGACCCTGCGCGCCAACGAGAACGCCTTCGACGCCGTCGACTTCCTGCCCAAACCGCTCGACGGCAGCCCCTCGCGCGATCTCTCGACGGAGCTTTTCGGCCGACGCCTCGCCATGCCCGTGATGATCGGGCCGACGGGCCTTGCGGGTCTGTTCAGCCCGCAGGGCGAGATCGCGGCGGCCCGCGCGGCGGCCGCCGCCGGAACGGCCTATTGCCTCAGCCACGGCTCGGTCTGCACGCTGGAGGAGCTCGCCGCGAGCGGGGCCTCGCCGCGCTGGATGCAGATCTTCATCTACAAGGATCGCGGCTTCACCGACGAACTGACCGATCGCGCGGCCGCGGCGGGATATGACGCGCTGGTGCTCACCATCGACAATCAGCTGCTCGGGAACCGCGAACGCGACCTCCGCAACGGCTTCACGATTCCGCCCTCGCTGCGGTTGTCGGCGCTGCCCTCGCTGATGCTCCGTCTGCCCTGGCTCATGCGGATGGCCCCGGAACTGAAGAAGATCACCTTCGGCAATTACGTCCGCCCGGGCGAGCCCGCCGATCCGGCCTCCATCGCCGCGCGGATGGCCTCGATGCTCGACCCGGCGATGTCGTGGGACGACGTGGCGCGCGTCAGGAAGCGCTGGTCGGGGCCGCTGTTGCTGAAGGGCGTGCTCCATCCCGACGAGGCCGCGCGGGCGGTCGAGGCGGGGGTCGACGGCCTCATCGTTTCGAACCATGGCGGGCGGCAGCTCGACGGAGCCGTCGCGGCCTTCCGCGCCCTCCCCCCGATCGTCGATCGCGTCGCGGGCCGCGTCCCCGTGCTGATGGACGGCGGCGTCCGGCGCGGCGCGGACGTGGTCAAGGCCGTCGCCCTGGGCGCGCGCTGCTGCCTCCTCGGACGGCCGATCCTGTGGGGCCTCGCGGTCGGCGGCGAAGCCGGCGCGGCCCATGTGCTCGACATCTTCCGCCGCGAGATCGACCGCGTGACGGGCCTTCTGGGCGTCCGCCGGCTCGACGAACTCGGCCCGCATCTTCTCGTCCCGCGGGACACAACCTTCCCCTTCCCCGGATTCCCCTTCCCCGGAGCTCGCGCCTCATGATCGAAGATCCCCCTCTCGTCACGCTGCGCCGATCGCAGCACCGCCCTTCGGCGGACCGCATCGCCGCCTTGACGGGCGTCCCGACGGGCCATGTCGCGGACGCGATGGACGGGCGCGGCTCGTTCGACGCGGCGATCAAGGCCTGCTTCCCCGATCAGGCGCATTTCTGCGGCGTCGCGATCACCTGCCATGCGGGTCCGGCGGACAATCTGGCGGTGATGGCGGCCTTGGCGGTGCTGTCGCCGGGCGACGTGATCGTGGCGGGAACGGACGGCTACAAGGCGACCGCGGTGGTCGGCGATCTCGTGCTCGGCATGGCGAAGAATTCGGGGGCGGTCGGTTTCGTCACCGACGGCTGCGTGCGCGATCTGCCCGGGATCAGGGGCGTGGGCCTGCCCTGCCTCGCCGCGGGCGTCACCCCGAACTCTCCGGTGCGCAACGGCCCCGGCACGGTCGGCCTTCCGGTGGTGGTCGGCGGGGTCGCCGTCGAGACGGGCGACGTCATCGTGGCGGATGCGGACGGCGCGGTCGTCGTTCCCTTCGCGCTGATCGACCATGTGATCGCGCGCGTGGCGGAGATCGCCAAGGCCGAAGCCGCCTTCGAAGCCAAGGTGAAGGCCGGGCTCCGCGTGCCTGATTTCGTTACGGCGCTCTACGACTCGGGCCGCGTGCGGGAGATCTGACGGCGTCGGGCCCGTCAGGCGGCCATGGGGCGGACGAGACCGGAGACGGCGTCGAGGAATTGCCGGGTCGCGCTTTCATGCGAGAAACCGGACGCGAAGGCGCGGCACCGCTCACGCGGGATGGCCAGCGCGGATCGGGCCGCGTTTCCGATATCCGCATCGAGAACGCCGCAGCCCGCCGCCGCGATCGTCGACAGGATGCCCGGTTGCGGCAAGGCCGCGACGGGCAGACCCGAGGACAGCGCTTCGAGCAGGACGAGGCCGAACGTGTCCGTGGTGCTGGGGAAGACGAAGAGGTCGCAGGCCGCATAGATCCGGGCCAGTTCTTCGCCCTTCTGCACGCCTTTGAAGACGGCCGAGGGATAGGCCGCTTCCAATCGAGCGCGGTCCGGACCGTCGCCGACGATCACTTTCGTGCCGGGAATGTCGGCCTTCAGAAAGGCTTCGATGTTCTTCTCGACCGCGACGCGACCGACGAACAGCGAGATCGGTCCGGGAAGATCGAGCTTCGCGTCCGGTCGCGGACGGAAGAGGTCGCCGTCCACGCCGCGCGACCAGATCACGAGATTGCGGAAGCCGCGGGCCGTCAATTCCGCCTTGAGCGCCTCGGTCGCGACGAAGGTGACGGACGCGGCCGAATGAAACCGCTTGAGAAGACCGTAGGACCAAGCCTCCGGCACCGGGACGCGGGCGGCGAGATATTCCGGATAGCGCGTATGGTAGCAGGTGGAGAAAGGGATGCCCGCGGAGATCGCATGGCGACGGGCGAGAAAGCCGAGCGGGCCTTCGGTCGAGATATGGAGGGCGTCGGCACGTTCGGCCGTGATCGCCCGCGCCACTTCGGACGGCGTCGCCAGCGACAGCCGGATCTCCGGATAGCCCGGCATCGGCACCGTCCGCCGGCCTTCGGGCGTCAGGAAACGGATTTCGGCGCCGAGACGCGGCGCCTCTTCGGACAACCGTTCCAAGGTCCGCACGACGCCGTTGACCTGCGGTCGCCAGGCATCCGTGACGACCAGCACGCGCATCAGGCGGCGACCTTCAAAGGCGACGCGGTCGCGAAGGATGCCCGCGTCGCCGGGTCGGCCCAGTCGACGAGTTCGACGGTGCCGTCGGTTCGCTCGATCAGAGCGGTGCAGGAATCCACCCAGTCGCCGCAGTTGAGATAGAGGAAACCGTCCGCGTCGCTGACCGCCGCCTTGTGGATGTGGCCGCAGACGACGCCGTCCACGTTCGCCTTGCGGGCATCGTCGGCCACGGCGCGCTCATAGGCCCCGATATAGTTCACCGCCCTCTTCACCTTGGCCTTGCTCCAACCGGAGAAGGACCAATAGGGCAGGCCGAGCCGTCGGCGGACGAAACCGATCGCGACGTTGAGCGTGATGGCGAGGTCGTAGGCACGGTCGCCGAGAAGGGCGAGCCAGCGGATATTGGCGACGACCATGTCGTATTTGTCGCCGTGCAGCACGAGAAGGCGACGTCCGTCGGCCGTCTCATGGACGAATTCCTCGTGGATCTCGATGCCGCCGAAACCGCTCCCGGCGTAATCGCGCAGGAACTCGTCATGATTGCCCGGGACGTAGACGATCCGCGTTCCCTTGCGCACCTTGCGCAGCAGTTTCTGCACGACGTCGTTGTGCGCCTGCGGCCAGTACCAGCTTTTCCGGAGCCGCCAACCGTCGACGATGTCGCCGACCAGAAATACGGTATCGGCTTCGACATGCTTGAGAAAATCCAGCAGCATCTCGGCGTTGCATCCGCGCGTTCCGAGATGCACGTCCGAGATGAAGATGCTGCGGACGCGGATGAGATCGTCTTCGTTCAAGACCCTGCCTCCCGTTCGGCCTCCTTCGCTTGCAGGATTCGTGTTTCGCTTTCGTGACGCCGGAACGGCGCGACGGACGATTCTGACGTCGAGGGCGCTTCGGGCAGGGGCCCGAATTCCGCCGCGAGGCGCGCGAGGATGACGGCCATCGTTTCGCGATCCAAGGCGAAGACGTTCGGATCTCGCCCCACGACCCTGATCAGCCTGTAGTTCAGCAGGCGATAGAGGCGAAGGCTCAGCTTCTCGCGGTCTTGAACCTCTTCGGTCTGGAGTTGCCTTTCCGAAGCGGGCGCCTCGGCAAGGCGACGCAGGATCTTCCTGGCGGCGGGATCGGCCAGGCAGACGAGCGCACGATCATGCATTTCCGGCTCGAGTCCATGCTCGAAATCCGGGAGCGCATGCAGATCCAGAACGCGGAGATAGCGTCCCATGTTCGGGCGTTCGAGACGGCGAGCGCGCCGCTCGCTGGCGTCGGGCATCTCAGAAGCGCTCGTCGAAGGCGTATCCGGCGCCTCGGACCGTGCGGATCGGATCGGACGCGCCCTGGCGATGCAGCGCCTTGCGCAGGCGACCGACATGAACGTCGACGGTGCGTTCGTCGATCTCGGAATCCGCGCCCCAGACGCCGTCGAGCAGTTGCGCGCGGGAAAACACGCGGCCCGGGCGCTCCATCATGAATTCGAGCAGGCGGAACTCGGTCGGACCCAGATGGAGATCCGTCCCGGACCGTCGGACGCGATAGGATTCCCGGTCGACTTCCAGATCGCCCGCCTTCAGAAGCGACGCCACCCGGTTGGGCGCGACGCGACGCAGCAGCGCGCCGACCCGCGCCATCAGTTCCGGGATCGAGAAGGGCTTCACGACGTAATCGTCCGCCCCCGTGGCGAGCCCGCGCACGCGCTCGCTCTCCTCGCCCCGGGCCGTAAGCAGGATGATCGGAAGCGACTTCGTCTCTTCGCGCTGACGCAGGCGACGGCAGAGCTCGATGCCGGACACGCCGGGCAGCATCCAGTCGAGAAGCAGGAGATCGGGCAGGCTTTCGCGCAGCCGGATCTCCGCCTCGTCGCCGCGCGGAACGATCTCGACCGCGTAGCCTTCCGACTCGAGGTTGTAGCGGAGAAGAACCGACAACGGCTCCTCGTCCTCCACGATCAGGATGCGGGGTCCTCGGCTCATGACGCGATCAGCCGTCGACGGTCTTGTAGGCGCTCGTGTCGCGGGGACGTTCGCTCACGATCACCGCGCCCGTAGCGAGGTAATGGACCGTCTCCGCGATGTTGGTCGCGTGATCGCCGATCCGTTCGATGTTCTTGGCGCAGAAGAGGAGATGCGCGCAGAAGCCGATGTTGCGCGGATCCTCCATCATGTAGGTCAACAGCTCGCGGAACAGGGAGCCGTGCATCTGGTCGATCTCTTCATCGTTCTCCCAGATGTCGATCGCCTCGGTCACGTCCCGTTCGGCATAGGCGTCGATCACGCGCTTCAGGCGGTCCTGAGCCAGTTCGCTCATATGCTTCACGCCGCCGACGATCTTCGGCGAAGGAAACCGGCCGTCGATGGCGACCACGCGCCGCGCGATGTTCTTCGAAAGGTCGCCGATCCGCTCGAGATCGGCGGCGATCCTGAGCGAGGACACGACGGTCCTGAGATCCACCGCCAGAGGCTGACGCTTCGCGATCATCAGGATGGCCCGCTCTTCGAGCTCGCGCTCCATCGCGTCGAGACGCGGATCGGCCTCGATGACGGACTGGGCGAGTTCGATGTCGGCCTTGTCGAGCGCGGTCGTGGCATCGGCCAGCATGCGTTCGGCGATGCCGCCCATCTCGGCGATGCGCCGTCCGAGATCGGTGAGTTCCTGATCGAAGGCCTTGACGGTATGAGTCGACATGCTGCGTCTCCCGTTCAGCCGAACCGGCCGGTGATGTAGTCCTGAGTCCGACGATCCTTCGGGTTCGAGAAGATCTGCTCGGTCGGGCCCTCTTCGACGAGACGCCCCATGTGGAAGAAGGCCGTGCGCTGCGAGACGCGCGCCGCCTGCTGCATCGAATGCGTCACGATGATGATCGTAAAGTTTTCGATGAGTTCGTCGATCAGTTCTTCGATGCGGGCGGTCGCGATGGGATCGAGCGCCGAACAGGGCTCGTCCATCAGGATGATCTCGGGGTTGACGGCGATGGCGCGGGCGATGCAGAGCCGCTGCTGCTGACCGCCCGAAAGCCCGGTGCCGGGCTGATCCAGACGATCGTTCACCTCGTTCCAGAGGCTCGCGCGGCGCAGGGCGTCCTCCACGACGGCGTCGAGTTCCGCCTTGGTCGAAGCGAGACCGTGCAGGCGCGGGCCGTAGGCCACGTTCTCATAGATCGACTTCGGAAAGGGATTGGGCTTCTGAAAGACCATTCCCACGCGGGCGCGCAGCTGCACGACGTCGATCTCGGGATCGTAGATGTCGCGCCCGTCGACCTCGATGTGGCCCGTCACGCGGCAGATCGGGATCGTGTCGTTCATGCGGTTGATGCAGCGGAGGAAGGTCGACTTCCCGCAGCCGGACGGACCGATGAAGGCGGTCACGGCCTTTTCGGGAACGTCGATCGCGACCTGCTGCAGGGCATGCTTGTCCCCGTAATGGACGTTGACGTCGCGTGCGACCACTTTGGCACGCGATTGAACCGCAGCGCTCCGGGCGGGTTCTTGGGTGATGACGGCGTCGGACATGCGTTTTTCCTTGTCGCCTGGGGCTTACCAGCGGCGCTCGAACCGGCGGCGGATGACGATGGCGGCCGCATTCATCACGAAGAGGAACACGAGCATCAGAATGATCGCGCCCGCGGTCTTCTGCTGGAACGCGGGTTCGGGCAGATCGGACCAGAGATAGATCTGGACCGGGAGAACGGTGGAGGCGTCCGTGATGGCCTGCGGCACGTCGACGATGAAGGCAACCATGCCGATGAGCAGGAGAGGCGCCGTCTCGCCCAACGCATGGGCCATGCCGATGATCGTGCCGGTCATGATGCCGGGGACCGCTGCCGGCAGCACGTGGTGGAACACGGCCTGCTGCTGCGACGCGCCGACGCCGAGCGCCGCCTCCTTGATCGAGGGCGGGACGCTTTTGATGGCGGCGCGCGACGCGATGATGATCGTCGGCAGAACGAGCAGCGCCAGCACCAGCCCCCCGACCAACGGCGCGGAACGCGGAAGATCGAAGAAGTTCAGGAAGATCGCGAGGCCGAGCAGGCCGAAGACGATCGACGGCACCGCCGCAAGATTGTTGATGTTGACCTCGATGAGGTCGGTGATGCGGTTCTTCGGAGCGAATTCCTCGAGATGGATCGCCGCGAGAACGCCGATCGGCACGCAGAGCAGCAGCGTGACGAGCATCGTCCAGGCGGTGCCGACGAGCGCGCCGCGGATGCCCGCGAGCTCCGGCTCGCGGCTGTCGCCGGAGGTGAAGAAGCGCGTGTTGAAATGCGCCTCGACCTTCCCGGTCGCCCGCAGATGCTCGAGATAGGCGATCTCCTGATCGGTGATCTTCCGTTCGGAGGCGGGACGTTCGAAGGCCACGATGCGCCAGTCGGCATAGGCCTTCGCCTCGGCGAAGGGAAGCAGCACGACGCCCGTCGCCCGCGAGGCTTCGAGCGTCTCGATCTTCACGAGGCCGCCGCCCAGCGCCACGAGCAGGCTCGGCAACGTGTCGTCCAGCGTTTCGGCGGCGTCCTTCGCGGCAGCCTTCGCCGCCAGCGCATCGGCCTTCGTGGCGGCGTCCTTGGCCCGCTCGACCGCGCCTTGGCGCGCGGAGCGTTCCGCCTCGAGCCGGAGAACCTGAGCCGACGCGGCATGCGCCGCCTTGACCGCGGCCAAGCGCGCCGCGAAACCGGGCTCCGACAGGGTCACGGTCACGGTTCCGGAGACGCCGTCCGGGGTCGCGACGCCGCGGCCCGGCGCGGAGGTGACCTCATGCTTCGCCTTGAAGAACATGTCGGCGTCGTCGGACAGCAGAAGGCGCGTGCGGAGCGGCGTTCCGATCAGCTGCGGTTCGGCGACGAGACGTTCGACGAGGTCGGCCGTCGCGCCCACCGAAAGCAAACGCGTCAGCGTCCGCTCGGCGCTGCGGCCCTGTACGCCCGGAACGGCCGCCTTCATGGCGTCGCGCGTGACGGGATAGAGATCCGCGCCGCGGATCGCCGCGGCGTCCCGACGTCCCGACGGATCGATCGCGTCCTGCGGAACCGTCACGTCGAGCACGAGGCTGTGCGCGGTGAAGACGGGAAGCCCCTTCCTGATCACGTCGACCAGCAGAAAGGCGAGAAACAGAGTCGTGAGGGACAGGGCGACGATCCCGAGCGCGCGGAAACGCCTCTCGGAACGATACCGCGCGCGGATGCGGAGCTTGGCCGCATCCGATGTCACGTCGAGAGCCGGGCGCAGCGCGGCGGGGCCGGAAGCGGGGATGTCAGTCATATTGCTCTCGATAGCGGCGCACGATCTGCAGGGCGATGACGTTGAGGACGAGCGTCACGAAGAAGAGGACGAAACCGAGCGCGAAGGCCGCCAGCGTCTTGGCGCTGTCGAACTCCTGATCGCCGACGAGGATCGTCTTGATCTGCACGGTGATCGTCGTCACCGCGTCGAGCGGGTTGAAGCTGAGCTTCGCCGCGAGGCCCGCGGCCATCACGACGATCATGGTCTCGCCGACCGCGCGGCTGACCGCGAGCATGAAGGCCGACACGATGCCCGGCAGCGCCGCGGGCAGCACCACGCGGCGGATCGTCTCCGACTTGGTCGAGCCGAGCGCATAGGCCCCGTCGCGCAGGCTCTGCGGCACGGCGTTGATCACGTCGTCGGCGAGCGAGGAGATGAAGGGGATGATCATCATGCCCATCACGAGGCCCGCCGCGAGCGCGCTTTCGGACGCGACGTCGAGACCCATCCTTTCGCCGGCCGCGCGCACGAGCGGCGCGACGGTGAGCGCGGCGAAGAAGCCGAGGACCACGGTGGGGATGCCCGCGAGGATTTCGAGGACGGGCTTGGCGGCGCCGCGGACCCGGGGGCCCGCATATTCGGCGAGGTAGATCGCGGAAAAGAGGCCGAGGGGACCCGCGACCAGCATCGCGATCAGGGTGATGAGCAGGGTGCCCGTCAGAAGCGGCAGGAAGCCGAAGGCCGTGCGGATGTCGCCCTGGTCGGCGCGCATCGCCGCCTGCGGGTTCCATTCGGTGCCGAAGAGGAATTCGGAGACGGTCGGCCGCCCCTTGAGCGACGGATCGAAGAAGAACCGGAACGTCTCGAACAGGACGGAGAACACGATGCCGATCGTGGTCAGCACGGCGATGGCCGCGCAGGCGATCAGAATGATGCGGACGACGGCCTCGAACCTGTTCCGCGCACGGAAGGCGAGAGTGATCCTGCCGCGGACCAGCAGGAAGCCCGCCGCTGCGGTCAGAAGGCCCAGACCGAAGACCGTCGCGCGACCGTTCTCGCGCGTCGACGTCAAGGCGGCCGCCGCCTCCTTCACCGCGCGGGGCGCTTCGCCCGCGAATTTTCCGGTCGCGAAATTCTCGATGTCGCGCGTCGCCACGGCGCGCTTCAGAACGTCGGCCGTGATCTCGGCCGGCATCGTCGCGAAGGCCGCGGACTTGGCCGCGCGCTCCACGAAGGGCATGCCGAAGGAGAAGATCGCCAGCATCGGCAGCAGGACGGCGAAGGCCGCCAGATAGCCGTGATGGTTGGGGCGGGAATGAAGAGCGGCCTGATGCCCCCCTGCGACCGCCACGGCCCGCCGACGCGCCGCCACGAAGGCGCCCGCCGTGAGGAGGGCCATGATCAAGAAATAGAGCAGGGTCATCGGCTCGTCCCGACCGGAGGGGTGCGGACCCGGATCTTCCGCGAGAGAAGACCCGGGTCCTGCGGATCGATTACTTCACGTCGGCGGCGGTCAGGATCTTGAGACCGGTCGCTTCCGCCGCGACCTTGTCGGCCTCGGCCTTCGGAAGGGCGACGAGGCCCTTGCGGGCGAGGTAGCCGTCACGCGACATGGCGCGCGCCGACACGAACTCGGCGACGAACTTGTCGATGCCGGGCACGACGCCGACATGCTGCTTCTTGGCGTAGATGAAGAGCGGACGAGCGCCCTTGTACTTGCCGGAAGCGATCGCGTCGAAGTCGGGCTCGACGCCGTCGATCGCGACGCCGCGGATCTTGGCGGCGTTCTCTTCGAGGAAGGAATAGCCGAAGATGCCGACCGAATTGCGGTTCGCATCCAGCTTCTGGACGATCACGTTGTCGTTCTCGCCGGCCTCGACATAGGCGCCGTCCTTGCGGATGGACTTCCAGAGGCGCTCGAAGGCCTTCGCGTCGCTCTTCTGGAGATCCGCGAGCGCCTTCACCTGCTTCGCGCCCGGCTCCATGAAGAGTTCATGGAAGGAGTCGCGGGTGCCGGAGGTCGGCGGCGGCCCGAGGACTTCGATCTTCACGTTCGGCAGCGCCTTGTCGATGTCCGACCAGTTCTTGTGCGGGTTGGCGACCAGCTTGCCGTCGGCGCCGGGCACTTCCTCGGCGAGAGCGAGGAAGACCTGCTCCATGGAGAGCTTCATCGCGGGGCCGTTCTTCGACTGCGAAATCGTCAGGCCGTCGATGCCGACCTTGATCTCGACGATCTCGGTCACGCCGTTCTTCGCGCATTCATCGAATTCGCTCTTCCGGATGGCGCGCGAGGCGTTGGTGAGGTCGGGATGGGCGACGCCGACACCCGCGCAGAACAGCTTGAAGCCGCCGCCGGTGCCCGTCGATTCGACGACCGGGGTCTTGCCGCCGCCCGAACGGCCGAACTGTTCGGCGACGGCGGTGGTGAACGGATAGACGGTGGACGATCCGACGATGCGGATCTGATCGCGGGCCTGAGCGGCGCCCGTCAGCAGAAGGACGGCGGCCGAGGCGATGAGGGTGCTGCGCTTCACGGAAACTCTCCCGTTGAATGTCCGGATCCCGGGCGGCCCGGATCGGCCGGCCACGGAGAGCGGGCCTTTCTCGACCCGCAGGGCACGATGTAATCGGCCCTCCTGAAACTTGAGCGACATTAAGATGACAATTAGATGACGGTGGAAAAGTCCTCCGTCGCCGCATCCGGCGGGGGTCATCGGATCCGTCCGCGGGATCCGGACACGGGCTCATCCGCGCCCGGCGAAGCGGCGCAACGACGAAGAACGCCCCGTCGCTTTCGCGAACGGGGCGTCGATCGTCGGGGTCGGACGCCGGGCGGACCCGGCGTCGGCCTTACTTGCGCAGCTTGGCCAGTTCGGCCTGGATCTCGCCGTAGAGCGCCTCGCCGGATTCCTTGGCGAACTTCTCGACGACGGGCTTCACGGCTTCGCGGATGCGGGCCATTTCCGCCGGGGCGACCTCATTGGCGGTCATGCCGCCCTTCTTGAGGTTTTCGAGGGCGCCGTCCATGGCGTCGCGCGACGCCTTGCGCTGGAATTCGCGCGCTTCGGCGGCCGCTTCCTGGATGATCCTGCGCTCGTCGGCGGAGAGGGCGTCCCAGGTCTTCTTGCTGATCAGCAGCGACTGCACATTGTAGATGTGCCGGGTCGCCGAGACGAACTTCTGCACCTCGTTCAGCTTGGCGCCGAGAATGGTCGGATAGGGATTTTCCTGACCGTCCACGACCTTCTGCTCGAGCGCGGCGTAGAGTTCCGGGAACGGCATCGGCACGGCATTGGCGCCGAGCGTGTTGAAGAGGTCGAGGAAGAGCGGGGACTGCAGCACGCGGATCTTCAGACCCTTGAAGTCCTCGAGCTTCGTGATCGGACGACGGCTGTTCGTCACGTTGCGGAAGCCGAGTTCCCAATAGGCGAGGCCGACGAGGCCCTTGTCTTCGACGCCCTTGTGCAGCTTCGTGCCGATCGGACCGTCGACGATCTTGTCCGCCTCTTCCGGCGCGTTGAACAGGAAGGGCAGGTCGAGAACCGCGAACTGCTTGTCGATGCCGACGAGCAGGCCCGAATTGAGCACGGTCATGTCGATCGTTCCGCCCTGAAGCGCGGACACGGTCGGAAGATCGCCGCCGAGCTGGCCGCCGGGGAAGAGGCGCACGTCGATCTTGCCGCCGCTCTTGGCCTTGACGATTTCGGCGAATTTCGCCGCGCCGCGGCCCTGCGGATGCTCGGCCACGTTCTGGAACGCGAAGCGCAGGGTCTTGTCCTGCGCGACGGCGATGCCGGACGCGAGGCCGGTCCCCGCCATGACGGCGGCGGCGAGAAGGAGCTTGAAGGTCTTCATGGGGTTTTCCTCCGATAGGGACATTGGACGGAGCGGGCGTCGAGGACCGCTCCGATGGCGTGTTCGTCAGCCGTAGAGCCAGCGGGCCGGCACCATGACGAGAGACGGGAACAGGATGAGCAGCAACAGAACTGCGAGTTGGGCCAGCATGAAGGGCCAGACGCCCTTGATGATGTCCTCCATCGAGATCTTGGACACGCCGCAGACCACGTTCAGCACGGTGCCGACGGGCGGAGTGATGAGTCCGATGGCATTGTTGATGATGAAGAGGACGCCGAAATAGACCGGGTCGATGCCGGCCGCCTTGACGATCGGCATGAGGACCGGCGTCAGGATCAGGATGGTCGGCGTCATGTCGAGCGCGGTGCCGACGATGACGACGATGGCCATGATCGCCAGCATCAGCAGCGTCTTGTGCTCCATCAGCGGGCGGACCAGATCGACGATCTGGCCGGTGATTTCGGCGACCGTGAGCAGCCAGGACGCGACGAGCGCGGTCGCGACGAGGAACATGACCACCGCCGTCGTCAGAGCCGCGTCGACGAACAGTTTCGGCAGATCGCGGAGCTTCAACTCGCGATAGATGAACATCGACACGATCAGCGCGTAGACCGCCACGACGACCGCCGCTTCCGTCGGCGTGAAGACGCCGAAGCGCAGGCCGAAGATGATGATCAGGGGCAGCAGCAGCGCCCAGAAGCCGTCACGGATCGCCTTGACGCGCTGAGCGAAGCCGGTCCGGGCGAAAGGGGTCACCTTTTCGTCACGGCAGGTGTACCACCAGGCGACGGCGAGCGCGGCGCCGAGCATCAGCCCCGGAAAGATGCCGGCGAGGAACAGTTTCGAGATCGAGACGCCGCCGGCGACGCCGAAGATGACGAAGCCGATCGACGGCGGGATGACGGGAGCGATGATCCCGCCCGCCGCGACGAGGCCCGCCGAACGCGCCTTGTCGTGCCCCGCCTTCACCATCATCGGTACGAGCAGCGTCGCGAGCGCCGCGGCATCCGCCACCGCGGACCCGGACAGCGATGCGAGCAGGCAGGAGGCGAGGATCGCGACATAGCCGAGGCCGCCGCGCAGATGCCCCACGAAGGACAGCGCCACATCGACGATGCGCCGGGCCAAGCCGCCCTTGTTCATGATCTCGCCCGCGAGAATGAAGAAGGGGACGGCCATCAGCGGAAAGGAATCCGCTCCGTTGATCACGTTCTGCGCGATGATCTGGCTGTCGAAGAGATCGATCCGCCACATCAGGGCGATGCCGCAGATGATCAGCGCGAAGGCGATCGGCATGCCGAGCGCCATGGCGCCGAGCAAGGAGGAGGCGAAGACGAGAATGGTCACGGCGGTCGCTCCTCAGTGCTCTTCGGACTCGCGGACGCCGACGAGATCGGCCTCCGTGAGTCGGCCCGTCATGAACAGAACCAGTTCACGGGCGAGGAGAAGGATCGCCGAGACGCCGAAGACGATGCCGGTCCCGTAGAAGAGACCCATGGACAGGCCGGTGGCGGGTGCGGACACCTTCAGATTGATGAGCGTCTGCTGCCAGCTGCCCTTCACCAGAAGAACGGCGGCGAAGATCATCAGTCCGTGCGAAGCGAGGAAACAGATCTTCCGGCCCGCAGGCGGGAGCATCCGCACGACCGTGTCGAGGCCGAGATGCTTGTGCTCGCGAATGCCGACCACGGCCCCGAGAAAGACCATCCAGACGAAGAACCAGCGCGCGAGTTCGTCCGAGACGCTGATCCCCGAGTCGAAGAGGTAACGCATCACCACATTGCCGAAGACGAGCACGACCATGCCCGCGAGCAGCAGGCCCATCATCGCCTTCAGCGCCGTCATGTAGAGGTCGATCAGCCGGTTCATGCGGGCCTCCCGGCCTCGTCGAAGAAGAAGCGGATCCGATCGGGATCGCCCGCCCGACCGGTGAAGAGGCGAAAGGCTTCCGCGGCCTGGCGGACGTTCATGCCGCTGCCGTCGATCGTCCGGCAGCCGAGCGCACGGGCGCGGCGCAGCAACTCGGTTTCGAGCGGGAAATAGATGATCTCGCTGACCCAATGGGAGGGCGAGAGCCACTCGGCCGGAAAGGGCGTTCCGGGGAACTTCGCCATGCCGACGGGCGTGCAGTTCACGATGCCGTCCGCATCGGCGACGGCGGCGGCCGCGTCGGCGGCGACGCCGATCCGCGCCGCCCCGAAACGCTCGGCGAATTGGGCGGCGAGCCCCGCGGCACGCTCGGGATCGGCGTCGATCACGTCGAGCCTCTTCACGCCCAGCATGAGAAGCGCATAGGCGACGGCCGCGCCCGCTCCGCCCGCACCGAACTGCACGACCCGATCGAGCTTCGCTCCCGCCATCTCGGCCTTGAAGGCGTCGGCATAGCCGGACCAGTCCGTGTTGTGGCCGATGCCGCGGCCGTCCTTGAAGACGACCGTGTTCACGGCGCCGAGCGTGCGCGCATGGTCGGACAGTTCGTCGAGATGCGGGATCACCGCCTGCTTGCAGGGGAACGTGACGTTCACGCCCGCGAAGCCGATCGCCCGGCAGAAGGAGAGGATCTGCGGCAGAGCGTCGGTTCCGCCGACGGCGTCGATGTCGATGAGGCGATAGATGCCCGTGAAGCCGTGCGCGCGGGCTTCGCTCATATGGATCACGGGCTGCCGCGACGCGCCGATCTGCGCGCCGATGAGACCGGTGAGAACCGTTTGCGGCGGACGAACCACGTCCGGTTCGCCGATGCGCGCCTTCAGGACCGCTGGCACGATCAACCTCCACGACGCGACGCGTCGATGCGTTTCCCTTGCCTCGGTGGACCGAGGTCGTCGCATCGGCCATCTCGACGAGGCCGTTGGCTACGACAATGTACGAACCGGTACGTTTGGTCAATTGCAATGTGAACCGAACGGTACAAGATAACGACCGAATGATGCAGTATGCATCCGCGGGCCGATGAACGGCGGATTCTGCGGGCGGCGAGAATGATGCGGACGGACGACGAGGCGACGGATGCGCCGACGGTTCCCGGGGGCCTCGGCCGCACCCAGGATCCCGAGGGCGTGAAGCGGAACATCCTCGACGTCGCGACGCGGGAATTCGCGGCGAAGGGCTTCAGCGGAGCCCGGGTCGACGAGATCGCGGCCAAGACGGCGACCAGCAAGCGGATGATCTATTACTATTTCCGCGACAAGGAAGGCCTGTTCGTCGCCGTGCTCGAAGAGGCCTATTCCGGCATCCGCAAGATCGAGCGCCGACTGGACCTCGGGGATCTGCCCCCCGGCGAAGCCTTGCGAAGCCTCGCGGAATTCACTTTCGACTATCAGAACGCGCATCCGGACTTCGTGCGGCTCGTGATGGTGGAGAACATCCACAACGCGGTTCATCTGGAACGCTCGGAGCGGATCCAGAGCCTCAACGTCTCGGTCATCGACGTGCTGGATTCCGTCTACCGTCGGGGCGTGAGCGAGGGCGTGTTCCGGGAGGGGATCGACGTGATCGATCTCCACATGACGATCAGCGCCCTGAGCTTCTTCAACGTCGCCAACCGGGCGACCTTCTCCAAGATCTTCAAATGCGACATGGAGTCGGAAGAGAGCCTGGCCCGCCGGCGTGCGCAGGTGGGGGAAACGGTCGTACGCTACGTGCTGAAGACGAAGGCGTGATGCCGCGGCCCCCGGCGACCGCGGTTCGTCGACCTCCGCGAGCCGTGCCGTTTCGTCATCGGATCGTCATGTCGTTCCTTCAAGAAACCGACCGTCGACAGGGGAGGCCGAGATGCGGGTCGGGATCAACGGCATGGGCCGGATCGGGCGTCTGGCGCTCAGGGCGGCCTCGGGCGCGGCGCGCCGGCCTTCGGACGATCCTCGGGCGGGGCATCGCCTCGACGTCGTTCATCTCAACGAGATCAAGGGCGGGATCGCCGCGACGGCCCATCTCCTCGAATTCGACTCCATGCAGGGGCGTTGGCACGCGGACATCGCGGTGGAGGACGAGGACGTCATCCGCATCGACGATCGGAAACTCCGCTTCACCGAACACGCGACATCCGCCGAAATCCCGTGGAGCGACCTCGGCGTCGACCTGGTGCTCGAATGCACGGGCAAGTTCCTCACGCGCAAGACGCTCGAAGGACATCTGCAGCGCGGTGCCAAAAGGGTCATCGTGGCCGCGCCCGTGAAGACGGACGGCGTGCTCAACATCGTGGTGGGCGTGAACGAAGGACTTTATGATCCCGCCCGAAACGACATCGTGACCGCGGCCTCCTGCACGACCAATTGCCTCGCGCCGGTGGTGAAGGTGCTGCACGGCGAAATCGGCATCCGCCACGGCCAGATCACGACGATCCACGATCCCACCAACACCAACGTGGTCGTCGACGCCCCCCATAAGGATCTTCGGCGCGCCCGTTCGGCCATGCTGTCGCTGCAGCCGACGACGACGGGCAGCGCGACCGCGATCGGGCTGATCTATCCCGAACTCCGGGGCAAGCTCGACGGTCATGCCGTGCGCGCGCCCGTGCTCAATGCCTCCTTGACCGACTGCGTCTTCGAAATGGCCCGCGGCGTGACCGCCGACGAGGTCAACGCCTTGTTCGAGGCCGCGGCCGCCGGGCCGCTGGCCGGGATCCTCGGTTTCGAGCGGCGACCGCTGGTTTCCGTCGATTATCAGGGGGATACCCGTTCGGCGATCGTCGACGGGCTTTCGACGCTCGTGACCGACGGAACCATGCTCAAGGTCTATGCCTGGTACGACAACGAGATGGGTTACGCCTGTCGCATGATCGATCTCGCATGCCATCTCGAAACGGTCGGGCTCTGAAATGACCTCTGCGCCCTCGACATCCTCCGGGGCGGGGCTGCGCAATTATGTGATCGTGACCGCGGCCTATTGGGCCTTCACGCTCACGGACGGCGCCCTGCGGATGCTGGTGCTGTTCACGTTCTTCAAGCTCGGCTATTCGCCCTTCACGCTGGCCTTTCTGTTCCTGCTGTATGAGGCGGCGGGCATCCTCGCCAAT
This sequence comes from Hyphomicrobiales bacterium, assembly GCA_027483795.1. Classification (GTDB taxonomy): domain Bacteria; phylum Pseudomonadota; class Alphaproteobacteria; order Rhizobiales; family Beijerinckiaceae; genus JAIXZO01. Next base: position 22,123 of record JAIXTT010000054.1, read on the forward strand.
ATGATCGGCGGATGGCTCGCCTCGAAATTCGGCATCAAGCGGATGCTGATCGTCGGGCTGACCACCCAGATCGCGGGCTTCCTGATCCTCTCGGCCATGCAGCCGGGTTGGCCCTCGGCGCTGCTCGTGACCTGGGTGGTGATGGCGCAGGGCATCTGCGGGATCGCCAAGGACCTGACGAAGACCGCCTCGAAATCCGCGATCAAACTGACGGAAGCCGAAGCGGGAGGAGGCGGCGGCGGCCGACTTTTCCGATGGGTGGCTTGGTTCACCGGTTCGAAGAACGCCATGAAGGGCTTCGGCTTCTTTCTCGGCGGCGTTCTTTTGGAAACGGCCGGTTTTTCCCTCGCGCTCCGGCTCATGGCGGGCGTGCTCTTCGTGATCCTTGCGGGCGTGGCGCTTTCGCTCCCGGCGCTGCGGGGCCGCTCGAAGGCCGGCAGGAGCGCGCGCGAACTGTTCGGCAAAAGCCGCGGCGTCAATCTTCTGGCGCTCGGCCGGATCGGCCTTTTCGGGGCCCGCGACGTCTGGTTCGTGGTGGGCTTGCCCGTGTTCCTATACGCCGAGGGTTGGACCTTCCCGATGGTCGGCGCCTTCATGGCGCTCTGGACGATCGGCTACGGCGCGGTGCAGGCGGGCGCGCCGGCGGTGGTGCGGCGGAGCGCCGACGGCCTTTCCAGCGAGGTTCCGGCAGCGCGGCTCTGGTCGCTCCTTCTGGTGGGCGTACCGATCGCGATCGTCGCTCTGCTTGCGTCGGGGCCCTCACGGCCCGACCTCGTGCTCGTGGCGGGGCTTTGCGTCTTCGGCGTCGTCTTTGCAGTGAATTCCTCGATCCATTCCTATCTGATCCTCGCCTATGCGGGTTCCGAAAAGGCGGCCGAGGACGTCGGCTTCTATTATGCGGCGAACGCGCTGGGCCGTTTCATCGGCACTCTTCTGTCGGGGCTGCTGTTCCGGATCGGCGGCATCGATGCCTGCCTGCTGGGTTCCGCCGCCATGCTCGCCGTCTGCTGGTTCGCCACCCGGGCCTTGCCGAAGACGGCCGACGATCCGGCGCCGGCCGCGCGCGGTTGATGTCCGGGACTGCCGCCGCCGAACCCCGTCATAAGCCCGCTTTTTCGAACCTCTCGAAGAACGTGATCAGAATCTCGAAGATGATCAGCAGGACGATGGTGGCCTCGAGCCTCAGACTGCGTTGGGCATCGATCAGGTCGGTGAGCGCCCTCGCCGTGTCCTGCACCACGCGCAGCTTCCGCGACAGGGTTTGCGCGCGGTCCTGAAGTTCATACTCGTCCGCAAGACGTGCGTGCAGCCGTTCGAGATCGGGCCGATCCCACAGAACGTCGGGCTTGTCGGCGATCGCCACCCGGCCGGACATGCGGTGACCGACGAGCAAAGCCTCGCCGATCAGTTTCAGGACCTTCTTTCGGTCGGCGGGCAGACGGCCCTCCCCCGCTAGGTCCCGGGCGAGCGGATCGATCACGTCGAAGACCGAGCCGATCTCGCGTTCATCGTGAGCGAGCGCCACGCTCTTGCCCAAGACGTCCGCGACGACGAGCAGGCGCTCGGGCGAAAGATCCCTCAGTCGAAGCGGCTCCCCGGGGAGAACCTGATCCTCGAGATCCGTGCGGACCTCGATCGAGACGACCTCGTCCTCGCGACGGTTCGAGGGCGATTCCACCCTCGCCGAAAGCGTCCGCAGAAGGTCGTCCTCTTCCGCGGGTGAAAGCCCGATCAGAACGGCCACGCCGTATCTGAACAGGACGACGAAGCCGTTCTCGCGCGTTCGGAAAGCGAAGGGCGAGCCGGAGATCGTGTCGGAACGTTCGAGACCCGCGACGTCGATGCGGTCGCCCAAGGACAAGGCTCGGCAGATCATGCCGCTCTTCCGAGGACCGTCGGCGGATTCCGGAACGCCCGTCATGCACGCTCCCCGACCCGGAAAGGGGATCGTCGCCCGTGAGGCGCCCCTGTCCGATCTCAGGATAGCTTTCGGCGCGAAGAACTTCCATCGCGTCGACGACATGGGGTCGATGGGCTCGATCCTCGGGGAGACCGCGTCGCCGGATTCCGGGTCAAGGCCGGCGGAAGTCCACGTCCGCGGTGATCATGTCGTGATCCGATATGGCCCGGCCTTCCTCGTCCACGGCGGGAACCGTCTCGGCGTGGAAGGCCTCCAGCCCGCGGACGAAGATCCAATCGAGCCGCCGATGCGGAGGAAGCGGCGCTCCGTCGGGTCGCATGCGCTGCGTGACCTGCGGTCTGTTGGCCGTGCGCCACTCGAAACCCGCGGCCCGCATGGCCGCGAAAAGCGGCTCATGGCGTTCCGGTTCCGAAAATGCGGCGGCGAGGTCCGTCTCATCCGAAGGCATCGCCTTCGTATTGAAGTCGCCCCCGATCACGCAGGGCGCGTCCCCGATCTCGCTCCGCAACGCTTCGAGCAGGCGCAGCGTCTGTCGGCATCGGTCCTGCGGATCGGTCTTGCTTTCGAGGTGGACGGACACCGCCCAGAAGGACTCCGTCGGAGCGTCGATACGAGCCGCGATCGCGTTGCGCGCGCCCAGACGCCCCTGTTCGGGATGATCGAACCAGACGCCTCCGTCATCGAGCTTGACGACGAAAGGCGCCTTCAACGGGAACCGGCTGAGGATTCCGTTGCCGTGGAAGCCTTCGAGGTTGCGTTCATGCCCGTGCGCCGCGGTTTCGCGCGCATCTCCGTGTCCGAGTTCGACGAATTCGACGCAGAAGAGCCGGTCGAGTTCCAGCGCGTCGCCGAGCTCTCGGAGCGTATGCCTGTTTCCGGAGCGCGCCATGCCGAGATCGATCTCGCTCATGAGAACGATGTCGGCATCCGCGAACATGACGAGACGTTCGGACGCGCCCGCGAATTTCAGCCGCTCGGCATTCCAGGCCGCGACCCGGAAACGGCCGGACGCCGCCCGGGTTCGCCCCGACCGATGTTCGATCTCTCCGAGAGCGGCCACGCGCGCGGCCAGAGCCTCGTGTCGGGCCGGGTCCCCGGCATGCCGGCGCGCATCCGCAAGGACGGATTCTTCGGGGGCCTGCAGGGCGGATACGACGGATCTGATGATCATCAAAGTCTTCCCGATGGAGTTTCTCAGTCTTTCCGCCCCGGACATGACGGTTCAGTGACTGAATTCACAGTCACGGAGTCGTCGTGAAAACGAAAAAGATCGGTCAGGCAAAATATTTAAGTGCTGTTTGCCTGGGTCGTATCCTCGCGCAGTCCAAAGAGGTTTTCATGAAGAACGCCATCATCGCGGCCGTTGCGGCGGCCGCTCTTCTCGGGTCTTCCGGCGCGGAAGCCCAGCAGCGTATCAAATTCGAGTATTGGTACGGTCTGACGGGCCAACTCGGCGAGATCCTCGAGCAACACTGCAAGCGCTTCAACGACGCGCAGCAGAAGTTCGAGGCGGTCTGCGTCGGTCAGGGCGGATACGACAAGGCCGAACAGAACACGATCGCCGCCTACCGTTCGAAGCAGCACCCGACCGTCGTTCAGATCTATGACGCGGGCACCGTGAACTTCATGCTTTCGGGCGCCATCTATCCGGCCAATCAGTTCGCGAAGGATTTCTCCATCGACATCGATTGGAGCAACTACTTCCCGGGCATCGCGAACTACTACGCCACGTCGAAGGGCGAGATGTGGTCGTTCCCCTACAATTCGTCGACGGCGCTGCTCTATTGGAACAAGGACGCTTGGGCCAAGATCGGCAAGACCAAGGCTCCCGAGACGATCGAAGAGTGGTTCGACGACCTGCGCAAGATGAAGGCGGCGGGCGTCGAATGCGGCTTCGGTTTCGACTATGACACCTGGATGCCGCTCGAGCAGTTCTCGGCGATCCACAACCTTCCGATCGCGACCAAGGCCAACGGCTACGGCGGTCTCGACGCCGAACTCGTCTTCAACAAGACGAAGTTCGCCGACTACATGAAGGATTGGAAGAAGCTCCTCGACGAGGGCGTCGCGCGCATCCAGACGGCGCAGGTGGGCAAGACCATCGTGCAGTCCTTCACCGACGGCACCTGCGCCTCGGTGCTCTCTTCGGTCGCCAACCACGGCGTGGTCGGTTCCACCGCGAAGCCGGGCCTGAACTGGGGCGTGGCGATGCTGCCCGTCTACAAGGACTTCAAGCGCCACAACTCGCTCGTCGGCGGGGCTTCGCTCTGGGTCATGCAGGGCAAGTCGCGTCAGGAGTACGAAGGCGCCGCCGCGCTGATGAAGTTCCTGTCGACCCCGGAAGAAGCGCTCTGGTATTCGACGGCGAACGCCTACATCCCGGTCACGAAGACCGGCTTCGACTTCATGAACAAGAACGGCTTCTATCAGGACCCGAAGCATGCGGGCCGTGAATTGGCCATCACCTCGCTGACCTTCACGCCGCCGACCGAGAATTCCCGCGGCATCCGCCTCGGCAATTTCACGCAGATCCGGGCCGAGATCCGTTCGGAACTCGAAGCGGCCTTCACCGGCAAGAAGGACATGCAGGTCGCGCTGGACGAAGCGGCGGCCCGCTCCAACCAGATCCTCCGTCGCTTCGAACAGACCTTCAAGGGCAAGACCCTTCCCTGATCGTCGACGGTTCTTCGGATCGCCGGGAGGGCGCGCTCCGCGCGCCCTCCCTTCACCATACGGGCCATACGAAGGCCGAGACCCGACATGGAAAAACGCGCAGCCTTCTCCGATCTTCGACTCGCGGGCGCATTGATCGCACCGCAACTGCTTCTCGTCTTCGTGTTCTTCTATTGGCCGGCCGCTCAGGCCGTCTATTGGGCCTTCACGACCCAGCCGCCCTTCGGCGGCTCCAACGAATGGGTCGGGTTCCAGAATTTCGAGCAGATCTTCACGGATCGGGTCTATTGGAACTCGGTCGGCGTCTCCTTTCTCTTCGCCGGCCTGTCGACCGCGCTGTCGGTCGGGATGGCGCTGCTCTTCGCCCTGTTCGTCGATCGTCGACTGACGGGCTACCGCGTCCATCGCTTCATCTATTTCTGGCCCTACGCCGTCGCCGCCCCCGCCGTCGGCCTCGCTTTCCGCTTCATCTTCGCACCGGAAGCGGGCTTCGTTTCCGCCGTCAATCAATGGGTTCCCGGCCTCTGGAATCCGGCTCTGGACGGCAAGGACGCGCTGGCGCTCATCGTGCTCGCCAACTCCTGGAAGATGGTGGCCTACAATTTCATCTTCTTCCTCGCCGCCCTGCAGTCGATCCCCCGTCCCTTGATCGAAGCCGCCGCCATGGACGGCGCGGGCGTGCTGCGGCGAGCGCGCGACATCCAGTTCCCCCTGCTCGCGCCGACCTTCTTCTTTCTGCTCGTCATCAACGTGACCGAAAGCTTCGTGGACTCCTTCGGCATCGTCGACATCACGACGGGCGGCGGGCCCGCGCGCGCGACCGACCTGATGGTCTACAAGATCTATTCGGACGGCTTCAAAGGTCTAGACTACTCGATGGCCGCGGCTCAATCGATCGTCCTGATGGGCGTCGTGATCGTGCTGACCTTCATCCAGTTCCGCTATGTCGAGCGGCGCGTTCACTACAGCTGAGGCGACCATGATCGAACGCACCCCGATCCTCGATGCCGTGACGCATGCGCTGATGCTGCTGGGGCTGGTCCTTGCGGCTCTGCCGATCGTCGTGGTCTTCGTGGCCTCGACCCACGACCTCGCGACCGTCAATCGCGTTCCGATGCCGCTCTGGCCGGGCGATCATATGGCGGAGAACTATGCGCGCGTCTGGGACAAGTCGCGCTTCGGCGAGAAGATGCTGAACAGCCTGATCGTCGCGACGGGCGTCACCGTCGGCAAGATCACGATCGCGGCCCTTTCGGCCTTCTCGATCGTCTATTTCCGCTATCGCCTTCGGATGGTCTTCTTCTGGCTGATCTTCATCACCTTGATGCTGCCGCTCGAGGTCCGCATCGTTCCGACCTATGCCGTGGCGGCGGACGCGCTTCAGCCCTTCCGCGTCATCGCCGGAGGTTTCGGCCTCGAACTCGGCATTCCTCAGATCAATCTTCTCAACAGCTATGCCGGGCTGATCCTGCCGCTCGTGGCGACCGCGACGGGCACCTTCCTCTATCGGCAATTCTTCCTCACCGTCCCCGACGAATTGGCGGAAGCCGCGAAGATGGACGGTGCGGGTCCGATGCGCTTCTTCATCGACGTGCTGATCCCGCTGTCGCGGGCCAACATGGCCGCGCTGGCGACGATCATGTTCGTCTATGCATGGAACCAGTATCTCTGGCCGCTGCTGATCACGACCGATCAGAAGATGGCGACCGCCACGATGCAGCTTCAGAAGCTCGTGCCCGGTCCGCTCTTCGGTCAGCCTCCGCTCTGGAACGAGGCCATGGCCGCGACGCTGATGGTGATGGCCCCGCCCCTCCTCGTCGTCGTCTTCATGCAGGGCTGGTTCGTGAAGGGCCTCGTGGCTTCCGACAAATGAACCTCGCAGCAACCGGGACAAGCGCCATGGCCGATATCGGCATCCGAAGCGTCAGCAAATCCTACGGCCGGCAACCCGTCGTCCACGGCATCGATCTCGATGTCCGCTCGGGCGAATTCGTGGTCGTGCTCGGCCCGTCGGGCTGCGGCAAGTCGACCCTTCTGCGGATGATCGCGGGACTCGAGGAGATCACGGAGGGCGAAATCGCCATCGGCGGCCGGGTGGTGAACATGCTGGAGCCGCGCGAACGCGGTTGCGCCATGGTGTTCCAGAACTACGCTCTCTATCCGCACATGACGGTCGCCGAGAACATCGGCTACGCCCTCAAGGTCGCGGGCACGGCCCGCGACGAGCGGCGGCGGCGGGTGCGGGAGGTCGCGGCGACGGTCGGTCTCGACGAATTCCTGGACCGCAAGCCCGGGCAGCTTTCGGGCGGGCAGCGGCAGCGGGTCGCCATGGCCCGGGCCATGATCCGCGAGCCGAAAGTCTTCCTCTTCGACGAACCGCTCTCCAATCTCGACGCGAAGCTGCGGGTTCAGATGCGCATCGAGATCCGCAAGCTCCACAACCGTCTCGGCGTCACCTCCGTCTTCGTCACCCATGATCAGATCGAGGCCATGACGCTGGCGGATCGGCTGGTGGTCATGAATGCCGGGCGCATCGAGCAGGCGGGCACGCCGGAGGACATCTATCGCGCGCCCGCGTCGCGTTTCGTCGCGAGCTTCGTCGGCTCGCCGCCGATGAATCTGATCGATGCCGTGGTCGACGAAGCGGGCGGGATCGTGATCGGCGGCGTCGCGCTGCCCGTGCCCCACAGGCTCGCCGCCGGCCGGAAGGTGACCGCCGGGATCCGCCCCGAAGACGTCGTTCTGTCCGACGGCGGCGAACTGCGCAGCGACGTCGACTTCGTCGAAGAACTCGGTTCCGTCCGCTTGCTGCACGGCCGTTTGAACGACGTCGACTTCGTCGTTCAGGTCGCCGCGGCGGACCGGCGCGCGACGGGAGCGCTCGCCTTCACGGTTCCGCCGAAACGCATTCATCTCTTCGATGCCGACACGGGTCTGCGCATCGAGCACGACACCCCGGTCGCGATCGCGGCCGAGTGAATCTTTCATCGGGAGGACACCTCATGACGACCATTCCCGCCGTCGGCATTTCCGCCAAGGCCGGCAAACCCGACCTGTCCGATTTCGGCGCCCGCCTCGACGAGGCCCTCGCCTTCGGCGTCGGCGCGATCGAACTGCCGCTGTTCGATCTCGACGTCGTCGTCGGAGGCCGGATCCGCCGCGATCAGCTCGCGCGGTTGAAGACCCTCTGCGCGGGACGGCCGGTGGTCTATACCGTTCACGGCCCGCTCGCGATCAACTTCTTCGACGAACCTTGGCGCCTGCCCCGCCATTTCGAAGTCCTGAAGGCGTCGATGGAGATCACCGCCGAACTCGGCGCCGTCCATTACGTGCTGCATTCCGGCCTTGCCCGGATGATCCAGCACGACGGCATCGAGGACGCCTATCGCCGCCAGCGCGAATGGCTGGCCAAGGCCGGCGATCTCGGAAAGGACCTCGGCGTCGTCGTCTGCGTCGAGAACCTGTTCGGCGGCTATGAGGGCAAGGTGCACTCCGTCGGCCCCGCGCGCCTCGCCCGCGAACTGGCCGCGATCGACCATGACTTCGTCCGTGCGACCCTCGACTTCAGCCACGGCCATCTGCATCTCGGCTTCACCGGCGGCGACCTCGTCAAGGAATGTGCGGAACTCGCTCCCTGGGCGCGTCATCTGCATCTGCACGACAGCTTCGGGCGTCAGGACGACATCTGGATGTTCACCAACGGCGAGCGGCTCGCCTACGGACACGGCGATCTGCACCTTCCCGTGGGGTGGGGCGACATACCGTGGAACGCGCTCATGGAAGCCTGCACCTTCCCGGAAGGGGTCGTCTTCAACATCGAGTTGAACGACCGCTATTGGCATGTCGGGCGCGAATGCGTAGAGGCGACGAAGGAACTCGCGGGCAAGGCCCGGGTCGTCGGAGGTCTTTACGCGTGATGCCTTCTTCGGGCGACGACGGGTCTCATGGCGCGGCCGCCGACGCGGCCGCCGCCATGGACCGGATGTATCGCTTCCAGACCACGATCTACGACCTGACGCGGAAGCCCTATCTGTTGGGCCGCGATCCGTTGGTGGCGGCGCTCGCTCCCCCTCCGGACGGAACGGTGCTGGAAATCGCCTGCGGAACGGGCCGCAATCTGATCGCGGCCGCGCGGCTTTTCCCGCATGCGCGGTTCTTCGGCGTGGACGTCTCCTCCGTCATGCTCGCCCGCGCGGAACGTTCGATCCGACGAGCGGGCCTGTCGGATCGGATCCGGGTCGCGCAATGCGACGCGGTGACGTTCGACCCTTTGGAGACCTTCGGCCTCGCATGTTTCGACCGCGTCTTCGTTTCCTACGCGCTGTCGATGATTCCGCCTTGGCGCGAAGCGCTCGAAAGGGCGATTGCGGTGACGGCGTCCGACGGTCGGCTTGCCGTGGTGGATTTCGGGGACCACGCCCGACAACCGGCCTGGCTCGCCCCCGTGCTGATGCGATGGCTCGCGCTGTTCGACGTCAGGCCGCGGGCGGGCCTCGTGGAAGCCGCCGAGGACCTCGCGGCACGGACACTTCGGCCTCTCGACGTCTCGGCGCCGTGGAAGGGCTACGTTCTGTCGCTCGACTTCGGCCCCGTCGACGACCGCGCGGTCATGCCCCCATCGCGATGAGCCGCTCGACGTCGAGCCCTTTTGCGGCGAGCACAAGCCGAGCGGCCCGTTCGAAGCGCTTCGGCGCATGCAAGGCCGGCGCGATCGCCGTCCGTTCGAGAACGCGCCGGAAGCTCCCGGGGTCGCTCGACGTCTCCGAAGGCCCGGAGATCAAGCGTCCTTGAGAATTCGGACATGGAAGCGCCCGTAAATGCCCGAACGATCCTTCCGGGTCAGACGGACGTTTTCGTCTTCGTCGACGGACCAGCGCGCGACGAGGTCGGCGGGCAGACGCTCTCCCGCCCGCCAATGCCTCGCGGCCGTCCGGAAGATCACCCGTGCCCCGGGACGGGCGGTCCGTGTGATCTCGGTCCAGAGCCGCGCGACTTCGGCATCGTCCATCCAGTCCATCGCGTCGAGCAGCGAGACCCGATCGACGGACGCCGCCGGCTGTTTCGAGAGAAATTCGCGCATTCCGATATGGTGCAGCGAAACGCGCTCGACCCTCTCGCGCAGAACCTCGTAACGGTCGCGCTCCAGATAGGGCGGATAGGGTCCGCCGGCGCGGTAGCCGCCCGTCAGCGCCTGCCAAGCGAAATAGTTCTCGTCGACCGAGCCCGTCGTCAGCAGGGCCCGCGCCCGGGCCCGCAGCACCGCATGCATGTCTTCGGGTCGATCCTCGCACAATTCGAGGAACTGCCGGGGCGGGATGCCGAGTTGATAGAGAACCAGCGGCGAGCGACAGAGCAGGCGCACGGCGGCGCCGTCGAAGATCTTCGCGCCCACGTCGTCGAACCAGGCTTCCTGTTCTTCGATGCTGCGGAGGCGGGTCCATTCTTCGACGTTCACGCCGCGCAATCGCGCATAGAAGCCGGCGAAGCGGATGAACTGCCCGAGCAGACCGTTCCGAAAGAATCCGTCCCGAAACATTTCGATGCGCCGCCGCCGCCCGAGGGTGCCGGTTTCACCGTCCCAATAGGCCTTGGCCTGATCCGAGAGTCGATCACGGATCAGATCGTCATAAAGGGCGACATTGGCGACGTCGGCCGCGCCCGCGAACATGCGTTCGAAATCGGAGTAGCGTTTCAGCGAGCGGGCGGCGGCGATCTTCAGTTCGAGCAGGGCGAGATGAGCCCCGTTGAGATCGACGACCTCGATCCGGGCCGGATCCGCCGAAAGATAGCTCAAGGCGTTGCAGCCGGCCGAAGAGATCGTGACGATCCGGTGGTGCGGTTCGAGCGCCATGGCCTCGAGATCGACCGCGGGATCCTCCCAGATCTGGGTGTAGACGAGCCCGCGGAAGACGCGTGCGAACAACCTGTCCAACAGGCCGCTTCGCCGGGCCTCCTGGTGACCGAACACGGCTTCGTCCAGCAGCGTTTTCGTACGGGGTTCTGAAACTGACACGCGGATTTCTCCCTTTCGTCATCCGCATGGACGATTCATATGACGTTCCTTTGAAGGAAGGACCGCGTCCCGCCGCAGGGCGCCCGCGAGAGAGCCGTCGGCTCGATCCGCGAACGGGCTCTTCGGAACCGCGTCCTGTCATCGAAATGCAATCGTCGGGCCTTATGCGCAGCACGTTCCCCCATGAAACGTCGATCGCTTCCGGAGCAAGACGATGAAGGTTCTGGCCTTGGCCCTGTTTCTCACCGCGACGAGCGGCGCCGCCTTCGCGGAAGGCCGAAAGCTCGTGCTCTACACGAGTCAGCCGCAGACGGATGCGCAGCAGACCGTCGACGCCTTCCGGGCCAAACATCCCGACATCGAGGTGAGTTTCGTTCGCGACGGAACGCCCCGCATCCTGGCGAAGCTGAGGGCGGAGATCGAGGCGGACCGTCCGCAGGCCGACATTCTTCTGCTGGCCGACAGCGTGACCATGGAAGGCCTGAAGAAGGAAGGCCGGCTCCTCGCCCACCGACCCGCGAATCTGTCGGCCTATCCCGCCGACGTCCATGATGCGGACGGGTTCTGGTTTTCGACGAAACTGATCACGACCGGAATCGTCTATAACGCGAAGGCTCCCTTCAAGCCGGAGAGCTGGGCCGATCTGATCCGCCCCGAAGCGAAGGGTCAGGTGGCCCTGCCGTCGCCGATGACCTCCGGCGCCGCGATGATCCATACCGTCACGCTGACGTCCAATCTGGCGGAAGGTTGGGGCTATTATCGCTCTCTCTCCGCCAACGGCGCATTGGCGGCGGGCGGCAACGGCGACATCCTGCGACAGGTCGCGGGCGGCGAAAAGATGTTCGGAATGATCGTGGACTTCATGCCGATCCGGGAGAAGGCGAAGGGAGCGCCCGTCGAATTCGTCTTCCCGAAGGAAGGCGTTTCCATGATCGGAGAGCCCGTCGCCGTTCTGAAGACCACCAAGAACGAAGCGGCCGCGCGCGCCTTCGTCGACTTCCTGCTTTCGTCCGACGGGCAGGAACTGGCGAAGCGGCAGGGCTACGTCCCGGCTCTCGCTTCCGTCGGCATGCCGTCGGGCTACCCGGATCGCTCGGCCCTCAAGGTCATGCGTTTCGATCCCGCCAAGGCCTTGGCGGACGACAGGGACAACAAGAAGCGCTTCGGCGACATCTTCGGTCAGTGACGGCGAAGCCCCGAAGACCCGTGGGGACGTCCGCGGGACGCGGCCTTTCGGCTCCTGCGTCCCGCGCCTTGGCGCTCGCCGCGGTTCTGCTGCCCGTCGGTCTCTTGTGCGCCCTGCCGATCGGGCGCCTCGTCGTCGCGGGACTGATGCGCGGCGGCGAATGGGATCTCGCGGCCGCCGCGGAGCTTCTTTCCGGGCGCGCCGCGCTGCTCGCGACGATCCGTTCGCTGGAAACGAGCCTCGCTTCGGCATCGATCGCCGTCGCCGCGGGCGCCGGCTGCGCCTTGTTGACGACCCTCTGGACCTTCCGGTTCAGGAAAGCCTTCGCATTTCTGTTCGTTCTTTCGATGATGGTCGCGCCGCAGGTGATCGCGCTGGCCTTTGCGGGATTGTCGGGTCCGGCTTCGCCTCTGCTCCTCGCCTTGGGGGCGGCTCCGCCGCCCGGAACGCCCAATCCCCTGCGCAGCGCCGGGGGGATCATTCTGGTCCTGGGTCTTCACCATGCGCCGCTCGCCTTCATCGTGATGCGGGCCGGGCTCGTCCGAGTTCCGCGCGAACTCTTGGAGGCCGCATCCGTCGACGGGGCCGGTCGGGCGGTCATCCTTCTTCGGATCGTCCTGCCGTTGCTGCGCCGTCATCTGGCGGCGGCGGGCCTTCTGTGTTTCGCGGCGGCACTCGGAAATTTCGGAATTCCGGCGATCCTCGGTCTTCCGGTCGGTTATCTGACCTTGCCGACCCTGATCTATCGCCGATTTTCGAGCTTCGGTCCGGAGGTGATCGGCGATGCGGCGACATTGGCGCTCGTCCTCGTCGTTCTCGCGGGCACGGCCGTCATGCTCGCTCATCGCTTCATCCCGCGGAGCGCCGAACTGCCGTCGGACGGGCGCGGCATCGACGGCTTCTGGAAGCCGGGGGCCGCGGCCGGGACGGCGGCGGTCGCGGCATGGACGATGATCGTTCTCGGCTTTCTGCTTCCCTTTTCGTCTTTGGCGGCAAGCGCCGTCGTGCCGTCCTACGGCATGCCGCTCGCCGCAAGCACCATGACGGCGGAGCATTTCGTCGAAGTGCTGTTCCGCCAGGACGCGACCATCCGCGCCTTCCGCAATTCGCTCGTCTTCGCGGCCACGGCCGCCGGCATCTGCGCCGTCTCGGCGGCGCTTCTGGCCTATCTCACGGTCCGCCTTCGTCCCATATGGAGAAGCGCGGTCGAAGCGATCGTCGAACTGCCCTATGCCGTACCCGGCGTCGTTCTGGCATTGGCGGCGATCCTCCTCCTGCTGCGGCCTTTGCCGTTCCTGGGCATCAGCCTCTACGGGACGTCGGCGATCATCATTCTCGCCTATTGCGCGCGCTTCCTGACTCTGGCCCTGAAGCCCGCGGCGGCCGCCATGGAGCAGCTCGATCCTGCGATCGAGGAAGCGGCATCCCTCTGCGGAGCGGGCCTCTTCGGACGGCTCCGGCACATCGTTCTGCCGGAGATCGCGCCTTCGGTGCTGGCGGGCGGTCTGATGGTCTTTCTGATCGCGTTCAACGAATTGACCGTTTCGGCTCTTCTCTGGTCGCAAGGCACGGAAACGGTCGGCGTCGTCCTGTTTTCCCTGGAAGAGGCGGGTCTCGCCTCGACCGCTTCCGCCGTCGGCGTCGTCGCCGCTCTGGTGACCGCGGGTACCATGCTGATCCTCGATCGTCTCGCCTCGCGCATTCCCTCCGCGGCTTTGCCCTGGCGATAGATCCGGCGGAGCGTCACGACCACGGAACCGCTCTGCGGGCCGACGCCCTTCGCCCGCTAGAACGCCGAGCAGTCGGCCACGCTTTCCAGCGCGGTCAGCGAAGCGAGCAAACGCTCCATGCGCGCAGGATCGGCGTGCGACGTCAGCCTGCGGAACTTGTCGGCAAGGCCTTGCGCGTCGAGGGGTCGCTCGGGGCAGCCGAGAAAGCCGTCGCGCTCCCCGACGATGCGGCGTCCGTCCGCCAGCACCGCCTCGAGTCCGGCGCTCCAGCCCTTCGGCCGGCCGGGCGCGAGCGTGATCCGACGCGCCAGATCCGTGATGGCGGGATCCTTGAGCGCGTCCTCGGCGAAGGAGGCCGGGTCGGCCGGGTCGCGGAACGCCGAAAGCGCCACGCAGAACGGAACCGAGTATTGCGCCAGCAAGAGGTCGGACGGCGCGGATTCGGCGTGATGCGACAGCACCTTGTCGGGGACCGTCAGCGTGAGCTCGCGGATGTCGGCTCCCGCGAAGCCGTGCTCGGCCATCAGATCCTGCAACAGCTCGACGGAGGCCTGCGCCGTGACGTGGCAGGCATAGCGCTTGATGCACAGGGCGGTGAGCTGGAATCCCGACCCCAGACCGGCGGTCAGCAGGCCGGCATCGGCCCCGTCGCAGAACACGTCGAGCACGCCGAACCGACCCTCCAGAATCGCATGCGGCGCCTCGAAGCCGCGCTGCGCGAGAAGGGCCGCCGATGTGCCTCCCTCCGCCGCGCGCCCCAGATGCAGGCGCTTCATCATGCCCCCCTGCCCCGCCTTGGCGAAGGCCAGGAGACCGCTCGAGAAGGAACCGCAGATCCCGTAGGCGTCGGTGAGGCGTTCGGGCGTGAGGCCGAGGAGCCGCCCGGCGACGGTCGCCGCACCGAAGGTGCCGGTGATGCCCGGGGCATGGAAGCCGATCAGCTCGGGCGTGTGCAGGCTCGCCTTGCCGATGCGGAACTGCACCTCCGCCCCCGCGACGATGGCGGTGACGAGCTCCTTCCCGCTCGCGCCGGCGAGCTGCGCCGCAAGCAAGGCGGGCAGCGCCACGGTGGCGCCCGGATGCACGCCGGCGCCGGGCTTGCGCAGGCTGTCGAGTTCGAAGGCGTGCGAGAAGGCGCCGAGCGCCATGGCGGCGCCGGGAAGGGCGAGCCCCTCCTCCAGCGCGCCGGGCAAGCGGCAGGGACCGGGTGCGGCGACGGCCGAGACATGCTCCGCGACGATGCGGGACCAGGGCAACCGCGCGCCGAACACGGCGCAGGCGACGGCGTCGATCAGGCAGGCCTTGGCGGCGAGGACGACCTCGGGGGACAGGTCCTCGAAACGCAGGGCGAGGGCGTAGTCGGCGAGCAGCCGCGCGGCGGGGACGGCGGGACCGTTCGGAGAAGCGGCGGCCATGATCACGTCTCCTCGTCGTTTTTGCCGGGCCCGTAGCGGCGGGCGAGATCGTCCTCGGGCAGGAACTCGCGCTCCACGGCGAGGTAGCGGTCATAGTCCATCAGGGAGGCGATCGTCTTCATGTCGACCACGAGGTCGGCGCGCTCGACGACGTCCTCGCGCATCATCGCCTCGCGCATCACCGCGAGCGCGTCGGTCATGCCCTTGATCGCGGCGGCGGGCAGCATCCGCGAAAGACTGACCCATCGCACGCCCATCGCCTTCAGCGCGGGGATGGACATCAGGGGCGTCGTGTCGCGCGTGCGGATGCCGAAGCCCATGTTGATGCGCACGGGGATCCGCACCGCGCCGACGATCGCGGCGATGTCGTCGCGCCCGCGCACGGCGTCGGGAAAGATCGCGTCGGCGCCGGCCGCCTCATAGGCCCGGACCCGCTCCACGGTCTTCTCGATCCCCTCGACGGCGATGGCGTCGGTGCGGGAGATGATCATGAACGAGGGATCCCGGCGCGCCGCGGTCGCCGCCCGAATCTTGGCGACCATGTCGGGGAGCGGGATCACGTCCTTGCCGGCGAGATGGCCGCAGCGCTTGGGGAGCACCTGATCCTCGATGCTGACGGCGCTGACGCCGGCGGCCTCGAACTCGCGAACGACATGATGGACCGTCGCGGCATTGCCGTAGCCCGCCTCCGCATCCGCCGAGACGGGCACATCGACCGCCCGGGCGATCACGCGGCAGGCCTCGAGATTGTCGCGCAGCGAGACGAGGCCGAGATCGGGCAGCCCCCAGCGGGAATTCGCCAGCCCCGCGCCCGTGCTCGACACGAGCGGGAACCCGGCCGCTTGGGCGAGACGGGCGCTGTAGCCGTCATAGACGCCCGGCGAGACGATGATGTCGTCTCGGTCGAGCAGCGCGCGGATAGAACGGGTCACGGCTTCAGTTCCGGATCGACTGCAGGAAGAGTTCGGCCGGCAGCGGGCGGCCCGCCCCCGCCTTGACGGCCGCTTCGTAGAGGAGACCCGCGACCGCCGCGAATTGCAGGCCGTGCACGTTGCCGCGCTCGGAGAAGGTGATCTGGGCGGGGCTGCTGCGCCCGCGCGAGGGATCGGCGATGAGGTCCGAGAAGGCGACGTGCCGCTCGGGCGCGACCCGCGCGTAGCGGCGCGTCCCGCCCGACGACGACTTGGCGTGCCCCTCGACGAAGCTCAGGCACTCGTCCTCGACCTGCACGTCCGGGATCTCGACAGGAGCGGGCGCGAGCCCGAAGCGCAGGGCGATGTCGATGCGGGCATCCGCCTCCGGATCGAGGGTTCCCCCGATGCAGGTGACGTGCTGGCCCGGCCGCAGGAGCCGTCCCGCGATCATGGGGCCGACGGCGCTGGCGCAGGAGCCGAAAATGTCGGCCTGCGCGGCCACGGCTTCGGGCCCGTCGACCGCCTGCGCGTCGATGCCGTGGCTTTCGGCCATCTCGGCGGCGAAGCGCTCGCGATTGGCGCGATCGGGGCTGTAGACGACGAGGCGCGAGATCGGCCGCACCGCGCGCATCGCCGCGACATGCGCGCGCGCCATGCCGCCGGAACCCAGAACGCCCAGCACGGCGGCATCGTCGCGGGCGAGATAGCGCGCGCCGAGAGCCGAGTCGGCCGCGACCCGCATCTTCTGCAGCAGGCCGTCATGCATGAGGGCGAGCGGCATGCCGTTTTGCCCGTCGAACAGGAACACGAGGCCGCAATACTGCCCCGGCCGGCCGCAGAACTTGTTCTTGCGCCGCCGCCCCTCGACCATTTCCTCGAAGACGACGTCGGCCTTGAGCCGCAGCGCCGCGTAGCGCGACCCGATCGCGGCCGACAGTCCCAGCTGGACATGGCGACCCGCCTCGCCCTCGGACGACTGGATGTCGATGCGCGGGGGACAGACACCGCTGCCCCGGGCGAAGTCGCGATAAGCGGCGTCCTGTGCCGCGATGAACCCCGCCGGGTCGATCAACGGCTCGATGGCGGCATTGTCGAGGAACAGCATGATCGTCGCTCAGCCGAAGGGCGCGGGCAGGCGGACGAACTCCTGCAGGAGCCCGTCGGCGAATTCCGCTTGGAATATGACGTGGATCGCCATCAGGAACGCGCCCAGACCGACCGCCGAGACGATCGAATGCACGACCGAGGCCTGCGCCATCCTCCTGAGGAACAGATAGGTGTAGAGCGGCGCCGCGAACATGAAGCCGAGGAGCGCCGCCAGCACGGGCAGGCCGGCCAGCAGCAGCACGAGGAACAGGGTTCCCTTCGCCGTGCCGTCCTGGGCGGACACCTCGGCGTCCGCATCGAAGAGCAGGCCGGGCGACCGGCTGCGGCGCGCCATGCCGACGAGCACGATCACGAGAAGCCCGCCGGCGATCGCCGCGACCGAGAGCGGGAACACTTGGGCGAGGAATTTGAGCTGCAGCGCGTCATAGGCCATGGCCGCGACGAAGACGAGCAGCCCGCCCGTGAAGAGCATCTGCGGCAGGACGTTCCGCCGGGAGGCCTCCGACAGTTCCATGTCGTCGGCGGAGGTGCGCACCCGCGTCTTGATGGCGAACAGGATGGAGATCACCGCGAGGATCAGGATGCCGATGGCGATCGGCCTCAGGAAGATGTCGAAGCCGTAGATCTGAACCGTGCGATAGAGCGACGCCTCCAACCGCTGCGACAGGACGAGGCCGATCAGCAGCGCCGCCCGCGACCAGCCGAACCGTTTCATGTAGATGCCGACGACCCCGACGACGAAGAGTGCGACGATGTCGCCCCAGTCGCCCTTGGCCTGGAAGGCCGACATGAAGATCATCACGATGATGAAGGGCGCGATCAGCGTGAAGCGGATCGCGGTCAGCGACGCGATGGGGCGGGCCAGCGCCATGCTGAGGCCCGTCGCCAGAACGTTGGCGAGCGCCAGCGACCAGATGATCAGATAGATCAGATCCGTCTGGTTGGTGACGAGGTTGCGCCCCGGCGTGACGCCGATCACGACGAGCCCGCCCAGGAAGAGCGCCATCGTCCCCGAACCGGGGATGCCGAAGAACAGCGTGGGGATCAGGTCGGCGCCGTCCTTGGCGTTGTTGGCCGACTCGGGCCCGATGACGCCGCGCACGTCGCCCTTGCCGAACTGGGAGCGATCCTTCGAGGACTGCACGGTGTGGGCATAGGAGATCCAGCCGACCACGCCGCCGCCCAGCCCCGGCAGGATGCCGGTCAGCGCGCCGAGGATCGAGCAGCGCACCACCAGACCGAAATGACGGATCACGTCCCGGATGCCCGCGATCCAGCCGTTGCCCACGAGGTCCTTCTGCGCGATCGCGTAATGCTGACGCATCACCTCGATGATTTCCGGCAGCGCGAAGGCGCCCAGCGCCACGATGACGAGCGGCACGCCGTCGGACAGGTAAAGCGTGTCGAAGGTGAAGCGATACTCGGCCGTCGCCTGAGACGAGCCGATGGTGCCGATGAGCAGGCCCAGCGCGCAGGAGGCGAGCCCCTTGGCGACGTTGCGGCCCGTGAGCATGCCCACCAGCGTCAGAGCGAGGATGACGAGCATCAACTGCTCGCCGAACCCGACCGCCAGCAGGATGAGCCGCGCCGCCACGAAGGCGAAGGTCAGAACGAAGGCGCCGATGAGGCCGCCGACGAGCGAGGCGGCGAAGGCGGCCGAAAGCGCGCGCGCTCCCTCCCCCCGCTTGGTCATGGGGAAACCGTCGAGCACGGTCGCCGCCGTGCCCGCACCGCCCGGGACGCCGATCAGGACCGAACTGAACGTGTCGGATGTGGCCGTGACCGAGGTGAGGCCCACCATCATCGCGAGCGCGGGCCCCGGCTCCATCCCGAAGATGAAGGGCAGGATCATGGCCATGCCGGCCAGGCCGCCGATGCCGGGCAGGATCCCGACGATCATCCCGATCCCGACCCCGATCAGGAGGAACAGGAGATGCGGCCCCGTCAGAAGCTGGACGAGCGCCGGGACGGCTTGGCTGAGGATCGAGAAATCCATGGATGGTACCCGTTGGGTGCAGCCGCGCCGGCGGTCTTGGGCCTGAGGAGACGGTTGCCCGGCGGCGAGGGGCCGGCCGCGGGCCCGTCAGGAAGCGGGAACGGGCGCTCCCGGAGGGGCGCCCGTTCCCGGCCGGACGGGATCAGTTCAGGTTGACCGTCACGTTGTGGCGCTCCTTGAGCCAGTTGCGCAGCCACGCGGTCTGGTCGGGCGTCATGCTGAGGCCGCCCTTGAAGATCGTCTCGGAGGCCGGGCCGACGCTCTGCGGATATGCGCCGAGCACGAGCTTGGCCTGCGGCGTGTTCAGGATGTCCGACTTCAGGGCCGTCTCGGTCGCCTTGGTATAGGCGTCCACGATCTCCTTCGGCGTTCCCACCGGCAGCACGAGCATCTTCGAGCCCATGACGCGGACGTTGAACAAGGATTTCCAGACGTCATAGCCGATGCCGGTCAGCGGCTTGCCGTGCACCTTCTCGTAGACTTCGAGGAAGGTCGGCACGTCGGGCAGCATCGGGTCGCGCACGATCTTGCCCTCGGCGTTCTCGAAGCCGAAGGTGAACAGCACCGTCGCTTGGCCCGCGTCGACGAGAGGCTTCACCTCTTCGGCCCAGGAGGCGGCGTTGTCGTATTTCAGATTGAACTCGCCGCGCTCGAAGCCCGCACGGGATTCCGCGTTCGACAGCCCGTAGACGCCCTTCTGGCGGATGCCGAGCAGGTCGAAGGCGACGAGCGCCGGCAGGTCGGACGAGGTCGGGCCCGAGCCGCCGTAGACCGGCGGCTTGGCGATGAGCTTCTTCACGTTCTCGACCGGATCCTTGCCGAGCCCGAGATCGGTGCGCGCATAGGCGATGAGCCCGAAGGGCGAGGTCAGGAACGGCTTGAACTCCGGCAGCGGATAGGCCACCGCCTTGTCCTTCAGGATGTACTGGAAGAACGTGCCGGTCGCGATGGCGCCGACCATCAGACCGTCGGGCTTGGCGTCCTTGTGGAACTGGTTGATGCCGCGCACCGAACCGCCGCCGTCGATGTTGCGGATGACGATCGTCGGATTGCCGGGCAGGCTCTTCTCCAGCGCCATGGCGAAGAGACGCCCGTGGATCGTGGAGCCCGACCCCTCCTGATAAGGAATGATCATGGTGATGCGCTTGCCCGCAAAGTCGACGGTCTGGGCCTGCGCGGCTCCCGTCGACACGGCCAGCGCGACGCCCAGCGCCGTGGCGGTGCGTGTGAAAAGGCTAGCAATCATGGCTCGTCCTCTTGGTTGTTCCAGTCCCTGATCCCGACATGCGGGGCTAGAAGACGCGGCCCGGTTGGCTCCGGGCGCACGTCGAATGGTCAGGCCGCTCGGTTCGTCGACCCGGTCGCGTAGCGCGCGGCATGGGCGCCCGCGAAGCGCCCGAAGGTCGCCCCCGACATCAACCCCGTGCCGCTCGCGTAATTCTGGTAGAACAGGCCGCCGACCATCTCCCCGGCCGCATAGAGGCCGGGCACCGTACCGCCGTATCGGTCCACCACCTCGGCGTGCTCGGTGACCTTGAGCCCGCCGAAGGTGAAGGTGACGCCGGTGGTCACGTGATAGGCGTGGAAAGGCCCCTTATCGAGCGGCTGCGCCCAGTTGGACTTGTCGATGTCCAGCCCCGTCGTCCTCTTGCCGTCGCGCACGTTCGGGTTGAACGGGATGTCGGCCGGGCAGGCGGCGTTGTAGTCACGAACGGTCCGCAGGAACCCTTCCGGATCGACGCCGGTCAGCTTCTGCGCCAGTTCCTCCAGCGTATCCGCCACCGCCTTGGTCGTCCGGCGGATCCGATACTCGCTGCGCAGGAGATGGGTGACCTTGTCGTCGAAGACCTGCCAGGCGAACATGCCCGGCTGCTTCATGATCTCGCCGCCGTATTTGGCATAGGTGTGGCTGTGGAAGTTGGCGCCCTCGTCGATGAAGCGATCGCCCTTGGCGTTGACGACGATGCCGTACGGATAATTGTGCTTCTGGAACTGGTCGCCGATGCTGAGGTCGCCGTAAGTCGGCGCGTTGACGTCCCATGCGACCGAATGGCAGCCGGACCAGTTGCCGTGCGGCTGGGCGCCGATCTTGAGCGCCATCATCAGGCCGTCGCCCATGTTGAAGCGCGTGCCGCGGACCTTGGCGGCGTCCCAGCCGGGGCCGAGATAGCGCGCGCGCATCTCCGCATTCGACTCGAAGCCGCCGCAGGCCATGATGACCGCCCCGGCATGGAGCCGAACATGCTTTCCGGCCGCGCGGGCGACGACGCCGACGACGCGGCCGTCCTCATGGAGGAGATCCAGCACGGGGGTGTCGAAGACGACCGGAACGCCGCGCTTCTCCGCCGTGGCGTAGAGCGCGCCCAGCAATTCCGGCCCGCCGCCCCAGATATGCAGGGCGAGACCGCCGAAGAACTTGAACTTGCCGTCGATCTTGTAGGCCTGCCGGCCCAGGCCCGGCTCGAGCTTGACGCCCTGGCGCGAGATCCATCGGGCCGTCTCGAGGCTCGAACGCACGAGCAGCTCGCACAATTCGGGATCGGTCCGGTACTCGGTCAGCTCGAACATGTCGTCGAGGAACTGCTCCTCGGAATAGGAGCCGAAATCGATGTTGGCGAGGTCGGCGTCGGCCACCGAGGGCGACACGGAGATGAGGTCGTCCACGCCGCGATAGGCGAACCTGAACGCGCCGCCCGTGAAATGGGAATTGCCGCCGCGCTCCTCGTAGGGGGCCGCTTCCAGCACCAGAACGCGCGCGCCGTTCTCATGCGCCGAAAGCGCCGCGCACAGGGCCGCGTTGCCGCCGCCCACGACGATCACGTCGTACGTAGCCTCGAGGAGATTGCCGTCCGTCTGCGCCGTCATTCCGCTGCCGTCCTGTTGGGGGTGCCCGAGCCCCGCACGCCTGCGCCGCGCGGGGACGAGCTTGCCGACCCTTCCCGCATCATCGCGCCGACGGCCCGGATGTCGGGGACCGTGTCGATGCGGAGAAGAGCCTCCGCGATGGCCTGCGCGGCGGCGTCGGAGACGACGGACCGCGCACAATCGAAGAACTTGGTTTCCAGCGCGCCGGGCGGCAGCGGATGGGCGGCGTCGCGGCCCAGCGGCATGTCCACATGCGCGTCGAACACCCGCCCGTCACGGGTCGTGACCCGGACGTCGGCGAAGAAATGCTGCGTCGTCTCCATCACCGCCTCGGGATGCGGCGCGGCCTCGATGCGGGTCATGAAGGCGCGGACGGCGGGGTCCTTCACCGCCTCGTCGCTGAAGTGGTCGGTGCGGACCGAGCCGTCGAGCGCGGCGCGCGCGAGCACGTATTGGACGCTGAACTTGCCGTCGAGGCCCGAGCGCGGATCGGGCCGATCGGTGTGGCGCAGCCGGCGGGGATGCGTCCACGAGCGGATATGGGCGATGTCGGCGGCCGCGATCGTCTCGCGCGCCATGATGTCCATGAGCGCGTCGAGCGCCGGATGCGTGCTGGCGCAGCAGGGATGGCGCTTGAAGGCGACGCCCGGTTCGACGAGGTCGTAGGGGGCGGCGAACGTCTCGAACAGCGCCTCCGGCCGGAAATTCCCCGCACCGTTGAAGACCATGAAGAAGCCCTGCGGATGCTCGAGCGCGCCCGCATTGGCGGTCAGCCCCGCTTGGGTCAGAAGCGCGGCGTGCAGCCCGCTGCGGGCGCATTGGCCGACGTGGAACGGCTTCGTCATCGTCCCGAAATTCGCCTTGATTCCGGCCGCCATCGATGCGGCGAGAGCCAGCGCATTGGCGACGCCGGCGGCGTCGAGCCCGATCAGCCGGGCGCAGGCGGCCGCGGCGCCGAAGGTGCCGAGCGTGGCGGTCGGATGCCAGCCCTTCTCGTAATGGGTGAAGTTGACGGCCCGACCGATCTTGGTCTCGACCTCGAAGCCCGTGACGTAGGCGGCGAGGACGTCACGCCCGGCCGCACCGCGCGCCTCGCCCAGCGCCCAGAGGGCGGGGAGGATCGGCGCCGACGGATGCCCGCCCATCGTGTTGCTGCAGTCGTCGAAATCGAGCGCATGCGCCGCCGTCCCGTTGACGAGCGCGGCGTCGAGCATCCCCGTCGTGGCGGCGCTCCCGAAAAGGCTCGCCGGACCCGAAGGCGCGATGTCGCTGGCCGCGGCCACGGCGCGCACGCAGTCCTCGCCTGCTCCCGCGAGCGTCACGCCCACCGTGTCGAGCAATGCCAGCCGCGCCGCGCGCAGAGCGTCCTGCGGAACGGCCGCCAAGTCGATGGCGAGCGCTTTCTCGGCCAGCTGCAACAGAAGCATGACGCCTTATCGCCTCCTCCGGCTCGTCCCGTCCGGCGTCCTGCGGCCGGGTCGCCACGCCCCGGCCGGAAACGGCAGGGAGGTAGGACCAAAGTGTAGACACCGGTTTTCACTATTGTCTACACGAAACTGCCGATCTATGATGCGTTTCATGTCTCTCGAACAGGAAATGATGTAGTCTCTCCTGTATGGCGCTCTCTTCGCACCATTTTCGAATATAGAGTGTCAACACGATGTCAAAACGTGTCAACAATATCGCTCTGGAAAGTATTTCTTCCAAGAACGGTATGCTTTTGGCGGACAAAGTGCTCTCATTCGTGAGGTCGGAGATTTACGAAGGTCGTATTTCAGCCGGCGACCGTATCAATGAACTTGAGATTTCGCAGAAACTCGGCATCAGCCGCGGTCCCGTTCGCGAAGCTATACGCCTCCTGTCCTCGTCGGGCCTCGTCACTTACGAAGCGAATGTCGGTGCGCGGGTCGTATCCCCCGACGAAGACGGCGTCGCCCAGCTCTACGACGTGCGCGAGGCGTTGGAATCCACGGCCGCGCGCTTGGCCGCGATCCACATGACGCAGGCCGAGCGCGACGCCCTGATCCGGACGCTCGACGCCCATGACGCCCAGATGACCGAAGCCAGCTCCACGAGCTATCCGCGCGGCAACGCCGACTGGGATTTCCACCTGCTGATCCTGAAGGGCTCGCGCAACGACGTCATCTGGCGCATCTGCGGCGACGAGTTGCGGGACATGTTCTCGCTGCTGCGCAGCCGTCACGGGTCGAGCCCCGGACGCGGCCGACGCGCGCTTCAGGAGCATCGATGGATCGCCGAGGCCGTGGTCGCAGGCGATGCCGACCTCGCCGCGGCGCTGATGGCCCAGCACATCCGCGCCTCCCGCAACAATCTCCTGGCCGCGATGCGGGCGGGCGGCGACCGCGACCCGCGGTCGTCTCTCCGCGCTTCCGCTCCGCGGTCGATCTCCTCGAGGTAGACCATGACGGCGAAATGGCTGAACGGCGCGAACCCCGCCGCGCATGACTTGATGCATCTGTGCCGGCCCGGCAAGGCGACGGCGGTGGCGGGCGCATGGGACGGCATCTCGGCGGCGCTGGCGGCCCGGGCGGGCTTCGAGGCGCTCTATCTGTCGGGGGCCGCGTTGTCGGCATCGATGGCCTTGCCCGATCTGGGCCTCATGACTCTCGACGACGTCTGGCGGGCGGCGCGGACGGTGGTGCGCGCCTCCAACCTTCCGGTCATCGTGGACTGCGACACGGGCTTCGGCGAGGCGCTCAACCTCATGCGCACCGTGCGCGAGCTCGAATCGGTCGGCGTCGCCTGCATCCAGATCGAGGACCAGCAGCTTCCCAAGAAGTGCGGTCATCTCAACGACAAGCGGCTCATCCCGGTCGACGACATGTGCCGCAAGGTCGAGGCGGCCAAACGCGCCGCCGGCTCCATGGCCATCTGCGCGCGCACGGATGCCGTGTCCGTCTCGCTGGACGAGGCGCTGGACCGGGCGAAGCGGTATGCCGCTGCCGGCGCCGACGTCATCTTCGTCGAGGCGCTGAGCAACCACGACGACATCCGCCGCGTCCGCGCCGAGCTCGGCGTTCCGCAGATCGCCAACATGACGGAGTTCGGCCGCACGCCGCAGATCGGCCTCGATGAATGGGCCGACCTCGGCTACGAGCTGGTGATCTACCCGGTCTCGGCGATGCGCGTCTCCGCCCGGGCGATCGAGGACTTCTATGCGGGCCTCGCCCGCGACCGCACGGCCGAGCACCGTCTGCCGACGATGATGACGCGGTCCGAGCTCTACGAGCGCATCGGCTATTTCGACTACGAGGCGCTGGACGCACAGATCGCCCGTACCGTCCTGCCGTCCTGAACCGTCCGTTTCGTTCGCCGCACCGACAAGATCACGGAGAGACAGCCCGATGGGAAACCACGCCTCGGACAATCCGCATACGCGCGCCATCGCGGACTTCGTCTCCGGGCTCGCCTATGACGCCATCCCCGGCGACGTGCGCGACCGGATCAAGCTTCTGGTGCTCGATTCGCTCGGCTGCGCGCTCTACGGGGCCGACCTCCCTTGGACGCGGATCCTGCAGACGACGCTCGCCCGCCACGACGCCACCCGCACGAGCCCGGTCTGGGGCACGGATCAGGCGTTGTCCGCGCCGCACGCGGCGCTGGTCAACGGCACGCAGGTTCAGGGCTTCGAGCTCGACGACGTGCACCGACAGGGCGTGCTGCATGTGGGCGCGGTGACCCTGCCGGCGCTGCTCGCCGCGATCGAACCGGACACGCCGCTCGACGGGCGGGAGCTTCTGGCGGCGATCGTGGCCGGCTACGAGATCGGCCCCCGGGTCGGCATGTGCATGGGGCAGGAGCACATCGGTCAGGGTTGGCATTCGGGCGCCACCGTCGGCGTCTTCTCTGCGGCCGCGGGCGCGGCCCGCGCCATGCGCCTCAGCCCCGAGCGGACGGTGCACGCGCTCGGCATCGCCGGGACGCAGGCGGCGGGCCTGATGGCCGCCCAATACGGCGCCATGGTCAAGCGCATGCATGCGGGCCGCTCGGCGCAGAGCGGCCTCTACGGCGCGATGCTGGCGCGCGACGGCTTCACCGGCATCGTGGACGTGTTCGAGGCGCCCTATGGCGGCTTCTGCACCACCTTCTCGCGCTCGACCGACCGCTTCGACCTCTCCGAACTGTCGCGGGGCCTCGGCGAGGGCTTCGAGACGATGCGCATCTCGCTCAAATTCTATTCCTGCGTGGGCAGCAACCACACGACGCTCGACGCCGTCCGAGCCATCCAGGCCCGGCGTCCCTTCGTCCACGAGGAGATCGAGCGCATCGTCGTTCACGGCTCGCAGGTCACCGTCGACCACGTCGGTTGGCCCTACGAGCCGCAGGGCCTGACCTCGGCGCAGCTGAACCTCCCCTTCTGCGTGGCGACCCTGCTGCTCGAGGGCGACGTCTTCGTCGACCAGTTCCCGGAGGATTGCGTCGGCGATCGCGAGCGCATCGCCCTTTCGCGGAAGGTCGAGGTCGTGCATGACCCGGCGATCACCGCGCTCGGCTCGAAGTTCCGCCACAAGGTGCGCGTCGACGTGCACTTCAAGGACGGCGCCTGCCTCAGCGAGACGCGCGAGGCCCCGCGCGGCAGCGAGTCGTCCTTCGCGAGCGAGGCCGACATCGTGGAGAAGTTCCGCAAGCTGGCCTCCAAGCGCCTCGACGACGCTCGGCAGGACGCCCTCATCGAGGCCGTGCTGCGGATGGAGACGCTGACGAGCGCCCACACCCTCGTCGAGAGGCTGCGCCGTCCGTGACGGCGTCCGGCGGGCCGGCTTGGCGGAAGCTGCGCGGGTTCGGCGGCCGCTTCGCCGCGCGCCGCCCTTCTCGGCACGAGCTCGTCGCGCTGCTCGTCGCGGCGGCGGCGGGCGCCGCGTTCCATCGGCTCGCGGTGCCGCTCGCCTGGGTGCTCGGGCCGCTCGTGGCGACCGCGGCGCTGGCCGTCGCGGGGCGGCCCGTCTTCACCTCGGTGAACGCGCGGCGCTTCGGCCAGGTCACCATCGGGGCGAGCATCGGCCTGAACATCACCGCCGCGGTTCTCGCCACCATCGTCCTATGGTTGCCCGTGATGATCGCGACGGCGATCTTCGCCATCGTGCTGGGCGCCGTCATCGCGGCGCCGCTGGCCCGCTGGGGCGGCATCGACATCCGCACGGCCTATTATTCCATGATGCCCGGCGGCCTCACCGAGATGGCCAATATCGGGCTTGCCGCCGGCGCGCGGCCCGAACCCATCGCGCTCGCGCAATCGCTGCGCGTGACGCTGCTGGTCCTCATCCTTCCGCCGCTCATCGTGGCGCTCGACATTCATGGCGACGCGGTGGACGGGCTCGCGGGCCGGCCGCTGCCTTGGCTTCACACGCTCGTCGCGCTCGCGCTCGGCCTGGGCGGCGTCCGGCTGGCGCGGCTTCTGCGCTTCAACAATCCGTGGATGCTGGGAGCTTTGATCGGCACGGGAACGGCCGCCGCGCTCGGCCTGCTGGTCGGCAAGCTGCCCACATGGCTCTTCTATGCGGGCAGTTCATGATCGGCATCGCGGTCGGCGCGCGGTTCAGGCGCGAGAGCCTCATGCGCCTGCCGCGTTTCGCGGCGGCGGTCACGGGGACGATCATCATCGTGGCGACGATCATGGGCGCCTATGCGGCGCTGCTCTCCCGGCTGAGCGGTCTCGATCTCGCCAGCGCGGCGCTCGGTGCATCGCCCGGGGGCTTCGCCGAAATGGCGATCACCGCCCAGACGCTGCATCTGTCCGTCGGACTCGTCACGGCTTTCCACGTCGTACGTGCGTTTCTGGTCAATGCGGCGGTCGAGCATATTCGGGGCATGCTGGCCCGCATCGGCCTTTTCACGATGATGAGCCGCATCGTCGGCTTGCCCGATGAGCCCGGTCCGGCGGGCGAACGCGACTAGGGCGTCGACCGAGGCCGGAACATGGCGCTTCGTTCGATGATCGATCGGGTGGTTCTTGCATCGCCCGCCGACGGTCCGGAGCTCGCCGCGGAGATTGGCGACGACCCGGCGGCGAACGTGTCGCGGTGTGGAGAGCCGAACTCCGAGCGGAGGGGAACCGGGCCTCGGGTCACGTCGGCATTGAACCGAGGGGCGGAGCATGGGCCTCCACCGCCTGCAGGTAGCGCCGATAGGCCGCCTCGAGATCGGCGCAGCGTTCGCCGGGCTCGATCCGGTCGGCCACGCGCACGAGCGTGCGGGCGGCGGCCGTGGTGTCGCTGAAATGTCCGATCGCCGTGTGGGCGATGACCGCGAGGCCGAGCGTCGTCAGTTCGTGGTCGGCCGGTCGATCGACGGAACAGCCCAAGACGTCGGCCTTGAGCTTCGACAGGAATTCACTCCGCGCGAGACCGCCGGCAAGACGCACGCTCCGCACCGTCAGATCGTGCTCGCCCATGGTGTCCGCGATGTGCCGCAATCCGAAGGCGAAGCCTTCGAACATCGCCCGTGCGAGATCCGCGCGTGAGGTGTCCAGCGACAGGCCGAGGACGACGCCGCGTGCGTCTGGCCGCCAGTTGGGCGCCCGCACTCCGGAATGAAACGGCAGGAATGTGACGCCCCGCGCCCCGGGCGGCGAGCCCGACGCCAACAGGTCGAGACCGTCGACCTCCGTTCCGAACAAAGTGGACCGAGCCCATTCGAGGATGCTTCCCGTTCCACCCATCGATCCCCTGACGAGCCACTTCGCTCCCAAAGGCACGGAGTAGATGCGGCGTGAGGGATCGACGATCCGGCGGTTCGCCACGAGGCCGAACGAGGTCACCGTTCCGGAAATGTCGAGCGCTTCGCCGGCTTCCCGGATGCCGCCCGCGATATAGGCGCATTTGCTGTCGAACGTGGCCGCGATGACGGGGATGCGACCGCCTCCGAGCCGCGCGGCCAACTCGGGGCGAAGCGTCCCCACCGGCTCGCCGACGGCGACCGTTCGCCCCAGACACGAGAGGTCGAGCTGCAGCCGGCCAGCGACTTCGTCGGTCGGTCGGCGCAGAGCGGTGTAGGCGTCGAGCGTCGCCGTCCCGGCCAGTCGCCGGACCAGAAAGCCGGTGGCGTCGAGGAAGCTGACCATGCGCGCCGCCGTCTCCGGCTCCTCGCGCCTGAGCCGCATCAATTGCGGGACGACATCCGCGATCGTGGGGCGAAGGCCGTCCTCACGCGGTCCTTCGATCGACGCCAGACGGGCGAGATCCTGCGCGGACCGCCCGTCGAAATACATCACCGCAGGACCCAGCGCCCTGCCGTCGGCGTCGAGAGGCACCCATCCGGCCAAGGGGCCCGCGGCGGCGACGGCGGCCGGCCTCACTCCGGCCCTCTCCGCTTCCGCCAGCCCGTCCCGAAGTCCCGTGTCCCAATCGGCGGACGCCTGCTCGCTGATGCCTCCCCGCGTCGTCGTCGAGACCGGGCACGACCATGTCCAGGACCGCGCGCCGTCGGCCTCCACGGCGGCCAGCCGCAAACTCTGCGTGCCCAAGTCGACGGCGAGGATCGGTGGCGCGGCCGACATCGATCCTCCTCAGCCTTGCGCCGAGTTCTGGCGCGCGGCGAATTGCTTCCTCAGATCGTCGAGGCTCTTGGCGTTCCGCGTCATGCCGCTCGCGATCGCGCCGCGGTCGGATCCGAGCGCGATGAAGGTGAAACCCATCTCGGCATAATCGAGCGCCTGCTCGGGCGTGCGCACGAGCACGCCGGACACCTTGCCGTGCCGCCGGGCGGCGGCCGCGACGCGGGCGACCGCTTCCGCGAAAACGCCGACGGGACGGTCGGCCGGGACGCCGAGATCGACCGACAGGTCCAACGGCCCCACGAACAGCACGTCGATGCCGTCGACGGCCGCGATGGCGTCGGCGTTGTCCACGGCCAAGCGGGATTCGATCTGGGCCACCAGCAGGATGCCGGCATTGGCCTCGGCCACGTAGCGATCATAGTCTTGGCCGTATCCGGAGGCCCGCGTCGATTGTGCGGCCCCGCGCACGCCCAGCGGAGGAATGCGGGCGAGACGGACGATTTGCGCGGCATCGGCGGGCGTGTCGACCTGCGGCACCATCAGGCCGGCGGGTCCCAGATCGAGGACCCGCTTGAAGGTCGGCCCGTCGATCCCCGGGACGCGGACGATCCCCACCGTGCTCGAGGCTTCGATCGCCTGCAACTGATGCAGCAGGTCGTTGTTGTCGCCGAATCCGTGTTCGAGATCGAACAGGATCCAATCGAAACCGCACCGGGCGGTGATCTCCGCGGAGACCGATGAGCCGAGGCTGAGCCAGGCCCCGCCCAGCATTTCCCCCGAACGGACGCGCGAGCGGATCCACTTCACGGCGCTTCCTCCCGAACCGACGGCGTTCGTTTTCGACCCGACAGGAAAAACCGTATCCGATTCAGGTTCGTTTTCAATCTCGTTCGGATCGCAAATGAAAATCAGGATGCATCCGACCGTCCGACATGGGCGAGTTCGAGCCGTGCGCCGGCATCGGTGACCGTCTTGGCCCAAGCCAGCGTTGAAACGGAGTCGGTGAAGACCGCCGTGATCTGCGAGAGATGCGCGACCCGAGCCATCGCCTGCCGGCCGAATTTCGAACGGTCGGCGACGACGAAGCACTGCCGGCCGCAGCGGATGACGGCTTGGGTGAGCGGCTCTTCGTCGACATGGAAATCGAGGATCGAGCCGTCGCGGTCGACGGCGACGACGCCGAGAATCGAGAAATCGAGTCGAAACCGTTCCACGAACGCGGTGGCGCCCGGCCCGGTGACCGCCATGTCGCGCCCCCGCACGACGCCGCCTGCGACGGTCACCTCGAAGTCGTCCTTGTCGGCGAGCGTTCGCACGACGTTCAGGTTGTTGGTCACGATACGCAGCCCGACCCGGGAGCGAAGGGCATGAGCGACCGCTTCGGCGGTGGTGCCGATGTCGATGAACACGGAAGAATGATCCGGGATCTCGGCGGCGACACGGGCCGCGATCGCCGCCTTCTCCTCCGCCATGGCCCCGATCCGCGCCTCGTAAGGCAGGTTCCGCACGCTCGAACTGAACGTCGCACCCCCGTGGAAGCGGGACAGAACGCCCTGCTCGCAGAGAGAGTTGATGTCGCGCCTGATCGTCTGCTGCGTGACCGCGAGGGCGTCGGCGAGTTCTTCGATGGTGACGAAGCCCTTGCTGCGCGCTGCATGGACGATGTGGCGCCGACGAGGACTCTGCTCGATCATGGGTCAACCCGCCTTCGTTCCCGTCGCGGCCCGACGACCTGCGTCGCCTCGATGCAGACGTATCGGCTCGTCCTTTCCGGAGCAACGCCCCGAGGCAAGCCCGAAATTCCGGCAAGAACCGCGGGAAGCTTGCCGTTCGTCGGTCGCCGGCTTGAAGACTGCCATACCCCACCGTAGCGAGGACGGCCGAACCTCACCCGTACCCGGCACACGTCCCGATCCGCCCCCTTAACGATGGACGAACCGTCTCGGCGACCCTGTTGGCTCGTGAGGGAAACGTTAAGGTCGAAACCGACGAACATCCCCGACGCTCGACACGTCCCCGCCCGCGAGGGCAGAACCTGAACGCGAAACGTACTCGGAACCGGATGTAACTTGAGGGGAGCGTCCCGCGCGCGGACGGTCCTGGTCTGGACGCGGAGCTTTACGGCGACTTGGCCGCGATCCTGTCCGCTTGTTCGGGGGCTCAAAACGGCGAACGCCCCATGGCGTTTGGGCCTATGG
>JAIXTT010000078.1 GCA_027483795.1 Hyphomicrobiales bacterium
CTGCGGCATCGGGCCTTCGGCCGCGTCGACGAGCACGATCACGCCGTCGACCATGTTGAGGATGCGCTCCACCTCGCCGCCGAAATCGGCGTGGCCGGGCGTGTCCACGATGTTGATGCGGGTGTCCTTCCACATCACCGCCGTGCATTTGGCGAGAATGGTGATGCCGCGCTCGCGTTCGAGATCGTTCGAGTCCATGGCGCGTTCCGCCACGCGCTGGTTTTCGCGGAAAGTGCCCGACTGGGCGAGCAGCTTGTCGACGAGCGTCGTCTTGCCGTGGTCGACGTGCGCGATGATCGCGATGTTGCGGATGTCCATGATGGTTCCCGAAAGCGAAAAGAGCCCGGATCCGACAGGAACCGGGCAGCGGGGCTTGGAGCCGGGGCGATATATAGTCCTCGGGGGTGACGAAGCAACGACAATCGGTTGCGCTGCAGCGAAATCGGTTCGAGAACCCCTTTTCGCGCATCCGCCGCGGCGGCCCTCGGGCCTTGGTGCGCGCCGCGCGCGACTTATCTTGGTCCCATGCGTCCGACGGACCTCCTCTGCATCACCCCGGCGGGCCTCCATTGCCCGCAAGGCGATTTCCATATCGATCCGGTCCGGCCCGTGCCGCGGGCCCTGATCACGCACGGCCATTCCGATCACGCCCGTGCAGGGCACGGCGCGGTTCTCGCCACCGAGGAGACCCTCGCGATCATGGCGCTGCGCTACGGCGAAGGCTTCGCCGGCGCGACGCAGACGGCTCCGCTCGGCCGGCCGATCACGCTCGGCGGCGTCACCGTCGCCTTCCGTCCCGCGGGCCATGTGCTCGGTTCCGCACAGATCGCGGTGGAGGCGGGAGGGTGCCGGATCGTCGCTTCGGGCGACTACAAGCGCTCGGCCGACCCGACCTGCCGGCCCTTCGAACCCGTGCCCTGCGACGTCTTCATCACCGAGGCGACCTTCGGCCTGCCCGTCTTCCGCCATCCGGACGTGCGCGGCGAGATCGGCAAGCTCCTCGCCTCCGTGAGGCTCTTTCCCGACCGCGCCCATCTGGTCGGGGCCTATGCGCTCGGCAAGGCGCAGCGGCTCATCGCGCTCGTCCGCGAGGCGGGCTACGAGGAGCCCGTCTACATCCACGGCGCGCTCGAAAAGCTCACCGACTACTACCTCTCGCGACGGATCCGTCTCGGCGAGATCAGGAAGGTCTCGGCCGCGCAGCGCTCCGAACTCGCGGGCGCGATCGTCCTCTGCCCGCCCTCCTCCCTGCAGGACGTCTGGTCCCGCCGCTTCCCCGATCCCGTCACCGCCTTCGCCTCGGGCTGGATGCGCGTCCGCGCCCGGGCCCGGCAGAAGGGCGTCGAACTGCCCCTCGTCGTCTCCGATCATTCGGACTGGGACGATCTCTGCCGCACCATCACCGAGGTCGGCGCGAGCGAGGTCTGGGTCACGCACGGGCAGGAGGACGCGCTCGTCCATTGGTGCCGGCTGCAGGGCCTGCGCGCGAAGCCGCTCCATATGATCGGCTACGGCGACGACGAAGAGGCGGCCGCGGGCGACGTCGATCCCGGCGCGGCGGGAGCGCCCCCCGCATGAACCGCTTCGCCGCGCTTCTCGACCGCCTCGCCTATGAGCCCCGCCGCAATGCGAAGCTGCGTCTGCTCGCCGATTTCTTCCGCACGAGTCCCGATCCCGAACGCGGCTACGCGCTCGCGGCGATGACGGGCTCGCTCGCCTTCTCGGCCGCCAAGCCCGGCCTGATCCGCGCGCTGATCGCCGAGCGCACCGACCCGGTCCTGTTCGGCCTGTCCTACGACCATGTGGGCGATCTTTCGGAGACGGCGGCCCTGATGTGGCCCGCCCCGCCGCAGGCCCTCGACGATCCGACGCCCTCGCTCTCGGAAGTCGTCGAGACCCTGGCCTCGCTCGGCAGGGCGGACTTGCCGAAGCGCCTCGCGAATTGGCTCGATCTCCTCGACGAAACCGGCCGCTGGGCGCTCCTGAAGCTCATCACGGGAGGCCTGCGCATCGGCGTCTCGGCCCGTCTGGCCAAGACGGCCGTCGCCTCGCTCGGCGGCATGGACGCCGACGAGATCGAGCATGTCTGGCACGGGCTCGAGCCCCCTTACGTGCCGCTCTTCGCCTGGGTCGAAGGCCGCGGTCCGCGTCCTTCGGCGATCGATCCCGCTCCGTTCCGGCCCGTGATGCTCGCCCATGCGGTCGAGAACCGCGATTTCGAGACGCTCGACCCGGCCCGTTTCTCCGCCGAATGGAAATGGGACGGCATCCGCGTGCAGGTCGTCTCCGCGACCGACGAGGAAGGCCATGTCCGCACGCGCCTCTATTCCCGCACGGGCGAGGAGATCAGCAAGAGCTTTCCCGATCTCTGCGAGGCGCTGTCGGGGATCGAGGCGGCCGTCGACGGGGAGTTGCTCGTCGTCAAGGACGGCCGCGTGCAGAGCTTCAACCTGCTCCAGCAGCGGTTGAACCGCGCGAACGTCACCGCGAAGACGATCCTCGAATTCCCCGTCGCCGTGCGGGCCTATGATCTCCTGACCGAGAACGGCGAGGATCTCCGGCCCCTGCCATTCGCCGAGCGCCGCGCGCGTCTGGAGCGCTTCGTCGCCCGGATCGACCGGGAGCGGCTCGAACTCTCGCCCGTCGTTCCCTTCGCGACTTGGGAGGAGCTCGCCGCCGCCCGCGCGGCGCCCTTCGAGGCGGGAGCCTCGCTCGACGCCGACGCGGTCGAAGGCGTCATGCTCAAGCGCCGCGATTCCGCCTATCTCCCCGGCCGCCCCAAGGGCCTCTGGTACAAATGGAAGCGCGACCCGCATCGGGTCGACGCCGTGCTGATGTACGCCCAGCGCGGTCACGGCAAACGCTCGTCCTTCTATTCGGACTACACCTTCGGCGTCTGGCGCGCGGGGCCCGCGGGCGCCGAGCTCGTGCCCGTCGGCAAGGCCTATTTCGGCTTCACCGACGAGGAGCTGGTGCGGATC
Source organism: Hyphomicrobiales bacterium (assembly GCA_027483795.1). Taxonomy (GTDB): domain Bacteria; phylum Pseudomonadota; class Alphaproteobacteria; order Rhizobiales; family Beijerinckiaceae; genus JAIXZO01. The sequence goes on from JAIXTT010000078.1 coordinate 2,982, forward strand.
GACCGCTTCGTCCGCAAACACACGATCAACCGCTTCGGCCCGGTGCGCGAAGTCGTGCACGAACCCCATGCGGGCCTCGTGGTCGAGGTCGCCTTCGAGGGGCTCGCCCGCTCGACGCGGCACAAATCCGGGGTCGCCATGCGCTTTCCCCGCATTTCCCGCCTGCGCTGGGACAAGCCGCCCGTCGAGGCCGACCGGATGGAGACGCTGGAGGCGCTGCTGCGGGACGAGCGAACCGAAGCGGCGCGCGGCGCGTAGACCGTTCCGAACCCCTCGGAGCATCCCATGGCCGTCCGCATCGTTTCCGCCGTCTTCTTCGTCATTCTGGCGGCCTCCATCATCTGGGCCTTCACCGCGGCCCCCTTCTGGGAAAGCTTCGGCGTGATCACGGCCAATCCCTGGGGCAAGGTCACGCTGATCGACCTTTACTCGGGCTTCTTCTTCGCCGCCGTGGTGATGGGAATCGTGCACGGCCCGATCTTCGGAGCCGTGGCCTTCGTGCTGCTCTGCGTCTTGGGCAATGTGGTGTCGCTCGCCTGGCTGGCATGGCACGGCTTCACCCTGCTGATGAGTCTCGTCGACAAGAACTGACGTCCGGAGGGGCCACGGCGTCGGCGACGCGAATTGGGGCCTTTTCGCGACCGACCGTCCCTTGCATCGGCCGCGCGATGAAAGAATGATGTCGCGACGGGAACGGACGTTGGTGGACGGGGGGACACGGCGTGGCCGATACGGAAACGTGCATCTTGATCGCGGACGATCACCCGCTGGTGCGGGGAGCGTTGCGGGAGGCGGTGGCGGGCGTGGCGCCCGGCGCCGAAGTGATCGAAACCGGAGAGTTCGACGGGGTCGCCGAGACGCTCGGGCGGCGCGGGGATCTCGACCTCGTGCTGCTGGATCTCACGATGCCCGGCGTGCAGGGCTTTTCGGGCCTCATGTATCTGCGGGCGCAATATCCCGGAACGCCCGTCATCGTCGTCTCGGGCAACGAGGATCGCGGCGTCATCCGCCGCTGCATCGAGTTCGGCGCCTCCGGCTACATTCCGAAATCCGTGAACGTCGAGACCATGCGGGGCGCCATCCGCGCCGTGCTCGACGGCGGCGCCTGGACGCCGCCCGACGTCGACCTCACCACGCCGCCCGATCGCGAGACGAGCGACATCGTGCGGCGGCTCGGCAGCCTCACGCCGCAGCAGGTGCGGGTGCTGATGATGCTGTCGGAGGGGCTCCTCAACAAGCAGATCGCCTATGAGCTGAGCGTCTCGGAGGCGACGGTGAAGGCGCATGTCTCCGCCATCCTGCAGAAGCTCGGGGTGGAGAGCCGCACGCAGGCGGTCATCGCGGCGTCGAAGATCGCCGCGGGACAATGGACGCCGCAGCTCGCCTGACGGCGCACTTGCGCTCGGAGGCTGCCGCACCGACATGATCTTCCGCAGAGGAGACGTCATGTCGAACGGCGGAATGCAGAGACTTCTGGGCGGGCCGCCGGGTGCGGTTCTCGCCCGCCTCGCCTTCATGTCGGTGCTGGTCGGCGCCTTTCTGGCCGTGTTCGGCCTGACGCCGCCCGACATCGTCCTCGCGCTGCGCGACCTGTTCCACGACCTGTTCGGCTTCGGTTTCGACGCGCTGAAGGAGGCGGGGCGCTATTTCCTCTACGGCGCGATGATCGTGGTTCCGCTCTGGGTGCTGCTGCGCGTCCTCGGACGCGGCTGATCAGGCCGCGCCGGGCGGGCCATCGCCGGGCAGGCCTTCGACGGGCCGCCTCGCCCATTCGGCCGCGGCGCGCCCGGTGACGGCGGCGATGCCGGGGAGGTTCTCCCGGGCGAGCCGTTCGACGAGCCCGCGCTTGATCCGCCCGACGAGGCCGGGGCCTTCATAGACCAGCGACGAATAGAGCTGGATCAGCGCGGCGCCCGCTTCGAATTTGGCGAAGGCCGTCTCCGGCCCGTCGATCCCGCCGACGCCGACGAGCGGAACCCGCTTGTCCACCCGCAGATAGGTCTCGGCCAGCATGCGCGTCGAAAGCGGGAACAAGGGCCGCCCCGACAGCCCGCCCGTCTCGGCCTTGACGGGCGAAACCACCGTCGTCGGCCGCGAGATCGTGGTGTTGGAGACGATGATCCCGTCGATCCCGCGCCGCAGCGCGACGCCGACCGCCGAGTCCAGATCGACGAGGGCGAGATCGGGCGCGATCTTGAGCAGCACGGGGCGACGCCCGTGCCGCTCCGCGGCGACGTCCCGCGCCTCGATCGTGCGGGCGAGGAGGTCGTCGAGGGCCGATTCATGCTGCAGGTCGCGCAGCCCGGGCGTGTTGGGCGAGGAGACGTTCACCGTGAAATAGGAGGCGAGATGCGCGAAGCGCCGCACGCCTTCGACGTAATCCGCCGCCCGGTCTTCCGTATCCTTGTTCGCGCCGATATTGACGCCGACGATCCCGGGGCTGGAGCGCCGCGCCTCGAGCCGGGCGAGCGCGGCCGCGTGCCCCTCATTGTTGAAGCCGAGCCGGTTGATGACGCCCCCGTCCTCCGGCAGCCGGAAGATGCGCGGCCGCGGATTGCCGGCCTGCGGCCGCGGCGTCACCGTGCCGATTTCGGCGAAGCCGAAACCGAGCCCCAGCATCGCGTCGGGCACTTCGGCATTCTTGTCGAAACCCGCGGCGATCCCGACCGGGTTCGGAAAATGCAGTCCGAAGGCGTCCACCGCCAGCCGCGGATCGTCCTGCGGCGCGCGACCGGGCGGCAGCGCCCGCAAGCCGCGGATCGTCAGGCCGTGCGCGGTCTCCGCATCGACGGCATGCAGCAGGGGGCGGACCAGCGCGAAGGGATCGATCATGCCGAAAGGTCCGGAAAGACGTGGCGGCCGTCCGGCCCGAGCGGCAGAGGCCGCACGCGAAGCACGGACGACGGGGACAGCGGGCCGTAGAGATGCGGGAACAGGGCCCCGCCCCGCGACGCTTCCCACCGCAGCGCGTCGCCCAGCGCGTCCGCTTCGACGCTGACGAGAAGCAGGTCGGACAGGCCGGCGAAATGCTTCGCCGCGGTCTCGGCGACCTGCTCCGCCGTCGAGAAATGGATGAAGCCGTCGGCCAGATCGACCGGAGCCCCCTCGAACAGCCCCTTCGCTTCCGCCTCGCGCCACAGGGCGACCGGGCAAATCTTGAAAATCAGCATCGCCGTCCTCCGAAAGCGCAGATAAAGGCGGGCGAGGGATGCGATCAACCCTTGCGCGATGATATCCTACGGTAAGGATTCTCGGGACGAACCGTTGGATTTCATACGTAGCGGAACTATTTCCTTTATTACGAAACTTATCCTTGTAATCAATCTTCATGGCCCGCGCGGCGGCGAAAGGCGGAAGGATGCTCACACATCGGGAAATTTGGGGCGCGATCGACGCGATCGCCGCGCGGAACGGCCTGTCCGCGTCCGGGCTCGCCAAGAAGGCGGGGCTCGATCCCACGACCTTCAACAAGTCGAAGCGCATCACCCCGGACGGACGCCATCGTTGGCCGTCGACGGAGTCGGTGGCCAAGGTGCTCGAGGCGACCGGAACCGATCTCGACGCCTTCATGAGCGTCGTCTTCGATCTCCGCGGCATGCGGCCGAGCCGTTCCATCCCGCTGATCGGGCTCGACGAGGCGGGCGATCCGTCGCTCTTCGATCAGGACGGCACGCCCGTGGGGCGCGGCTGGAACGAGGTGAGCTTTCCCGGCGGCGGCGACGAGCGCGTCTATGCGCTCGAGGTCACCGACGGAAGCGCCGCGCCGGTCTTCCGCGAAGGGGACATTCTGGTGGCCGCGCCCAAGGCGCCCGTCCGTCGCGGCGACCGCGTCGTGGTGCATTGCCGCTCGGGCGAAGTGATCATCGCGGAACTCAAGCGCCGCACCGCGCGCACGCTGGAGCTCAAGGGCTTCGACCGGGTCGAGGATCCGCGCGTGCTCGATGCGGGCGAGGTCGTCTGGGTCTCCCGCGTGCTCTGGGCAAGCCAGTGATCAGAACGCCATGGCGAGGCCGCGCGCGATGAAGACCGCCCCGATCGCGAGGATCAGCAGGCGGCTCCAGCGCCGGAACGTGACTTCGCTCATGCGTTCGAGCACGCGGGAGGCGAGCGTCGTTCCCGCCAGCGCGAGCAGGACGGCGGCGACGAGGACCGCGGGCGGCAGAACATCGCCCGCATCGACGGCGAAACTGCCGAAATAGACGATGCGCAGGACGTGACCGACGCTCTGGATCGCCGCCTTGGTCGCGACGATCTCCTTCCGGTCGAGCGAACTCGACTGGAAGAAGGCGTCGAGAACGGAGCCCGAGACGCCCGCGAAGGTCTGCACGCCCATGATCGTCGCGCCGCAGACGGCGGGCATCCCGCGCATCTCGACATGCGGGCGGAAGCGGCCGGGCAGGAGTTCCATCAGGAAGGGCGTGAGCCCGAGCCCGAGATAGACCGTGACCTTGTCCGGGACGAAGGCCACGATCTTCAGCAGCACGAACATCGCCAGCATGCCGAAGGCGCAATGCAGCACGATGCGTCCGCGGACATGGGCGCGCCACAGCCAGAAACGCCAGCCGTTCGAACCGATCTGCGTGACGCCGAGCAGCACCATGGCGGGCACGACGTCGAGCAGCGCGAGCAGGACGCCGAGCAGGATCATCCCGCCCGCCATGCCGAAAATGCCGGAGAGGAAGGACGTGCCGAGGATCGTCAGGCCGACGAGCCCCATCAGCCCCGCGCCGACGCCCATCGCCGCGGCTCAGGTCCTGCGCGCGGCGAGGAAGGCCTCGTGTTCGGCGATCAGCGCACCGTCGATGCCCTTGCGGATCAGGGCGCGCGTTTCCGCCACCCCGTAAAGGGCCGCGAAGGAGCCGAAGCGCGGCCCGCGCTCCTGGCCGAGCAGGATCTTGTAGAGCGTCGTGAACCACTGCTGCGAGACGCCGGGCCGGCCGTCCGGGCTCTTCGCCTTGCCCGAGAGATCGGGGAAATGCCGGCGCCCGACCTCGTAGACCACGGCCTGGATCTCCGCCCCGTCCGTCGAGCCCTCATGCGGCCCGAGCGCCGCGAGCAGATCTTCGAGCGCCGCGCGCTCGGCCTCCGCCGGCGCCGCATAGACCTTGGCGGGCCGCACGAAGTCGCGGAAATAGCGCACCGCATAGCCGACGAGCCGGTCGAGGCGCGGATGGCGTTCGGGCGCGGCCGCGGGCGCATAGCGCTTGATGAAGCCCCAGAGCACGGCCGGGTCTTCCGAATTCGCCACCGCCACCAGATTGAGCAGCATCGCGAAGGAGAGCGTCGTCGCGCCCGTCGCGGTCTCGATGGTCTCCGGCGCGGGCGGCTCGCCGCCGTGGATGTGCCAGACCGGGTTCATGAGCCGGTCGCGCGGGCTCTGCTCCGGATATTTTTCGAGGAAGGTCAGATAATCGTCCACCGCGCGCGGGATGACGTCGAAATGGAGCTTCTTCGCCTCGCGCGGCTTGGAATACATGAAGAGCGCGAGGCTTTCCGGGCTCGCATAGTCGAGCCATTCGTCGATGGTCAGGCCGTTGCCCTTCGACTTGGAGATCTTCTGGCCCTTGTCGTCGAGGAAGAGCTCGTAATTGAATCCGTCCGGCGGCTCGGCCCCGAGCGCGCGGGCGATCTCGCCGGAGAGCTTGACCGAGTCGATGAGATCCTTGCCGGCCATTTCATAGTCGACGCCGAGCGCGACCCAGCGCATCGCCCAATCGGGCTTCCATTGCAGCTTGCAATGCCCGCCCGTGACGGGCGTCTCGTAGCGCTTGCCGGTGTCGGGGTCGGTCCAGGCGATCGTGCCCTTCTCGACGTTCCGCTCCTCGATCGGCACCTGCATGACGACGCCCGTCTCGGGATGGACGGGCAGGAAGGGCGAATAGCTTTGCGCGCGCTCCTCGCGCAGCGAGGGCAGCATGATCGCCATGACCGCGTCGTAGCGCTCGAGCACGAGCCGCAGCACGGCGTCGAACCCACCCGCCTTGTAGCAGTCGGTCGCCGACATGAACTCGTATTCGAAGCCGAAGGCGTCGAGAAAGGCGCGCAGCCGGGCATTGTTGTGCCGGCCGAAGGAGTCGTGCGTGCCGAAGGGATCGGGCACGACGGTCAGCGGCTTGCCGAGATGGGGCGCGACGACGTCCTTGTTCGGGATGTTGTCGGGCACCTTCCTCAAGCCGTCCATGTCGTCGGAGAAGGCGACGAGACGGGTGGGAATGCGGTCGTCGGTGAGCAGGCGGAAGGCGCGGCGGACCATGGAGGTGCGGGCGACTTCGCCGAAGGTTCCGATATGCGGCAGGCCCGAGGGTCCGTATCCGGTTTCGAACAGGACGTCCTTCCTTCCCGTGCGTTCCAGCCGCGCGACGATCTTGCGCGCCTCTTCGAAGGGCCAGGCCGTCGAGGTTTCCGCGGCTTCGCGGAGGGTGACGGGTGCGGCGAGGTCGGACGCTGTCATGGCGACTTTCGGGCTTCGACGGAAAAAGGGGCGGCGCCACGGGCGGCGTGAGCGGCGCGCACACTAGAAAGCGCGTGGTTCGGGGTCAACCGAGCGGGTCCCGCGGGGTCCGGTTCGATTCCGATCGCGGGAGGGATTGCAATGGCTGCGGGGAGCCGCTAGAGAGTCCCCCGTCCGGGACGGACCCGCTCCGTCCTCCGGCACGCGCCCGTAGCTCAGCTGGATAGAGCATCAGACTACGAATCTGAGGGTCGGACGTTCGAATCGTTCCGGGCGCGCCATTTCCGTACAAAACCACGAACATTTTTCGCGCCTTTCGCCTGCCCGGCGATGACGGCGGCGAGGGACGTCTTGTCCCCCATGATCCGCACGGCGTGATCGTCGACTTCGATC
>JAIXTT010000064.1 GCA_027483795.1 Hyphomicrobiales bacterium
ACGCGCGTCGAGGACGTCAACAAGCTCCTCAAGCTGCACCGCCAGATGGCGGACATGATGAAGATGATGGGGTCGGGCGCGAAGCGCGGACCCATGGCGGGCCTCGCCAACATGTTCGGCCTGGGGGGCGGCATGCCGTCCCCGGCGGAGATCGAGGCCCTGCAGAAGCAGATGGCGCAGGGCGGCGGCGTCCCCGGCCTGCCTCCGGGCGGTCTGCCGCCCTTCCCGGGCGGTGCGGGCGGCGTGCCGCCCATGCCTCCCGGTCTCGGCAAGCCCGGCCTGCCCGGTCTTCCGGGCCTCCCCGGCTCGTCCGGCCCCAAGCTTCCCGGCCTCGGCGGGTTCAACCCGTTCGGAAAGAAGAAATGATCGCGGGCGCCGCCCGCATCCTCACGCGTATCGCATAGCCTGAAAGGAACGACCCATGTCCCTCAAGATCCGTCTCGCCCGCGGCGGCGCCAAGAAGCGTCCGCATTACTCGATCGTCGTCGCCGACAGCCGTTATCCGCGCGACGGCCGCTTCATCGAGAAGCTCGGCACCTTCAACCCGATGCTGCCGAAGGATGCGGCCGAGCGCGTGCAGTTCGACCTCGAAAAGGCGAAGGCCTGGCTCTCGAAGGGCGCGCAGCCGACCGACCGCGTCGCCCGCTTCCTCGACGCCGCCGGCCTGATGAAGCGCGACTCGCGCAACAACCCGCAGAAGGCCCAGCCGAAGAAGAAGGCGCAGGAACGCGCCGCCGCCGCCGCGGCCGCGGAAGGCGCCGCCGAGTGATCCGAACGGCTCTCGGCGGACGAGGGGCGCCACGCTCTTCGTCATGCCGGGACACGAAAAAGCCCCGCGCGAGCGGGGCTTTTTTCATGGCGGGGACCCGCCGATAAAAAAGGCGCGCCGTGAAGCGCGCCTTCGAAATTCGTCCCGAGATCGCTTACGCGGCCTGCAGGTTCACGGCCGACTGACGGCCGGTACGACGGTCCGTCTCCAGCTCGTAGTTGATCTTCTGGCCGTCGCGGAGACCGCGCATGCCGGAACGCTCCACGGCGGAGATGTGGACGAAGACGTCCTTGCCGCCGGCGTCGGGCTGGATGAAGCCGTAGCCCTTGGTCTCGTTGAACCACTTCACGGTGCCGGTGTTCATTGGCGCCGTTCCTTTCTTCGATAGATGCACGTTCATTGAGAGCCGCATTCGCGCGACTCCCGTCGGTCGATCTTTGGAGAGGGTCTGAAGCGTGCGCCCGTCGATAGAGCGAAGCGGCCCAGAAGTCCGGCCAAGTCGATGCTTCAACGTAAGGTAAATCCACGCCGCCGGCAAGACCGCCCAATATGGGTATCATCCCCGACCATCCCCGCAGGCAACGCGCGGGGGCCCGCTCGGGTTGCGTCGATCGCCGGGATTTCCCGGCGATCGATCGTTGCGGCGCGGGTCAGGCCTTGCCGAGTTCGGCCCGCACGATCGCGGCACCCTTGGCGAGCGCCTCGAGCTTGCCGCGCGCGACATGGCGGGGGAGCGGCGCCATCCCGCAATTGGTGCAGGGGAAGAGCTTTTCGGGCTTCACGAACTTCATGGCCGTCCGGATCGTTTCCGCCACCTTTTCGGGCGTCTCGACGGTCTCGTCGGCCACGTCGATCGCGCCCACGAGCACGTCCTTGCCCTCGAGCAGCGCGATGAGGTCGATCGGGACGCGGGAATTGGCGCATTCCAGCGAGACCTGATGGATCCGGCTCCTGGCGATGACGGGGAACGTGTCCTCGTATTGCCGCCATTCCGAGCCGAGCGAGCGCTTCCACTCGATATTGGCCTTGATGCCGTAGCCGTAGCAGATGTGCACGGCGGTGGTGCATTTCAGGCCGGCGGCGGCGCGCTCGAGCGCCTCGATGCCCCAATCGCGGACCTGGTCCATGTAGACGTTGAAGGCAGGCTCGTCGAACTGGATCACGTCGACGCCGAGGGCCTCGAGCTCCTTGGCCTCCTCGTTGAGGAGATCGGCGAAGGCCATCGCCATCTTCACGCGGTCGCCGTAATGGCCGTCGGCGATCGTGTCGATGATCGTCATCGGGCCGGGCAGCGTGAATTTCAGCTTCTTCCGCGTGGCCGCACGCGCGATGCCCGCCTCGAAGGAATGGACGGAACCCATGCGCCTCAGAGCGGCCGTGACGGTCGGAACCTGCGCCTCGTAGCGGTTGTTCCGAATGCCCATGGTGACCCGCTTCTCGAAATCGACGCCCGCGATGCGCTCGAGGAAGCCGTGAACGAAATGCTGTCGCGCCTGTTCGCCGTCGCCGACGATGTCGATGCCGGCCAGCTCCTGCTCCTTCACCGCGAGGATGGTCGCGTCGCGCTTGGCTTCGAGCAACGCGTCGCCCGACTGCCGCCAGGCGGCCCAGAGCTTTTCGGGCTCGGCGAGCCATGACGGTTTCGGGAGGCTGCCGGCGATGGTGGTCTGAAGCACGGAACGGATCCTTTCGGTCGACTCCCCCGAGGTTGTAAGGCGCGCGCGGCCGACGTCGAGGTTCACGCGGCCGAAGGGAAGCGGGAAGGCCGGCCCGGAAGGCGCGACGAGGGAAGCGACGGCCGGGCCGCCGCCCGCACCGAGGCGCTCGAAGGCCTCGGTCTCGACCGGCGGGACGCCGTCCTTTATCACCGTGGTCCCGCCGCCGTTTCCGGGGAGCGTCTTGCAGGCCGACCGTTCCGACCCGTTGCTTCGCGCAGCCCCCGTTCTCTTCGTGCTGATCTGGTCCACGGGTTGGATCGTGGCGCGCATGGCGGCGGACCATGCCGATCCGCTCACCTTCCTCTCCTGGCGCTTCGCGATCGCGGCGGCCGGGCTCGCCCTGTTCGCATTCGCCATGGGGGCGCCATGGCCCCGCAGCCGCGATGCGGGCCATGCGGTCGCGTCCGGCGTGCTGCTTCACGGGCTCTATCTCGGGATGGTCTGGTGGGCGGTGAAGCACGGCGTGCCCGCCGTCGTGTCCGGGCTTCTGGCGGCGCTTCAGCCGATCCTGACGGCCCTGCTCGCACCCTTTCTCTTGGGCGAGCGCCTCTCGCGGCTGCAGACGCTCGGCGTCGTCGCGGGTTTCGTCGGCGTCGCCTTCGTGCTCGGGCCGAAGCTCGCCGCGACGCCATGGGCGGATCTCGGCCCGGTCGCGCTGCCTCTTGCGGTCAACGCCCTCGGCATGGTCGCCGTGACCTTCGGCACGTTCTACCAGAAGCGCTTCATTCCTACGGGCGATCTGAGGACCGTCACGGCCCTGCAGTTCTGCGGCGCGGCCCTCACGGTCCTGCCCGCCGCCTTTCTGTTGGAATCGATGCGGATGGACTGGAATCCGTCCTCGATCGCGGTCATGGCCTGGTCGGTCGTCGCGATCTCCTTCGGGGCGATCGGGCTGCTTCTCCTGCTCATCCGCAAGGGAGCCGTCTCGCGGGCCGCGGCGTTGATCTACCTCGTTCCGCCCACCGTGGCGGTGCAGGGCTATCTGGCCTTCGGCGAGACGCTGGCGCCGATCCAGTGGTTCGGAATGGCCGTAACCGTCTTCGGCGTAGCGCTGACGACCCGCCGATAGCTGCGACCAACGGGGCATTGCCGTCGCACCGCAGCGGAGGCATGCTGCGATGCAACAAGACGACGGAGGCCCTCATGAGCCGCAGCGCGAACGCCGCCGCCCTTCCCCGACATGACCTCGTGGACCTCGCGAAGGAGGCGGCCGCCGCCGTGGCGAGGCTCTCCGCCGAGGCGACCTCGGCGGTCCGCGCTCTGGTCACGGAGAACGGCAAGCTCTCCAATGCGCTGATCGAGCGCGAGCAGCATGCCACGCATGGCCTCGCCTGGCTCTGCACCTATGCGGAGGTGGTGCGCGAACTGGCCGATTACGGCGAGCAACTGAAGAGCGAAGGCCGTTTCGGCGAGACCGAGGAGCTTCTGGTCGCGATCGGCCTCGGGGAATATCTCGCCCAGATCTTCGGCGGCATTCCGATGAATCAGGGCGAGTTCGTCCGGCTTCCCGAACTCGGGCTGACGCCGTCACGGATCGCCGACGCCCGCACGCCGGTGGTCGAGGCTCTGATCGCCACGGGCAATACGCCCGCCGACCGCGCGCGCCTCGTGGCGCTGATCCGCGCTTCGCAGGGCTCGGCCACCGTCGGCGATCCCGGTCTGGACGACACGATGGAGGCGATCCGCGAGGAGATGCGGAAATTCGCCGCCGCCGAGGTCGAGCCTTACGCCCATGAATGGCATCTCAAGAACGAGTACATCCCGCTCGAGGTCGTGCGGGGCCTCGCGGATCTGGGCGTTTTCGGGCTCACGCTCCCCGAGGAATTCGGCGGGATGGGACTCGGAAAGATCGCCATGTGCGTGGTCTCCGAGGAACTCTCGCGCGCCTATATCGGCGTCGGCTCGCTGGGCACGAGGTCCGAGATCGCGGCCGAACTGATCCTGTGCGGCGGCACCGAGGAGCAGAAGGCGCATTGGCTGCCGCGCATCGCCTCGGGCGAGATCCTTCCGACGGCCGTCTTCACGGAGCCGAATACGGGTTCCGACCTCGCCTCCCTCAAGACCCGCGCGGTGCGGGAGGGCGACGTCTACAGGATCACGGGCAACAAGACCTGGATCACCCATCCCGTCCGCGCCGACATGATGACCATGCTCGTGCGCACGAACCCGGACGAGCCGGGCTACAAGGGTCTTTCGATCCTGCTCGGCGAGAAGGACCGCGGTACGGACGAGAATCCGTTCCCGACGAAGGGCATCACAGGCGGCGAGATCGAGGTGCTCGGCTATCGCGGCATGAAGGAATACGAGCTGGCCTTCGACGGCTTCGAAGTCCCGGCGGCCAATCTGCTCGGCGGCGTCGAAGGGCAGGGCTTCAAGCAGCTGATGCAGACCTTCGAATCCGCGCGCATCCAGACGGCGGCGCGCGCCGTGGGCGTCGCCCAGTCGGCGCTGGACATCGGCCTGCGCTATGCGGAAGAGCGGATCCAGTTCGGCAAGCCGCTCGTCGAGTTCCCGCGCGTCGCCGACAAGATCGCGATGATGGCCGTCGAAGTGAACATCGCCCGCCGGCTCACCTATTTCTCGGCCCGCGCCAAGGACGACGACAAGCGCTGCGACGTGGAGGCGGGCATGGCGAAGCTGCTCGGCGCCCGCATCGCATGGGCGGCTGCGGACAATGCGCTGCAGATCCACGGCGGCAACGGCTTCGCGCTCGAATACAAGATCTCGCGCGTCCTCTGCGACGCCCGGATCCTCAACATCTTCGAGGGCGCGGCCGAGATTCAGGCGCAGGTCATCGCGCGAAGGATCCTCGACGGCGCGAATTGACCCCGCCCGCGCGATCGGATCACCAACAACGCCGCACGGGCTCGGCGACCCAGCCCCGCCAGGGATCGAAGACCTGCCGATACTCGGTCACGCAGCGGCGGTAGGGCGGACGCACCGGACCACGATGCAGACCGCGGTCCCAACCGTAGTGACGGCCGCGATCCCATCCGCGATGGCCGTACTCCCGGCCGCCGCGATCCCATCCGCGATCCCACGGATCGGCGGCGGCGGGAGCCGCACCCATGAGCAGCGCCAGAAGTCCGAGGGCTCCCGCCCCGGCGGCGAAACGACGCGAAGTCCGAACCATCCCTGCGCACTCCCGACATTCGTCTATACTGACGGGCGGAGACTGCGGTTTCCGGCATGAACCGCGCCGGAACCCGGCTTTCACCCGCGGTTCATTCGGACGGAAACCTTGCGATGCCCCAACGGCAGGATAGCGACGAAATCATGTCGCGCGCCGAGCGCGAGAGTACCTCTTTGGGGTCTTCCGCCCTCGCGCGGGCGGCCGATCACCTGACCGCCAAGGATGCGCCGCCCGAGGACCGGATCGAATTGTGGGGACGGCGGATCGGCCGCGGTCTGTCGGTGATCGCGGCGATCTGGCTCGCGGCTTGGCTCTTCGGTTGGTTGGGCCGTTGAGCGCCGGGGCTCTTTCCCTCGGGCCGGACAAGGCTTAGCTGAGGCGCATGAAGCGCCGGGGACCAGCATGACCGCCAAGACCGTCGACTGGGCCGCGGCCTCCGCGCCGACGCTCGCCGAATTCGAGCGCATGGCGGAGGAGGCCTATGCCCGCCTGCCCGAAGAGTTCCGCGCCCTCTGCGACGGTCTGGTGATCCGCATCGAGGATTTCCCCGACGACGAGACCATGGCGGACATGGAATGCGAGACGCCCTTCGACCTGCTGGGCCTTTTCCGCGGCGTGGGTCTCGCGCAGGGCGGCGAGCTCATGCAGACGGGACAATTCCCGAACATGGTCTGGCTCTATCGTCGGCCTCTTCTCGACTATTGGGCCGAACACGAGGAGACGCTCGGCCATCTCGTCACGCATGTCCTCGTCCATGAGATCGGCCATCATTTCGGCCTGTCGGACGAAGACATGGAAGCGATCGAGGAAGCGGCGGGAGATTGAGATCGCGCTTTCGCTCGGGGCCTCCGCAGCCGCGAAGCCGCCCCGAGGCCCCCTACACACCCCGGCCGCCCTCTGCTATAGGCGCGGAACCCGCGCGAAGCGCGCGGGGCGAGGATCGAGCATGCAGAAGTTCACCACCCTCACCGGCGTCGCCGCGCCGCTTCGGATCATGAACGTCGACACCGACATGATCATTCCGAAGCAGTATCTGAAGACGATCAAGCGCACGGGACTCGGCAAGGGCCTGTTCGCGGAGATGCGCTTCGACGAAAAGGGCGGCGAGAACCCGGAATTCGTGCTGAACAAGCCCGCCTACCGCAAGGCGGAGATCCTCGTGGCGGGCGACAATTTCGGCTGCGGCTCGTCGCGCGAACATGCGCCTTGGGCGCTGCTCGATTTCGGCATCCGCTGCGTGATCTCCACGAGCTTCGCCGACATCTTCTACAACAATTGCTTCAAGAACGGCATTCTGCCGATCACCGTCCCGCAGGCCGAGCTCGACAAGCTGTTCGAGGATGCGGACCGCGGTGCGAACGCGACCCTGACCGTCGACCTCGAGGCGCAGGAGATCCGCGGACCCGACGGCGGCACGATCAAGTTCGACATCGACCCCTTCCGCAAGCAATGCCTCCTGAACGGTCTCGACGACATCGGCCTGACCATGGAGAAGGCGGACGCGATCGCGGGCTTCGAAGACAAGACCGCGCAAACGCGGCCGTGGCTCTGAGCGCGACGAGCGTTATTCTCGGATCATGAGGATCCGATTCGCCGGCATCGCGGCCGCCCTCGGGGCGGCCGTTCTCGTCTCCGAGGCGACGGCGCGGGATTTCGCATCCTGCGCCGCCGAACTGCGCGCCGACGCGCTCAAGCGCGGGATCTCGGCGGCGACCTTCGACCGCGCCTTTCAAGGCCTCCGACCGGATCCCAAGATCCTCGAACTGCAGGACGCCCAGCCCGAATTCGTGACGCCGTTGTGGGACTATCTCGCAGCGCTGGTCGACGACGAGCGCATCGCCGACGGCCGCGCGATGCTCGCGCGCCATGCCCGCGAACTCGACGCGGTCGAACGCCGGTTCGGCGTGAACCGCCATGTCGTCGTCGCCGTCTGGGGTGTGGAAAGCGATTTCGGCCGCATCCAGGGCACGCGCCCGCTGGTCCAGTCCCTTGCGACGCTGTCCTGCGGAGGGCGTCGGCAGCAGCTTTTCCGCGCCGAATTGACGGCCGCCCTGAAGATCGTCGACCGCGGCGACGTGCCCTTGGAACGGCTGACGGGATCATGGGCCGGCGCCTTCGGGCCCCCGCAGTTCATGCCGACGACCTTTCTGAGCCTCGCCGTCGACATGGACGGGGACGGGCATCCGAACATCGTCGACTCGATCCCCGACGCCTTGGGTTCGACGGCGAATTTTCTCGCCAAGCGGGGCTGGGAGGAGGGCGAGGCCTGGGGTTTCGAAGTCGTCGCGCCGCCGGGCGTCGACTTCGCCGCGGAGGGTCGCCGGGTGAAGCGTCCCTATGCGCATTGGGCGCGGACCGGCGTGAGGCGGGTCGACGGTCGACCCCTGCCGAGCGAAGGAAGCGCGGGCCTGATCCGTCCCGCAGGCACGGGCGGCCCGGTCTTTCTCGTGAGCCGAAACTTCGACGCGGCCTTCGCCTACAATGCGGCGACCTCCTATGCGCTGGCCATCGTGCATCTCGCCGACCGACTGAAGGGCGGGCCCGCCTTCGCGACGCCCTGGCCGACCGACGATCCGGGCCTGTCCCGAGCGGAGCGGCGCGAAGTGCAGGAAAGGCTGGCGGCGAAGGGCTACGACATCGGTCGTCCCGACGGCGTCATCGGGGAGAAGACCCGTCGGGCGGTGGCCGATTTTCAGGCCGGACTCGGTCGCCCGGCGGACGGCCGGGCCGGACGGATCGTCCTCGAGGCGCTGCGCGCAGGGCGTTGAACGCAGCGACCACGACGAAACGCCGCGGTCCGAAGACCACGGCGTCCGTAATCGGGAATTTTCCAAAGGTACGGGTACTCAAAAGACATCTTCAAAAGAGAGCAGTGCATCCGTGCTCACATGAGTGTTTCTAGACGTATTCTTGAAAAAATTTATGAACGCCGGTCGTTCGACTGCACCGGAACGGCATCGAATTTCGTCAACCTTTACCGATGCTGAATCCGGGCGAGAGCCGGGCCGTCGAAAGAAGGCGTTCCGGGCGGCTTTTGGGGCCCTTGCCGAAGGCGCGGCCATGCTTCACAACACGCGGCGAAAAACGAGGCCCGAGAAGGGGGAAACACCGCATGGCGTCCTACAACATCCTCATGCTGCCCGGCGACGGCATCGGCCCCGAAGTGATGGCCGAAGTGCAGAAGCTCGTCTCCTGGATGAGCGGCACGGGCATGGCCAAGTTCGAGATCGAAAAGGGCCTCGTCGGCGGTTCGGCCTTCGACACGCACGGCAAGTCGATCTCCGAAGACGACATGAAGCTCGCCCATCAGGCGGACGCGGTGCTCTTCGGCGCGGTCGGCGGGCCCAAATGGGACGCGGTCCCCTATGACGTCCGCCCGGAGGCGGGCCTGCTGCGGCTTCGCAAGGATCTCGGGCTCTTCGCCAATCTGCGCCCTGCGATCTGCTACCCCGCGCTCGCCGACGCCTCGTCGCTCAAGCGCGAGATCATCGACGGCCTCGACATCCTGATCCTGCGCGAGCTGACGGGCGGCGTCTATTTCGGCGAGCCCAAGGAGATCGTGACGCTCGAGAACGGCGAGAAGCGCGGCGTCGACACGCAGGTCTACACGACCCATGAGATCGAGCGCATCGGCCGCGTCGCGTTCGAACTCGCGCGCAAGCGCAACAATCGCGTGACCTCCTCCGAGAAGCGCAACGTGATGAAGTCCGGCGTCTTGTGGAATCAGGTCATCAGCGACCTGCACAAGCGGGAATTTTCGGACGTGAAGCTCGACCACATGCTCGCCGACGCGCTCGGCATGCAGCTCGTGCGCTGGCCCAAGCAGTTCGACGTCATCGTCACCGACAATCTGTTCGGCGACATGCTCTCGGACGTCGCGGCCATGCTGACGGGTTCGCTCGGCATGCTGCCTTCCGCCTCGCTCGGCGAGGAGGATCCGGCGACGGGCAAGCGCAAGTCGCTCTACGAGCCCGTCCACGGCTCGGCCCCCGACATCGCGGGCAAGAGCCTCGCCAATCCGATCGCCATGATCGGCTCGCTCGGCATGGCGCTGCGCTACTCCTTCGGCCTTCTGGAGGCCGCCGATCTCGTCGAGAAGGCGGTCTCGAACGTGCTGGCGGAAGGCCTGCGCACGAAGGACATCGCGGAACCCGGCCGCAACGCGGTGAGCACCGCCGAAATGGGCGACGCGGTTCTGAAGGAACTGCGCATCCTCGCGGGCTGAGTCGGTCGGATCGGACGACGCGGAAGGCGGCCCTCGGGCCGCCTTTTCCGTTTCCGCCTCAGCCCTTCGGCTTCGCCTTGGACGGGCGGGGTGCGACGGAGGAGGTGTATTCGGGCACCCTGGGAGCGGGCGGACGGCAGCCGGGCGCGACGTCCGCCTCGGTCTCTTCGAAGACGCGGGCCAGAGCCGGCTCGTGGATTTCGGGTGAGAAGGCGGCGACGTCCACGAGACAACGCGCGGCCTCCGCCGTCGAAGGAGCGGCGCAGCTCCAGCCGGAGTAGCGCAAGGGACCGTTCTCGGCCGTTCCCCGGAACACGGTACAGGCCACGGGCCCGGACGGGCCCGCCAGCGTCACCTCCGCCGTCTCCATCACGCCGAAGCGCGACCGCGCGGCGACGGGACTGGCGGCGCGCTCCACGGCGAAGCCTTCGGCGGCCGCCTTGCGGGCCACGCTCACGAACAGGCCTCCCATGTCCGGCGAAGCATCGGTCAGCCTTTCGAGCGCAAGCCGGGCGAAGGGGCCGCTGCGATGATCGCCGAAGGTGAAGACGTCCATGCGCGTCACGCCGTCGTCGAGTCGGTGGACCTCGTGGCGGACGGGAACGGGGTAGAGGCCCGGTCCGAGACCGAACAGCGGCTCGGGATCATGGACCAGCTTCCATTGCGGCAATGCACGCTCGGGGGCGGGAGGAGCGGGCGGGAGAGTCGCTTCGGCAAGCCGCACCGGCACGGAGCGCGGCGCATTGAGGGACCAGGCGATCTGCACCGCGGCGAGGGCGGCCGTACCGAACAGGCCTAAGGCCGCGGCGGCCGCCGAAAGGCGGGACCGGGGCTGCATGATGAACGGCAACCGAACGAGGCTCGGCATGGCGGGGCTCCGCGGAACGACGGCGCACCATGGTCCGGTCCGAGTGTCCCGAAAGTTACCGGGCCTTAAGTTTCCGCCGAAAGCCGGCTTCAGGGTTAGCATGCGGTGAATGCGGCCCGGAGGCATGGTTTCCGGAAGATTGACGCGCCGCCGGCGCTGATGTCCCGCAACGCGCCGAACGTGACTCGAACGGGAACGGACAGGGACCGAATCGGCGATCCCGTCCGGACGGACTCCGATTCGGGTTTCGGACAAGCGGATTCCGCGCGAGCGGCGGCATCATGGTCGACGATTCATGAACGACGGGGGACGGTCCGAGTCCCGTTTCGGGACGTTCCCGGCGAAACGGGAACGAAACCCGTCCGAATCGCGGACGCGCGCGATTCGGCCTTCGGGCGGAGCGCCGGCAAGCGGAAGACGACCGGCGCTGCGATCATGGTGAAGAAAGCGTGAAGCCGCGACGACGGACGTCGTCCCGGCCCGGGACGTTCCGGCCGGAACCGGGAACGAAGCGCGTCCGAATCACGGACCGCGCGCGGCGACGGCCTCGGCGATGGCCACCGTGCGGCGACCCATCTCCGCATGGAGGCGCTCGACCATGCGGCCGTCGAGCTGGAGCGCGCCCTTGTCGGCGTTTTCCGGGAGATCGAAGGCGGCGATGACCGCGCGGGCGCGGGCGACCTCCTCCTCGGACGGGGCGAAGACGCGGTTGGCGGTCTCGATCTGGTTCGGATGGATGAGCGTCTTTCCGTCGAAGCCGAGATCGCGGCCCTGCCGACATTCGGCGAGAAAGCCGTCGGCGTCGGACAAGTCGTTGTAGACCCCGTCGACGATCTCGATCCCGAAGGCGCGGGCCGCGGCGAGGCAGGTCTGCAGCCAAGCCAGCATCGGCGCGCGGCCGGGAACGAAGCGGGCGCGGGTCTCCTTGGCGAGATCGTTCGTGCCCATAACGAAGACGGCAAGGCGGTTGGCGGGATCGGCGGCCGCGCGGGCGACGTCGAGCGCCTGCAGCATCGCGAGCGGGGTCTCCATCATGGCCCAGAGCGCCGTATGCGCGGGGGCGCCCGCATCGACCATGGCCTTCGCGGCCCCGGCGATGTCGGCGCCGGAATTCACCTTGGGAACGAGGATCGCGGCGGGCCCGACCGCGGCGGCGGCCTTCATGTCGGCCGCGCCCCAGGCCGTGTCGAGGCCGTTGATGCGGATCACCACTTCGCGAGGGCCGAAGCCGCCCGCCTTGACGGCGTCCACGACCTGCTTGCGGGCGAGGTCCTTGGCATCCGGCGCGACCGCGTCCTCCAGATCGAGAATGAGAGCGTCGGCGGGAAGCGTCTTCGCCTTTTCGAGAGCGCGGGCGTTGGAGCCGGGCATATAAAGGACGCTGCGGCGCGGGCGGATCAAGGTCATGGCGGCTCCATGGCGCTGGACATTGCTGCGTCGCACCCTAAGCCTCCGCCGCGAAGACCGCCACATGACGAAAGACGGACGGATTTCATGCGCATCGCAGGCGTCGACGGTTGCCCGGGAGGATGGATCGCGGTCCTGCGCGTGCCGGGGGGCGGGCATGCCGACATCATCCGAACGGCGCGTTTCGAGGAGATCGCGGCGCTGCCCGACGTCGCCGTGATCGCGGTCGACATGCCGATCGGCCTGCCGGATCGGATCGGTCCCGGAGGGCGCGGGCCGGAGGGGGCGCTGCGGCCGAAGCTCGGGGGGAGGCAATCGGCGGTGTTCTCCGTTCCGTCGCGCGCCGCCGTGATGGCGCAGGACTACCGCGCGGCCTGCGCGGCCGCGCTCGCGACCTCCGATCCGCCGCGCAAGGTCTCGAAACAGGCCTTCTTCCTGTTCCCGAAGATCCGCGAGATCGACGCGCTGCTGCGCGCAGACCCGGCCCTATGGGACCGCGTCTTCGAATGCCATCCGGAAGGGGCCTTCGCCGTGATGAACGACGGTCCGCTCGCGACGCCGAAAAAGGTGAAGTCGCGTCCGCATCCGCCGGGCCTCGACGAGCGGCGGAGGCTGCTTGCGGAGGTCGCGGGCTTCGATCCCGCCTTCCTCGCCGCACGCCCGTCGAAAGGAGCGGGCGAAGACGATCTCCTCGACGCCTGCGCCTGCTGCTGGACGGCCGAACGCATTCTGCGGGGCGAAGCGCTGTCCCATCCCGCGGAGCCCGTCGCCGACGCTTTCGGGATCCGGATGGCCATTCTGGCCTAGCGCGAGGGCAGACGATCGAAACTTCGACCGGGACCCTCGTCGCGTTGTATTTCACAGCGACTTGATGGATATCAGCATCGTTGACGCGACCTCCGGGCGGGCGGCGCGCACCGCATCACGACGAGCAGGAGCTCCTCGATGTTCCCAGAACGGCTGCGCGAAGGATATAAGGCCTTTCTCGGCGAGCGCTTTCCGCGCGAGCAGTCGCGCTTCGAGGAGCTTGCGGCCTCGGGCCAGAAGCCCGAGATCATGCTGATCGGCTGCTGCGACAGCCGCGTCTCGCCCGAAGTCATCTTCGACGCGCGGCCGGGCGAACTCTTCGTCGTCCGGAACGTGGCCAATCTCGTGCCGCCCTTCGAGACGAACGGCTTCTATCACGGCACCTCGGCGGCACTGGAATTCGCGGTGCAGGCGCTGCGGGTGAAGCATATCGTGGTGATGGGCCACGGCCGCTGCGGCGGCATCCGCGCCCATGTGGCGGAGGACGAGCCGCTCTCGCCGGGCGACTTCATCGGCAAATGGATGACGCTCGTCGGGCCCGCGGCGGAGAAGGCGGGGCCGCGCAACGGCACGCCCGTGGCCGAATATGTCGAGAAGCTCGCGATGATCTCGGTGGCGCAGAGCCTCGAGAATCTGATGACCTTTCCCTGCGTGAAGGCGCTGGTCGGCAAGGGCAAGCTCGAACTGCACGGGGCCTATTTCGACGTGACCACGGGCGTACTGGCGCTGCGCGACGCGCATACCGGCCTGTTCACGCCCGCCGAGCCCGAAAGCCGGGCGCGGGTCTCGATGTTCCGGGGCGAGGCGGTGTGACGCGGACGGGCCGAGGGACTTTGCCTTTCCGACGCGCGCGCTCTATGGAGGAAACCGCGCCCGACCGGGATCCGTATCATGGCCGAACCGGCTGAAATCCGACCGACGCTCGCCGACATCCGCCGCGAGATCGACCGCATCGACGAAGCCATGCACCGGCTCCTGATGGAACGGGCGCAGGTCATCGACACGCTCATCCGAATCAAGAAGACGGCGGCGTCCGGCTCCGCCTTCCGGCCGGGCCGCGAGGCCGACCAGATGCGGCGGCTCTATGCGCGGCACGAGGGCATCCTGCCCTTCGACACGGCCGAAAGCATCCAGCGCGTCATCATCTCGACCTTCACCTGGGTGCAGGCGCCCTATGCCGTGCATGCGGACGTCTCCATCGGGGACGCGCCGATGCGCGACACCGCCCGCTTCCATTTCGGCTTCACGGTGCCCTACCGCACGCATGCGAACGCGACCGAGGTGATCGCGGCCGTCGCGGCTTCGGCGGGCGATCTCGGCATCTTCCCCGCCGAGCCCGGACGTTCGGCGGGCGCGTGGTGGACGCTGCTCTCGGGCGAAGGCACGCCGAAGATCATCGCGCGCCTGCCCTTCGTCGAGCGGCCCGGCCATCCGGCGGGCACGCCCGTCTATGTCGTCTCCAAGCCCATCGACGAAGCCGCGGTTCGCGAGGTGATCCTTTATGCGCTGGGCGTCGAACGCTGGCGCGAGGGCCTCACCGGGGCGCTGGCCGCGGTGGGCGCGACGGTGGAGGCGAGCGCGGGCGACGAAGGCGGCCTGACGCTGCTCGTCGCCGCACCCGAAAACGTCTCCCGCGACGCTCTTCTCGGGGCCATGGCGGGGCTCGGCGTCGGCCGCTTCGATCTCCGCGAGATCGGCAGCCACGCCGCCCGCTTCCGCCCGACCGAATCCTGACCACGGACACCGCCATGACCGCCGTTCTCGACCGTCCGCAGCCCCGCCCCGGCGTCCTCGCCATCGATCCCTACGTGCCCGGCAAGAGCGGAGCGCCGGGCGTCGCCAAGGTGTGGAAGCTCTCCTCGAACGAGACGCCGCTCGGCGCCTCGCCCAAGGCGATCGAGGCGTTCAAGTCGATCGCCGACAAGCTCGAACTCTATCCGGACGGCTCCTCGACCGCGCTGCGCGACGCGATCGCGGGCAAATTCGGGCTCGATCCCGCCCGCATCGTCTGCGGCTCGGGGTCGGACGAGATCCTCTCGCTCCTGACCGCCGCCTATGTCGGTCCGGGCGACGAGGGCGTATTCACGACGCACGGCTTCCTCGTCTACAAGCTCGCGATTCTGGCTGCGGGCGGCACGCCCGTCGTCGCGCCGGAGAAGAACCTCACGGCCGACGTCGACGCGATTCTCGCGGCCGTGACGCCGAGGACGAAGATCGTCTTCCTCGCCAATCCGAACAATCCGACGGGCACCTATCTCCCCTTCGAGGAGGTGAAGCGCCTCCATGCGGGGCTGCCGAAGACCGTGCTTCTCGTGCTCGACGCGGCCTATGCGGAATATGTGCGCCGGAACGACTACGCCTCGGGCATCGAGCTCGTCTCGACGAGCGAGAACGTGGTGATGACCCGCACCTTCTCGAAGATCTACGGCCTCGCGATGCTGCGCCTCGGCTGGTGCTATGCGCCCGCCCATGTCGCGGACGCGCTCAACCGCATCCGCGGGCCTTTCAACGTCAACGGCCCGGCGCTTGCGGCGGGCGTCGCGGCCTTGGCCGACGAGGCGCATGTGGCGGCGGCCGTCGCGCACAACGAAGAATGGCTGCCGCGCCTCGCCGCGGAGATCGGCGCGCTCGGCCTCGAAATCGTCCCCAGCGTCGGCAATTTCCTGCTGATCCGGTTCCCCTCGACGCCGGGCCGGACGGCGAAGGAGGCCGACGCCTTCCTGACCGCGCGCGGCCTCGTGCTGCGCGGCGTCGGGGCCTACGGCTTGCCGGACTGCCTGCGTCTCACCGTCGGCCCGGCGGAGGCGAACCGCCTCGTGATCGAGGCGCTGACGGAATTCATGCGGGGACGGCATGGCTGACAAGCTCGGACCCGCGCTCGCGGAACCCGTCTTCGACCGTCTGGCGCTGGTGGGGCTCGGACTGATCGGCTCGTCTTTGGCGCGCGTCGCGCGGCGCATGAACCTCGCCCGCTCGATCGTCGCGATCGACGCGTCGGAAGAGGTGCGGGCGCGGGTCACGGAACTCGGCATCGCCGACCTCGTCACGGGCGACGCGGCGGAGGGCGTGCGCGGAGCGGATTGCGTGATCCTCTGCGTGCCCGTGGGGGCCTGCGGGGCGGTGGCGGAGGCGATGAAGCCCGGCCTGACGCCCGGCGCCGTCGTGTCGGACGTGGGCTCCGTCAAGACCTCGGTGGTCGAACAGGTCGCCCCTCATCTGCCGGACGGCGTGCATTTCGTCCCGGCGCATCCCGTGGCGGGCACCGAATATTCGGGCCCGGATGCGGGCTTCGCGACGTTGTTCCTCAACCGCTGGTGCATTCTCACGCCGGTTCCGGATTCCGAGACGGAGGCGGTCGCGAAGGTGCGCGCCTTCTGGGAGGGCGCGGGTTCGAACGTCGAGGAGATGACGGCGGAGCATCACGATCTCGTGCTCGCGGTGACGAGCCATCTGCCGCATCTGATCGCCTACAACATCGTGGGCACGGCGGCGGATCTGGAGACGGTGACCGAATCCGAGGTGATCAAATTCTCGGCGGGCGGCTTCCGCGACTTCACGCGCATCGCCGCCTCGGACCCGACGATGTGGCGCGACGTCTTCCTGCACAACAAGAAGGCCGTGCTCGAAATGCTCGGCCGCTTCGCGGAAGATCTCTACGCGCTGCAGCGCGCGATCCGCTGGGACGACGGGCAGGCGCTCTACGACCATTTCTCGCGCACCCGCGCCATCCGCCGCGGGATCATCGATCTCGGGCAGGAGACGGCGGCTCCGGACTTCGGCAGGCCGAAGCCGGAAGCCTGATCCTCAATAGAGCGGCGGCAGGGGGAAGAGCGGCAGCGGCCCGATCGAAAGCATGCCGCGCTCGGCCCGGAGCGGGAACTTGACGCTGTTCTGCCCGCCCGCGCGAAGCCCCAGCAGAGCGGAAGTCTGCGGATTGCCGACGAGACCGCGCAGCAGATCGTTGAAGCCCGTCAGGCCGAGTTCGAGACGTCCTTCGGGACGTTTCTGCGCGTCGATGCCGACGTCGCCCGCCGCCTCCAGACGACGATCTCCCTTGGCGAAGCGGAACTCGCTCAGGGTGAGACGGCCGCCCTCGCTGCGCCAGCGTTCGGCGGTCGCCGCGAAACCGTCGCCCGCGAAGGGCTCGGCCCGCGTCAGCGCGAGCCGGGCGTCGAGGCTCGCGCCGCCCGTGCCGCCCGCCGCCCGATCGAGCGCCGCCGAAGCGATGCCCGTCGCGCGGACGGCGAGATCATAGGCGCGTTCGGTCTCGAAGCGCTGCGGATCGCGGCGCAGATGCATTTCCAACGTCTCGGCGGCGACATCGCCGATCGGGCCCAGACGGTTCGCGGCATCGGCCTTGATCTTCTTGCCCTCGACGGAAATCCGCTGCGGCGCGCCGGGAAGCCCGCGGATGCTGGCGCGGAGCGTGTCCCAGTCGAAATTCGCGACGTCGCCGGGCGTGCGGCCTTCGAGCCGGAGAGGCCCGTCGAATTCGACGAGCAGAAGATCGCGCTGATAGATCTGTGTGACCACGAGGATGCGGGGGAGCGCACCGCGGGCGACGGGCGAACCGTCCGGGGCGTTGGTGAAGCTCGCGCCCCTGCAAGTGACCTCCAGCCGGAACGGGAAGCCCGCGATGGAACGCTCGGCGCAGGTCCAGACGCGGCCGAGGCGGCTCTCCCGTTCGATCCAGGCGTCGAGCGTCGAGCCCGCGATGCGGCTCGCATGAAACCAGAAGGCGACGAGACCCAGTGCGAGAAGGCCCAGCGCGATCACGGGCGCGAACAGCTTCCACCGTTTGGGCGGAGGTCCGATCGGGCGGAACGTCTCTTCACCGGTCATCGGAATATCCCCTCCGTTGCGTCCGGGTTTCCTAGCTGCTAGGCGCTGCCCCGCCAAGCGGGAGCGGATGATGAGCGGCGCGGACGGCGATCTCTGGGTTTTCGGCTACGGTTCGCTGATGTGGCGGCCCGGTTTCGACTTCGCCGAACGGACTCTCGCCGCGCTCCACGGCTTTCATAGGGCTCTCTGCATCTATTCGCACGTCCATCGCGGCACGCCGGACCGGCCCGGTCTGGTCCTCGGCCTCGATCGCGGCGGCTCGTGCCGCGGCGTCGCCTTCCGGGTCGAGCGCGCGGGACGCGAGGCGACGCTCGCCTATCTGCGGGCGCGCGAACAGGCGACGGCGGTCTATCGCGAGACCCGTCATTGCATCCGCCTCTCGGACGGCCGCGCCGTGGAGGCCGTGGCCTACACGGCCGATCGCGCCCATGCCCAATATGCCGGCCGTCTGCCGCATGAGGAATTGGTGCGGCTGGTCCTGCAGGGGGTGGGGATTTCGGGCGCCAATCCCGACTACGTGATCAACACCCATGCGCATCTGCGCGCGATGGGCCTGCGCGACCGCACCCTCGCCGCGTTGGCGAAGGCGCTGGAAGAGGCGCGGCGCTAGAGCGCGTGTCCGCGCATGAGCCGCGGCAGGGCGCCATCGCCGGCCGCCTCGCGGATGAAGCGCTTCTTGAGCGTCGGCATGCGGTCGACGAGGCCGAGACCGAGGTCGCGCAACAGACGGACGGGCAGAAGATCGTTGGAGAACAGGCGGTTGAGGCCGTCCGTCACGAGGCCCATGGCGACGGTGTCGGCGCGCCGAGCACGCTCATAGGCGGCGAGCGTTTCCGCGTTGCCGGGGTCGAGGCCGAGGCCCGCCGCGTCGGCGACCGCCTCGGCCAGCGCAGCTACGTCGCGCAGGCCGTAATTCAGGCCCTGCCCGGCGATGGGATGGATGACATGGGCGGCGTCGCCGACCAGTGCGAAACGGTCGCCGACGAAGCGGCGCGCCACGCCGAGCGAGAGCGGATGCGCCGTGGGCCGGCCGACGAGCGAAATGCGGCCGAGATGCAGGCCGAAGCGCTTTTCGATCTCTTCGAGGATCTCGTCGTCATGCAGGGAGAGGAGCATTTCGACGCGGTCGCTGCGCTCGGTCCAGACGATCGAGGAGCGGTGTCCGGCGAGCGGCAGGATCGCGAAGGGACCGGAGGGCAGGAAATGCTCCTCGGCCCGGCCTTCATGGGGGCGTTCATGCGCGATGGTGGCGACGATGCCCGACTGATCGTAGGACCAGCCGATCAGCGGGATGCCCGCGAGGTCGCGCAGGCGCGACTTCGCGCCGTCGCAGGCGGCAAGCAGGGACGCGTCGAGCCGCACGCCGTCGGCCAGACGGACGGAGGCGAGGTCGGACCCCGCCGACCATGAACGAACGGGGGCAGCGAAGGGCACGACGCCTTCGGCGAGCGCCGTCTCGCGCAGGACGCGGGCGAGGCGATCCTGTTCGACCATATGGGCGAAGGGCGCCTCCTCGGCCTCCCCGGCGAAGGAGAGGAAGATCGGGCGGACGGGATCGTCCGTCCGGCTGTCGGTGACGATCATCTCGCGGATCGGCTCCGCCGCGTCGGCCACCCTGTCCCAGACGCCGAGCGTCTCGTACATGCGGCGCGCGCCCGCCGCGATGGCGTAGGCGCGGCCGGTCGCCCGGTCCGGCCGCCCGAGCGCGGGATCGCAGAGCGCGACGGAGAGCGAGCCGCGCAGGGCGCGCTTGAGCGCGAGGCCCAAGGTGAAGCCCGTGATGCCGCCGCCCGCGATCACGACGTCGAAGCGCCCGGCCGTCTCCGCCATTCCGCTCATTCCCGTCTCCCGCGCTCGGCGCCGTTTCCCGACCTGTCTACGCGCCGCGCCGCAGCCCCGCAACGCGCGGACTGGCGCAGGCGCGGCCGTCCGTGCAGAAATCGCCCGACGGAACGTCGAATCGCTGCGGAGCGGAACCATGATCGAACCCGTTCGGGGCCTTCTGGACGTGCTCGATCTCGAAAGGCTCGAGACCAATCTGTTCCGCGGGCGGAGCCCGGACGTCGGTTGGCGGCGCGTCTTCGGCGGACAGGTGATCGGTCAGGCGCTGGTCGCGGCCTGCCGCACGGTCGAGAACCGCGCGCCGCATTCGCTGCATTGCTATTTCATCCTGCCCGGAGATCCGAAGGCGCCGATCGTCTACGAGGTGGAGCGCGTGCGGGACGGACGGAGCTTCTCCACGCGGCGGGTCAAGGCGATCCAGCACGGGAGCACGATCTTCATCCTCTCCGCCTCCTTCCAGATCGAGGAGGGCGGGCTTGCGCACGCGATCGCCATGCCCGACGTCCCGATGCCGGAGGATCTCCCGACCGAAGAGGAGTTCCGCGGCGCGATCCTGCCGACCATGCCCGCCCCGGTGCGGGCCTATTACGAGCGACCGCGCCCGATCGAATTACGGCCCGTCGAGCACGAGCGCTACCGCGCGGGGCCCGGCCTGCCGCCGAAATTCCACGTCTGGATCCGCACCACGGGACCGCTGCCCGACGATCCCGACATCCACCGCTGCGTCCTGGCCTATGCCTCGGACATGACGCTGCTCGACGCGACGCTGGTGACGCACGGGCGCAGCGTCTTCGATCCCGCGATCCGGCCCGCGAGCCTCGATCATGCCATGTGGCTGCATGCTCCGTTCCGCGCGGACGAATGGCTCCTCTATGCGCAGGACAGTCCGTTCACCGGCGGGGCGCGGGGTCTGGCCCGCGGCTCGGTCTTCACCCGCGACGGACGGCTCGTCGCCTCGGTGGCGCAGGAAGGCCTGATCCGCCTGCTCGGATGACGCCGGTCCGTGCTCAATAAATGAGCATACTGCCGACCATAGAGGCACCCTGACCGCCGGGCGGGCCGGATTCCGGCTTGAATCCGCCCGAAAGGCGGCCGGCACGAGCCTTGATTATGGATCCCCAATGCCGTCGCGACCTGCGGCGGTCCGTAATCGGGGAACAGGCTCCATGAAGATCGTGATGGCCATCATCAAGCCGTTCAAGCTGGAGGAGGTCCGCGACGCGCTGACCGCCATCGGCGTGCACGGACTCACCGTGACCGAAGTGAAGGGCTACGGCCGCCAGAAGGGTCACACCGAAATCTACCGCGGCGCGGAATACGCCGTCAGCTTCCTGCCGAAGCTGAAGATCGAGGTCGCGGTCGCGGCCGAACTCGTTCCGCAGGTGATCGAAGCGATCACCACGGCCGCAAAGACGGGCCAGATCGGCGACGGAAAGATCTTCGTCTCGCCCATCGAACAAGCCGTGCGCATCCGCACCGGCGAGCGCGATCAGGACGCGCTCTGAGCACGTCGTCCCATCAGGAGCTCAATGACATGATGTCCCGCATCACCATGAGGACGGCGCTCGCCGCTTCCTTCTCGCTTCTCGGCGCCGGCGCGGCCTTCGCCGCCGACGCGCCCGTTCCCAACAAGGGCGACACGGCCTGGATGCTCGTCTCCACGGTCCTCGTCCTTCTCATGACGATCCCCGGCCTCGCGCTGTTCTACGGCGGCCTCGTGCGCACGAAGAACATGCTGTCCGTGCTGAGCCAGGTCTTCGCCATCGTCTGCCTCGTCTCCATCCTGTGGGTGACGTTCGGCTATTCGCTCGCCTTCACGGGCGGCGCGCTCGGCGACTTCATCGGCGGCTTCGACAAGGCGTTCCTGTCGGGCGTCACCGCGGAAAGCGTCGCGGCGACCTTCTCGAACGGCGTCGTCATTCCGGAACTCGTCTACATGGCGTTCCAGATGACCTTCGCCTGCATCACGCCCGCGCTGATCGTGGGCGCCTTCGCGGAGCGCATGCGCTTCTCGGCGGTGCTCGTGTTCACGGCGCTCTGGGTCACCTTCGTCTATTTCCCGATCGCGCACATGGTCTGGTACTGGGCGGGTCCGGACGCGGTCGCGGCCGCGGCCAAGGCCGTGGCCGAAGCGGGCGACGCCGCGGCCAAGGCGGCCGCTCAGGCCAAGCTCGACGCGGTGATGGCCGATGCCGGCCTGATCTACAAGTGGGGCGCGCTGGACTTCGCGGGCGGCACGGTCGTGCACATCAACGCGGGCATCGCCGGCCTCGTCGGCGCGCTGATGCTCGGCAAGCGCATCGGTTACGGCAAGGATCTGATGGCTCCCCACTCGCTCACCATGACGATGATCGGCGCCGCGCTGCTCTGGGTCGGCTGGTTCGGCTTCAATGCGGGCTCGAACCTCGAGGCGAACGGCGTCGCGGGCCTCGCGATGGTGAACACCTTCGTCGCGACCGCAGCGGCGGGCCTCTCCTGGCTGCTCGTCGAATGGGCCGCCAAGGGCAAGCCCACTCTGCTCGGCCTCGTCTCCGGCGCGGTGGCGGGCCTCGTGGCGGTGACCCCGGCCTCGGGCTTCGCGGGCCCCATGGGTTCGCTGGTTCTCGGCCTCGTCTCCGGCGCCGTCTGCTACTTCTTCGTCTCCACGGTGAAGAACGCCTTCGGCTACGACGACACGCTCGACGTCTTCGGCATCCACTGCGTCGGCGGCATCCTCGGCGCGATCGCGACGGGCATCCTCGTCAATCCGGCCCTCGGCGGCGCGGGCATCCCGGACTACGTCTCGAAGCCCGGTTCGCTGGCAATCGCCGATTACGACCTCATCACGGCGCTCGTCGCCCAGACGAAGGGCGTGCTGCTGACGATCGTCTGGTCGGGCATCGGTTCGGTGATCATCTTCAAGGTCACGGACATGATCGTCGGTCTGCGCGTCTCGACCGAAGCCGAGCGCGAAGGCCTCGACATCGCCGAGCATGACGAGCGTGCCTACAACTACTGAGTTCCGACCCCGCGCCCTTCCCGGGCGCGGGTGTTTCCTCCTCCCTGCATCGACTTCCGGCGGCCGAGCGATCGGCCGCCTTTTTCGTTCCCGGCGCGCCGCAGAAAGCGTCAACCTTAAACCCGCCTTAACCCGGGGCTTTCTAGGGTCTCGACCGAAGGTCCGCCTCGATTCGCGGGCGGCGGTATCTTTTCGGGTCGACGATGCGCATCACACGATCGAGCCGGGCGAGCCACGAGAGCGTCGCCGAGCAGGTGAAGGACTTTCTCGGCCGTCGCGCGGCGGAGATCGCGGGCCTCGGCCTGCTGGTGACGGCGGGCGCGCTGACGGCGGCGCTGCTGACCTGGTCCGTGCAGGATCCGAGCCTCAACCACGCCACGAGCGGTCCCGTCCGCAATCTTCTCGGCTATCCGGGGGCGATCGTCGCCGATCTGACGATGCAGCTGTTCGGGCTCGCCGCGGCGGCTCTGGCCGCGCCCGTCGCCTTCGCCGGGCTGCGCATGATGACCACGGGCCGCGTGCTGCGTCCCCGCCTGCGTCTGTTCCTCTGGATCCTCGGAGGTCTCGCTGCGGCGGCGACCGCGTCCGCGCTGCCCGTCGCCGATCGTTGGCCGCTGCCGACGGGTCTCGGCGGCGTGATCGGAGACGGGCTTCTGCGGACCGCTGCGGAATTCGGCGGCGGAACGACGGCCGCGCGGAACGTGGCGGGTGCGATCGCCTGCCTCGTCGCGCTTCTGGCCTTGTCGGCCGCGGCGGGCTTCGGTCTGGAGCGCCGCGAAAAACCGCCCGCGGAAGGCATCGATCCGCGTCGCCCGGCCGCCGACGACGCCGAGGACGACGATCGCGACGGCGATCCCGGCTTCGGGCTCGTCTCCTTCGGGGCGGTGATCCATCTGTTCCTGAGCATCAAGGCCGCCGTCGTGCGGCCGTTCCGCCGACGGACCGCTCCCGATCCGCTCGAAAGCCTGCGCGGCTCCTCGCGCATTCGGCGCGAGCCCGGTTTCGAGCCCGTCGAACGGACGCGCGACCCCGTCTTCGACGATGATTTCAGAGACGAGGAGGAGACGGCCGCCGCCCGCCCGACGGCGAAGCGGCCGACCGCACCCGCCGCGACCCGAGCCGCGTCGCCGCGTCGCCCCGACGGCGACGGCTACGAACTCCCGCCGCTCTCGCTCCTCGCCGAGCCGAAGAAGGTCGTGGGGCCGGTGATGTCGGAGGACGCGCTGGAACAGAATGCGCGGCTGCTCGAAGGCGTGCTCGAGGATTTCGGCGTGCGCGGCGAGATCGTGAACGTGCGGCCGGGCCCGGTCGTGACGCTCTACGAATTGGAGCCCGCGCCGGGGATCAAGTCCTCGCGCGTGATCGGGCTGGCAGACGACATCGCCCGGTCGATGAGCGCCGTCTCGGCGCGCGTCGCGGTGGTGCCCGGCCGCAATGCGATCGGCATCGAACTGCCCAACCAGAAGCGCGAGACGGTCTATTTCCGCGAGATGATCGCGAGCGAGGCCTTCACGGGCACGGGGATGAAGCTCGCGATGTGCCTCGGCAAGACGATCGGCGGCGACCCGGTCGTGGCCGAGCTCGCGCGCATGCCGCATCTGCTGGTCGCCGGCACGACGGGTTCGGGCAAGTCGGTGGCGATCAACACCATGATCCTGTCGCTGCTCTACCGGCTGCGGCCGGAGGAATGCCGACTGATCATGGTCGACCCGAAGATGCTGGAACTCAGCGTCTATGACGGCATCCCGCATCTCCTGACCCCCGTCGTGACGGATCCGAAGAAGGCCGTTCTCGCGCTCAAATGGGCCGTCCGGGAGATGGAGGAGCGCTACAAGAAGATGTCGAAGGTCGGCGTCCGCAACATCGACGGGTTCAACGCCCGCGTCGCGGAAGCGAAGGCCAAGGGGGAGACCATCACCCGCACCGTGCAGACGGGCTTCGACCGGGAGACGGGCGAGGCCGTCTACGAGACCGAGGCGATGGATCTCGAGCCCTTGCCCTACATCGTCGTGATCGTCGACGAAATGGCCGATCTGATGATGGTGGCGGGCAAGGAGATCGAAGGCACGATCCAGCGGCTCGCCCAGATGGCCCGCGCGGCGGGCATCCATGTGATCCTCGCCACGCAGCGCCCCTCGGTCGACGTGATCACGGGCACGATCAAGGCGAATTTCCCGACCCGCATCTCCTTCCAGGTCACCTCCAAGATCGACAGCCGGACCATTCTCGGCGAGCAGGGGGCCGAACAGCTGCTCGGCCAGGGCGACATGCTCTACATGGCGGGCGGCGGGCGTATCGGCCGCGTGCACGGACCCTTCGTGTCGGACGCCGAGGTCGAGCGCGTGGTCGCGCATCTCAAGTCCCAGGGACGCCCGGCCTATCTCGACGCGGTCACGCAGGACGACGATCCCGAGGGCGAGGACGAGGACGGTGCGGTCTTCGATCAAGGCTCCTTCGGATCGGCGGGCATGGACCCCTATGATCAGGCCGTGGCCGTCGTTCTGCGCGACAGGAAGGCTTCGA
The DNA here is from genome assembly GCA_027483795.1 of Hyphomicrobiales bacterium. Taxonomy (GTDB): domain Bacteria; phylum Pseudomonadota; class Alphaproteobacteria; order Rhizobiales; family Beijerinckiaceae; genus JAIXZO01. The sequence goes on from JAIXTT010000064.1 coordinate 25,133, forward strand.
CGTCCTATATCCAGCGCAGGCTGCAGATCGGGTACAATCGGGCGGCCTCGATCATGGAGCGCATGGAGAATGAGGGCATCGTCGGGCCGGCCAATCACGCGGGCAAGCGCGAGATCCTGCTCGAGGGCGGTCGCACGGGCACGGACGATTGACGCCGCGCTTCCGCCGCATCGGCGGGCGAAGGTGAAGGCATGACCATCGTCCGGATCTCCTCCCTCGCCGCCGCGATCCTGCTCGGCGCCGCCGCGTCCGTTTCCGCCCAGGTCCCTCTTCCGCCCGTCCGTCCCGGGGGCTCCTTCGTCCCGCCGCCCGCCCCCGAGGCGGCGAAGCCCGAGGCGACGCGCGCATGGACGGCCCTGCCCGCGAACGCCTCCCCCGCCGCCGTGATCGAACGGGTGAACGCCGCGCTCAATCGACTCGAGGTGCTGACCGCCGACTTCGTCCAGCTTTCCGGCAACCGGCAGCTGACGGGAAAGCTGCATCTGCAGAAGCCGGGCAAGCTGCGCTTCGACTATGATCCGCCCACGCCGCTCGAGATCATCTCGGACGGCCGTACGGTGGCGATCCGCGACCGCAAACTCGCCACGCAGGACTTCTATTCGATCGCCCAGACGCCCCTGAAATTTCTCGTCCGCGACCGGATCGACCTCGCCAAGGATCTGAAGGTGACGGGCGTGCGGGTCGATCCCGACCGCGTGATCGTGCAGGTCGAGGACAAGGCCACCTTCGCGGGTACGTCCCAGGTGACCCTGTTCTTCGAACAGCCCTCGATGATGCTCAAGCGCTGGACGATCCTCGATCCGCAGGGCCATGAGGTCACGGTGACGCTCGCCAATCCGAACACGGTGCAGCGACCGGATCCGCAGCTCTTCGTCATCGACTTCACCATCATCCGCTGACCGACGCGGCGGAAGCCGGGGACGGACGCGACGACGGCGTGCGGAGCGATTGCTCCGGAGCGGGCGAGGCTTTAGGCATCCGGGACCCCTTTCTTCCGGAACCCGTCGCCGTGTCCGTCACCGTCGCCACCTGGAACATCAATTCGGTCCGCCTGCGGATCGACCTCGTCACGCATTTCCTGAAGGAGCACGGACCGGACGTGCTCTGCCTGCAGGAAACGAAGTGCCAGGACGACCAATTCCCGCTCGCGGCCTTCCGCAAGGCGGGCTACGCCCATGCCGCGATCCACGGCCAGAAGGGCTATCACGGCGTCGCCGTCGTCTCGCGCCTGCCGATCGCGTCCTGGTCGGCCAAGAGCTTCTGCGGCAAGACCGATGCCCGCCATGTCGCCGCGACGCTCGGACCGGAAGGCGGCGGCGTCACGGTCCACAACTTCTATGTTCCCGCGGGCGGCGACGTTCCCGACCCGCTCGAGAACGAGAAATTCGCCCACAAGCTCTCCTTCCTCGACGAGATGAAGGCTTGGGGAGAGGCCGATCGTCCGGCGGCCTCCAAGGCGATTCTGGTCGGCGACCTCAATGTCGCGCCGCTCGAAAACGACGTCTGGAGCCACAAGCAGATGCTGAAGGTGGTCTCGCATACGCCGATCGAGACCGGAAAGCTCGAAGCGGCGCGGTCGGGGGGCGGCTGGGTCGACGCCGTGCGGACGCTGAAGCCCGAGCCGGAAAAGGTCTACACGTGGTGGAGCTATCGCGCCGCGGACTGGGCCGCCGCCGACCGCGGACGCCGCCTCGACCATGTCTGGGTGTCGCCGGACCTCGCGGGCTCGCTGGGCGAGGTCTCGATCCTGCGCGAGGCGCGCGGCTGGGAGCGCCCTTCCGACCACGTCCCCGTGATGCTGACGCTGCGCTGATCAGCCCCCGGGCTCGAGACGCTTGGGCTCCAGCAGGGACCGGGCGCGGATCATGCGCTCCCGGATCTCGACGAGGCGGGCCTCGATGCCGCGCTTCAATTCGGCGGCGACGTCGGGATATTCCTGCAGAACCTTGCGTACCGTGGCACGCGGAATGTGCAGCACGCTCGACGCGTCCCGCGCGACGGCCGTGAAGCGGAATTCGCAAGGGGCGATCAGTCCCGCCTCCCCGATCAATCCGCCCGGTCCGACGATCGTCTCTCCGGGCTCGCCCGTCGCCACCACCATCACGGCCCCGGTCCGGACGAGATAGGCCCCGACGGCGGGCTGGCCCGACCGGAAAAGGACGTCGCCCGGCCGCAGGATGCGGCTGTCGCTCGAAAAGGCGAGAAGCCTCAACGCCTCTTCCGAGAAGAAGGCGAAGCAGGGCAGGGCCGACAAGAGGGTCACGTCTTCCTGAAGCGCCATGACGTCCTCACGCGAGAAGGCGGTAGCCGGCCGGGTCGGTCACGAGGATCGAAGCGGCGGCGGGATCGGGTTCGATCTTCTGACGAAGACGATAGACATGCGTTTCGAGCGTATGCGTGGTGACGCCCGAATTGTAGCCCCAGACTTCGGACAGAAGCTCGTCCCGCGCCACGGGCCCTCCGGCCCTCTGAAGATAGCGCAGGATCGCCGTCTCCTTCTCGGTGAGGCGGATGACGCGGCCGTCGATCTCGATCTGCTTCATGCCGGGGCGAAAGGCGTAGGGACCGAGCGCGACGACGGCGTCGTGGCCGACTTCATGACGACTGAGACGACTGCGCACGCGCCCCAGAAGGGCCGCGAAGCGCACGGGCACCGCCACGGCGTCGTCCGCGCCCGCATCCATGGCGGCCACGACGGCATCCTCGTCGGTTTCGCCGAGCACCAAGACGGGTTCGACGACGTCGGCGGCACGCAGATCGCCGACGAGATCCGCGACGGCGCCGTCGGCGAAGACCGTGCCGGTCAGGATCATGTCGGGCGCGAGATCCGCGACGGCGGCGCGGGCCGCGGCGACGGTCGCGACGGCCTCCGCCCGAAGATCGACCGTGAGCGCGAATTGCTGCACCAGCGCGGCCGAGGCGACCGCGTCGGCGTGAACGATCAACAGCCTGCGCTCGCCCGCCATGTCCCGTCCGGCCCTTGCGAAGTTCCTGCCGACGCAAGTAGACCCATGCTCATGATCCGCGCAAGCCGCAGCGGCGTCGCCGCAACGAAACCCCGCCCGTGGCGTCCCGAGGCGATCGTCGTCGCACGGCCTTCGGACCGGACGAAGGGCGAGGTGGTGATCGGCGGTCTTCGGATTCCCTGCGCGCTGGGTCGATCAGGTCCGAAGACGACGAAACGCGAAGGCGACGGCGCGACGCCCCGCACCCTGCTCGTGCCCGTGGCGATCCTCCTGCGTCCCGGCCCGTTCCGCCCGCGCACGCGTCTGCCGGTCCGCCTGATCCGCAAGGACGACGGTCGCTGCGACGATCCGGCCTCGTTCCGCTACAACAAACCCGTCAAACTGCCTTTCGCCGCGGGTCACGAGCGGATGTGGCGGGACGACGCGCTCTACGACGTGGTGATCGATACCGATTGGAATCTCGTCCCCGCTCTGCGCGGGCGGGGCAGCGCGATCTTCATCCACATCGCGCGGGAAGGCTTTCGGCCGACGGAAGGCTGCATCGCCTTCACGCCGAAAGGCATGCGGTCGTTTCTGAGCCGGATCGATCGGATCCGCGGCCTGCGCGTCCTCTGATCAGCCCCGGCGACCGAAGATCGCGCTGCCGACGCGCACATGCGTGGCGCCGAGCTGGATCGCCTCCTCGAAATCCGCGCTCATGCCCATGGACAGGATCCCGATGCCGTTGCGCGCCGCGATCTTGGCGAGCAGGGCGAAATGCGGAGAGGGCGGCTCGTCGGCGGGTGGAATGCACATCAGCCCCGTGATCGGGAGCCCGTGCACGTCACGACAGCGCGCCAGAAAGGCGTCGGCCTCCTTCGGAGGAATGCCCGCCTTCTGCTCCTCCTCGCCCGTGTTCACCTGCACATAGAGCGCGGGGCTGCGGCCGAGCTTCTTCATCTCCTTGGCGATTTCCGCAGCAAGGCTCTCGCGGTCGACGGTCTCGATCACGTCGAAGAGCTGCAGCGCGTCGCGGACCTTGTTGGTCTGCAGGGGGCCGATGAGGTGGAGCTCGACACCCCCGAACCGCTCCCGGAGCTCCGGCCATTTCACTTTGGCCTCCTGCACGCGGTTTTCACCGAAGACGCGGTGGCCGGCTTCGAGGACCGGCGCGATATCGGGCGCGTCGAAGGTCTTGGACACCGCCACGAGCGTCACGGAGGCGGGATCGCGACCGGCGTCCTCGGCGGCGCGGTCGACGGCGGCGCGGACTTCGGCGAGGCGTTCGACGGAGGAAAGAGCGGGTTCGGTCACGACGTCGTCTCCGGGCGGGCGGAAAGTTGATTTCCGGTCGCGTTCGTGTCCTAGTCCGCCCGAACCGAAGGGCGCAAGTCCGCGCCGCGATTTCCCTTTTCAGAGCCGATCGACCCGCACGATGACCTCCGAGCGCTACAACGCCCGCGAAGCCGAGCCGAAATGGCGCGGCGTTTGGGAGCAAAAAGGCCTCTTCGACACCCGCAACGACGATCCGCGGCCGAAATACTACGTCCTCGAGATGTTCCCCTATCCGTCGGGGCGCATCCATATGGGCCATGTGCGCAATTACGCCATGGGCGACGTCGTGGCGCGCTACAAGCGGGCGCGCGGCTTCAACGTGCTGCATCCCATGGGTTGGGACGCCTTCGGCATGCCCGCGGAAAACGCGGCGATGGCCAACAAGACCCACCCCGCGGCCTGGACCTACGCCAATATCGCGACGATGCGCGACCAGCTGAAGTCCATGGGGCTTTCGCTCGACTGGAAACGCGAGATCGCGACCTGCGATCCGAGCTATTACAAGCACCAGCAGCGCATGTTCCTCGATTTTCTCGAGGCGGGGCTCATCGACCGCAAGACCGCCAAGGTGAATTGGGATCCGGTCGACCGGACCGTGCTGGCCAACGAGCAGGTCATCGACGGCCGCGGCTGGCGCTCGGGCGCGCTCGTCGAGCAGCGCGAACTGACCCAATGGTTCTTCAAGATCTCCGACCATGCGCAGGATCTGCTCGACGCGCTGGACGGTCTCGACCGGTGGCCCGAGAAGGTCCGGACGATGCAGAAGAACTGGATCGGACGGTCGGAGGGGCTCAAGGTCCGCTTCGCGCTCGATCCGGCGACCGTCCCGGGCGGCGAAGGCGAGCTTGAGATCTACACCACCCGCCCGGACACGCTGTTCGGCGCGAAATTCATGGCGCTGGCCCCCGATCATCCGCTGGCCCGCGCCGCGGCCGCGAAGAACCCCGCGCTCGCCGCCTTCATCGACGAATGCAAGCGCATGGGCACGGCGCAGGAAGCGATCGACCGCGCCGAGAAGAAGGGCTTCGACACGGGCATCCGGGCCGTTCACCCCTTCGATCCGAGCTGGACGCTGCCCGTCTACGTCGCGAACTTCATCCTCATGGACTACGGGACGGGCGCCATTTTCGGCTGCCCGGCGCATGATCAGCGCGACCTCGACTTCGTGAACGCCTACGGACTCGGCGTTCGGCCGGTCGTCTGCCCCGAAGGCACGGAGCCGTCGACCTTCACGGTCACGGACGTCGCCTATGACGGCGAAGGCCGCATGATCAATTCGCGCTTCCTCGACGGGATGACCCCGGCGGAAGCCCGCGAGGAGGTCGCCAAGCGCCTCGAGACGGAGACGTTGAACGGTCGTCCCGTCGGCGAACGCAAGGTGAATTTCCGTCTCCGCGACTGGGGCATCTCGCGCCAGCGCTATTGGGGCTGTCCGATCCCGGTCATCCATTGCGACGCCTGCGGCGTCGTGCCCGTGCCGAAATCGGACCTGCCGGTGAAGTTGCCCGACGACGTGACCTTCGACGTGCCGGGCAACCCGCTCGACCGTCACCCGAGCTGGCGCAACGTCCCCTGCCCGCGCTGCGCGAAGCCCGCGCGCCGCGAGACGGACACGATGGACACCTTCGTCGATTCGTCCTGGTATTTCGCCCGCTTCACCGACCCGTGGAACGAGGCCGATCCGACCGATCCAGCGACCGCGGACGCGTGGCTCCCCGTCGACCAGTATATCGGCGGCATCGAGCACGCGATCCTGCATCTCCTCTATTCGCGGTTCTTCATGCGCGCGATGCGGCGGACGGGTCATGCGGGGATCGACGAGCCCTTCGCGGGTCTGTTCACGCAGGGGATGGTCGTTCACGAGACCTACAGGACGGCGGACGGGAGCTGGGTTTCGCCCGCCGAGATCCGCATCCTTTCGGAGGGCGGCGAGCGCAGGGCGCAGCTTCTTGCGACGGGCGAGCCCGTGACGATCGGCTCCATCGAGAAGATGTCGAAGTCGAAGCGCAATACCGTCGATCCCGACGACATCATCGGCAGCTACGGCGCGGATACCGCCCGCTGGTTCATGCTGTCCGACTCTCCGCCCGAGCGCGACGTGATCTGGACCGAAGAAGGCGTCCAGGGCGCAGCCCGCTTCACGCAGCGCATGTGGCGGCTCGTGAACGACATCGCCGTGCTGCCTCGGGCAGCGCCCGCCGCCTACGGCCCGGCCGCGCTCGCCATGCGCAAGGCCGCCCATCGAGCGTTGATACGGACGGAAGAGGACGTCGAGCGGCTGCGCTTCAACCGTTGCGTCGCGCATGTCTACGAACTCGCCAATGCGCTTCAGGCGGCGATCGGCGCGCAGGAGACGGCCTGCCCGGACGATCTCGCGGCGGCGCTGCGCGAGGCCGCGGACATTCTGGTGGCGATCGTCGCGCCGATCATGCCGCATCTGGCCGAGGAATGCCGCTCGGCCTTGGGTCATGCGACCCTCGCCGCCGAGACGCCTTGGCCCGTCGCAGACAGGTCGCTCGTGGTCGAAGACGAGATCACCTTGCCGGTGCAGGTCAACGGCAAGAAGCGGGCGGACGTGACGGTGGCGCGCGACGCGGACTCCGCGTCGATCGAAGCCGCGGTCCTGGCACTGGACGCCGTGCGAAAGGCGCTGGAAGATCGGCCGGTGAGGAAGATCATCGTCGTTCCGCAAAGGATCGTGAATGTCGTCGGCTGACCGCATCCGCGCGCTGCGCGGTCCGATTCTCGCCCTGGCCCTCGGTTTGGGCCTCGCGGGTTGTTTCAGGCCGATGTACGGGCCGGGAGCCGACGGGCGGAGCGTCACGGAAGCGCTTGCGGCGGTGAAGGTGGAGCCCGTGGCGGACCGCCTCGGGCATCACCTGACGCAGGATCTCGTCTTCGAGCTGACGGGCGGCGCGCCCGCGAGCCAGGCGCGCTATCGCCTGACCGTGAAGGCCACGCAGAACGTGGTGACGCCGGTCGTCGACTCCTCGAGCGGACGCGCGGATGCGGCTACGGTTCTTGCGCGTGCCGATTACGTGCTGACCCGCATCGACGGCGGGGCGGAAGTCACGGCCGGAACGGCGGCCGCTTCGGCGACCTTCGACAGGATCGCGCAGAGATTCGCGGCCGCACGCGCCACCCGCGACGCCGAGATCCGCGTCGCGCGGGTGTTGGCCGACCAGATCAGGCTGCGCGTCGCCGCGGCGCTCGCGACGGGACGATGACGTGACCGCGCTGAAGGGCGGCGCGGTCGAATCCTTTCTCCGCAAACCGGATCCGCGCTGTCGCGTCATTCTCATCTACGGTCCGGACGCGGGGCTCGTCAGCGAGCGCATGGAGGCTCTGGCGAAACTCCTCGTGGACGATCCCTCCGATCCGTTCCAACTCGTGCGGCTCGACGGCGACGAGGTTGCGGGCGATCCTCTGCGGCTTGCCGACGAGGCGCATACCGTGCCGCTGTTCGGGGGACGCCGGGCGATCCGCGTTCGAGCGGGCGCGAAGAATCTCGCGCCCTGTCTCGCGCCTTTGCTGACGACGCCGCCGGTCGACGCGTTCGTGCTGGTGGAAGCGGGGGATCTTTCGCCCAAAAATCCCGTCCGGAGCGCGGTCGAGGCCTCACCGAACGCCGCTGCGCTCCCCTGTTATGCGGACGAGGCGCGGGATCTGCCGCGGATCGTCGATGCAGGGCTCGCCGAACATGGTCTGCGGATCGAGGAGGAGGCGCGCGGTTTCTTCATTTCATTGCTCGGCGCGGACAGGCTCTCGACGCGCAGCGAGATCGAAAAGCTCGCGCTCTATGCCCGCGGGACTGGCGTCGTACGGCTTTCCGACGTCGAGGCGGTCATGGCCGACACGGCGGCCGTCAATCTTGATGCCGTCGTCGATTCGGCCTTCACGGGGGACGCCGAGACGCTCGATTCCATGCTCGGACGCTGCCTCGCGGAGGGGTCCGATGCGGGAATGCTGGTCGGAGCGGTGCTTCGGCACGCTTATGTTCTGCAGAAGGCGCGGATCGCGATCGAATCCGGCACGGACTTTACGGCCGCCGAGACCGCCGCCCGAATGCATTTCAAACGGAAGGACGCCTTCCGCCGGCAGCTGCGCAACTGGAGCGCCGCGGGACTGGACGAGGTGATCGAACGGCTCGCGGATGCGCAGGCGACGGTGCGGCGGAATCCCCGCATCGCGGGAGCCGCCCTGTCGCGAGCCTTGCTGGGGATCGCGCTCGCCGCGGTTCGTCGAGGCTGACGCTCCTCAGTCGCGGAGGCGGCGGCAGACGTCCTCGAGTTGTTCGACGGTCTTGTAGCGGATGCGGAGTTCGCCGCCGCGCATGCCGTGATCGATGGTCACGACCATGCCGAGAATGTCCTCGAGCGCCTTTTCCAAGGCCCGCGTGTCGGGATCCTTGTCCGGCCGAGGCTTCTTCACGCGGCCTTCGGTCGAAGGTCCGTCCTGCGTGAGTCGCTCCACGTCGCGGACGTTCAGCCCCCGCTCCACGATTCGTTTCGCGACCGAATCGGGATCGTCGACCGAGAGGAGCGCGCGGGCGTGTCCGGCGGTCAACTCGCCCTTGGCCAGCATGGCCTTCACGCTTTCGGGGAGTTTCAGGAGGCGCAGCGTATTGGCGACATGGCTGCGACTCTTGCCGATGATCTTCGCCAAGTCATTGGCGGAATAGCCGAAATCGGCCGTGAGCTTCTCGTAGCCCATGGCCTCTTCGAGCGCGTTGAGGTCGGCACGCTGAACGTTTTCGATGATCGCGAGCTCGAGGGCCTCGCGGTCCGTCGCTTCGACGACGATGATCGGAACTTCGTGAAGTTCCGCGCGCTGCGCGGCGCGCCAGCGACGCTCGCCGGCGATGATCTCGAACACGTCGGCGACGCCCGGCAGTTCCCGGACGAGAATGGGCTGCAGGATGCCCTTTTCGCGGATCGAATTCGACAGATCGTCGAGATCGGTTTCCTCGAACGTTTTCCGGGGGTTGCGCGGGTTCGGCCGAAGAAACTCCGTCGGCACCTTGCGTTGGGCCGCGCCGCGCGGGCCCGCCGCCTTGTCGGCCGCCGGGAATTCGTCACCGATGTCGCCGATCAGCGCCGCGAGACCGCGGCCGAGACGAGACCTGTTCTCCTCCGCCATGTCGATCTCCTCAGGCCGCTAAGGCCCGTTCGCGACGGATCACTTCCGAAGCGAGCCGCAGATAGGCCTGCGCGCCGTTGCATTTGAGGTCGTAGAGCAGCACGGGCTTGCCGTAGGACGGCGCCTCCGACACGCGCACGTTCCGCGGAATGATCGTTTCATAGACCTTGTCGCCCATGAATTCGCGGACGTCGGCGACCACCTGCGAGGACAGATTGTTGCGCGGATCGAACATGGTCAGAACGACGCCGTGGATCGAGAGGCGCGGGTTGAGATTGGTGCGGATCTGTTCGACGGTCTTCAGCAGCTGCGTGAGCCCCTCGAGCGCGAAGAATTCGCATTGGAGCGGCACGAGCACGGCGTCCGCGGCGGTCATGGCGTTGACCGTCAGCAGATTCAGCGACGGCGGACAATCGACGAGCACATAGCTGAAGACGGGTCGCCCCGTCGCCAACCGCTCTTCGTGCAGCACCATCACGGCGCGGCGCAGGCGATGGGCGCGATCGCGTTCGGAAGCGATCTCGAGCTCCACGCCGAGCAGATCCAGCGTGGAGGGGGCGACCGAGAGGCGCGGCACGTCGGTCTCGCGCACGGCCCGGTCAAGGCTTTCGGCCCCGGTCATGACGTCATAGGTCGAGACCCGACGGGACTTGCGGTCGATACCGAGACCCGTGGAGGCATTGCCCTGCGGATCGAGGTCGATGATCAGAACCTCTTCTCCGATCGCCGCGAGCGCCGTTCCCAGATTGATCGCCGTGGTGGTCTTGCCGACGCCGCCCTTCTGATTGGCGACGGCGAGGATCCGAGGCGGAGAGCCGCCGGCGCGGATGCGGGTCGGGATGTCGTTCATGCCGATCTCGGCTCCGTCAATGGCGTGGGGCCGCCGAGGCGATGCGGACGATGCGCCCGCCCGGGTCGGTCACGCTGCCTGTAACCGTCACATCCAATGTCCAAGATTTAGAGGCTTCGGTCAATTCGACCTCTACATCTTGTCCCTTGAGGAAGAGGGCTCGGGCACCGCTTTTCAACAGGAGAGCGGACATTTCGAGAAGATCGACCAGCGGTGCAAGCGCGCGCGCCGTCACGAGCTCGATATCGACGAGGTCGGGGACGACGTCTTCGACACGGCGATCATGCACGATGGCAGGGACGTCGAGCACGCGAGCGGCTTCGCGCAGAAAGGCTGCCTTACGTCCGTTGCTCTCGACAAGATGGACCTGCGCGCCGTCCCGGCCCGCAAGGGCGCAGGCGACGACGAGACCGGGGAAACCCGCACCCGACCCGAAATCCGTCCATCGGCGCGCCTCGGGCTCCAGCCGGACGAGTTGGAGCGAGTCGGCGATGTGCCGGGTCCAGAGCGTCGGGATCGTCTTGGGTCCGATCAGGTTCTTGACGGTCTGCCAGCGGAGCAGAAGATCGGCGTAGCGATCGAGCCTCTCCAGCGTTTCACGTGAAACGTCGACCGCGGCCAGGGCCCGGCTCCGGTCTTCAGGATCGATCATGCCACGTCGTCCGCGACGGCGACTCGTCGCGCGCGGCCTGCCAGAAGAACCAGCGCAGCGGGCGTAATGCCTTCGATCCGGCTCGCCTGTCCCAGCGTTCGAGGGCCGACGGCCGTAAGCTTCCCGGCCAATTCGGCGGAAAGACCACCGATCGCCCGGAAGTCGATCCCGTTCAAGGACAAGCCTTCGTCTCGTCGGAACGCCGCGATGTCGCGTTCCTGTCGTTCCAGATAGACCGCATAACGCGCATCCGTCTCGACGCGGTCGACGAGCGCCGGATCAAGGCTCCCGAGTTCAGGCCAAAGCCGCGAGAGATCGCCGAAAGCGATATCCGGGTAGGACAGCAGATCGAAAGCCGACCGACGGACGCCGTCTCGATTGAGGCGGAGACCGGCGGTGGCGGCTTGGGTCGGGGTGATCGTGAGCGACCGCAACAGGTCGCGCGCGCGCGCGACCTCCGCCATGCGCTTGCGGTGAGCGGCCATTCGTTCGACCCCGACGCATCCCAAGGTTTCACCTTTGGCCGTCAGCCGCTCGTCCGCATTGTCGGATCGCAGAGAGAGGCGATATTCCGACCGCGACGTGAACATCCGATAGGGTTCCGTCACGCCGTGGGTGACCAGGTCGTCTATCATGACGCCGAGATAGGCTTCGGCACGGTCGAAGATGATGCCGTCGGTGGCGCCCGCTCGCCGCGCGGCATTGATCCCGGCCACGAGACCCTGCCCGGCCGCCTCTTCGTAACCGGTGGTTCCGTTGATCTGTCCTGCGAGAAAGACGCCGCGCGCCGACTTCACTTCAAGGGTCGGATCGAGCCCGCGCGGATCGACGAAGTCGTATTCGATGGCATAACCGGGACGGAAGACTTTTACCTTTTCCAGTCCGGGTATCGTGCGCAGGAAGTCCAACTGAACGTTTTCCGGCAAGGCGGTCGAAATGCCATTGGGATAGACCGTGTCGTCGTCGAGGCCTTCCGGTTCCAGGAAAATTTGGTGGCGCTCGCGGTCCGCGAAACGAACGACCTTGTCTTCGATCGACGGACAGTAGCGGGGCCCGCGTCCGGAAATCGCCCCGCTATAGACGGGTGCGAGATGCATGTTGGCCCGGATGATCTCGTGGGTCCGTTCGGTCGTCGTCGTCACGCCGCAGGAAATTTGCGGATTGACGATGGACCGCGTGAGTGCGGAAAACGGTTCCGGCGGGTCGTCGCCGAGCTGTTTGTCGAGTCCCGCCCAGTCGATGCTCCGACCGTCGAGCCGTGCCGGGGTCCCGGTCTTCAGCCGTCCCTTCGAAAGGCCGAGACGCGACAGCGTATCGGACAACGCCCGGGCCGGCGCCTCCCCGACCCGACCGGCGGGCGTTCGAACCGGACCGATATGGATCACGCCGTTGAGAAAAGTGCCCGTGGTGATCACGACGGCCCGCGCCGCGATGCTCCGTCCGTCACCGAGGAGCACCCCCTGCACGCTTCCCTCGACGATCAGAACATCGGCTGCCTCGCCCTCCACGATCCGCAACCCGCTCGTGCCCGCCAAGAGCTCCCGGACGGCGCGGCCGTAGAGCTTTCGGTCGGCCTGTGCCCGGGGACCCCGAACGGCGGGACCTTTTCGGCGGTTCAACACTTTGAACTGAATACCGCCGCGATCGGCCGCCAGACCCATCACGCCGTCCAAAGCATCGATCTCACGGACGAGATGACCCTTGCCGAGACCGCCGATGGCCGGGTTGCAGGACATCGCACCGATCGTGTCGAAACGATGGGTCAGGAGGATCGTCGCGGCACCCGTCCGCGCCGAAGCGGCCGCCGCTTCGGCCCCGGCATGCCCGCCGCCGATCACGACGACATCGCTTTTGTAGTCGAACGTGCTCATGGCGGTTCTGTTAGTCGAGGCTCTCGTTCCCGTCAAAGTGTTTCACGTGAAACTTGATGCGGCGAAAGCCCCCTCATGTTTCACGTGAATCACCCGATCCGTCATTTGCCGATGCAAAAGCCTGCAAAGAGACGATCGAGCATGTCGTCGACACGTACGGTACCGACCAGTTCCGACAGCGCCCAAAGCGCTTGTCTGATCTCCTCGGCCGCCAGTTCGATGGGCCCGTCCCGATCGAGCAGTGCCAGTGCCGCTTCCAAAGAACGCGCGCCTTTCGCCAAAGCCTCGCGATGGCGCGCCCGTACCGCGACCGGATCAGCAGTCCCGCTCCCTGCCATCGCGGCGATCCGGGACCGCAACCGGTCGAGCAGGACATCCAACCCTTCGCCGGTCTCAGCCGACAGCGCGATCTCCCCGGGCAAGACCGCCGCGCCGGGCCATAGATCCGATTTGGAACGGATCCGAATCCATTCCCCCTCCGTCGGAGGGAGATCGGACACGACTCCCGACGGCGTCACCCACAAACCGAGATCGGCGGACCGGGCGCGCTCCAAACTTCGAGCGACACCGATCTTCTCAACGGCATCATCCGTCTCGCGCAGGCCTGCTGTATCGACCAAGGTGACAGGAATGCCGACAAGTTCCAGCCGAGCTTCGACGGCGTCGCGCGTCGTTCCCGCATGAGGCGTCACGATCGACACATCTCGTCGCGCGAGGCGGTTCATCAATGTCGATTTGCCGGCGTTCGGCGGCCCTGCGATCACCACCGTCACACCGGCCCGGATGATCTCGCCCCGCTCGGCATCCCGTTCCGCCGAGCGGATGTCCTGAAGTACCGTCGCGATCGACTCCGCGGCCGGCCTATGAGCGTCCGGCCCTACATCGCCCTCGTCAGCAAAATCCAGCTCCGCTTCGAGCAGGGCGGAAGCATCGAGGAGCATCTCCCGCCATTTGCCGACGGCGCGCGACAGGCGCCCGTCGAGCTGCCGTAGGGCCTGCCGACGCTGCAGCTCGGTTTCGGCATCGACGAGATCCGCCAAGCCTTCGACCTCGGCGAGATCCATCCGACCGTTGGACAACGCGCGCCGCGTGAATTCGCCCGGTCCCGCAGAGCGGCAACCCGGAAATCGGGCGAGCCGATCGAGAATGACGGCGAGGACCGCGCGACCGCCATGAAGATGAAGCTCGGCGGTATCCTCGCCCGTGAAACTCGCGGGTCCGGGAAACCACAGCACCAGGGCCTGATCGAGAACGGATCCGTCCCGGTCATGCAATCGCCGGACCGAAGCGCGGCGTGGTTCCGGAAGTGGTCCGGCGATCGTTTCGAGAACGAATCGAACGGCGGGTCCGCTCAGACGGACGATCGCGACCGCGGCACGACCCGCCGCGGTGGCCGGGGCGAAGATCGTGTCGGACATGACCGCTCGCCGCCGATCAGGTGTTCATGGAGTCGAAGAAATCGCCGTTGGTCTTGGTCTGGCGCAACTTGTCGAGCAGGAACTCGATGGCGTCGACCGTACCCATCGGATTGAGGATGCGGCGCAGGACGTACATCTTCTTGAGCACGTCCGCCGCGACGAGCAATTCTTCCTTGCGCGTGCCGGACCGCGTGATGTCGATCGCGGGGAAGACGCGTTTGTCGGAGACCTTGCGATCCAGAATGATCTCGGAATTGCCGGTGCCCTTGAACTCTTCGAAGATGACCTCGTCCATCCGGCTGCCCGTATCGATCAACGCGGTGGCGATGATGGTGAGCGAGCCGCCTTCTTCGATGTTGCGGGCCGCGCCGAAGAAGCGCTTCGGGCGCTGCAGAGCGTTCGCGTCGACGCCGCCCGTCAGCACCTTGCCGGAGGAGGGCACGACGGTGTTGTAGGCGCGGCCCAGACGCGTGATCGAGTCGAGCAGGATGACGACGTCGCGACCGTGCTCGACGAGGCGCTTGGCCTTTTCGATCACCATCTCGGCGACCTGCACATGCCGCTGGGCGGGTTCATCGAAGGTGGAGGAGACCACCTCGCCGCGCACCGAGCGCTGCATGTCCGTGACTTCTTCGGGCCGCTCGTCGATGAGCAGCACGATCAGATAGCATTCCGGGTGATTGGTCGTGATCGACTGCGCGATGTTCTGCAGAAGAACGGTCTTGCCGGTGCGCGGCGGGGCGACGATCAGGGCGCGCTGGCCTTTGCCGATCGGCGACACGATGTCGATGATGCGGGGCGAGAAGTCCTTGCGGGTCGGATCCTCGATCTCGAGCTTCAGCCGGCTGTTGGGGTAGAGCGGCGTGAGGTTGTCGAAATTGACCTTGTGCCGAGCCTTTTCCGGATCCTCGAAATTGATCGAATTGACTTTGACGAGGGCGAAATAGCGCTCGCCCTCCTTCGGACTGCGGATCTGACCCTCGACCGTGTCGCCGGTCCGAAGACCGAATTTCCGGATCTGCGAGGGGGAGACGTAGATGTCGTCCGGGCCCGCGAGATAATTGGAGTCCGGCGAACGGAGAAAGCCGAAACCGTCGGGCAGAACCTCGACCACGCCCTCGCCGATGATCTCGACCTCGTTCGTCGCGAGCTGTTTGAGGATCGCGAACATGAGCTCCTGCTTGCGCAGAGTGCTGGCATTCTCGACCTGGTTGGCTTCGGCGAAGGTCAGGAGTTCGGTCGGCGACTTGGACTTGAGGTCCTGAAGCTTGACTTCCATGGATGGAACCCGAATGGCCGATCCGACAAGGGAACGGGAGGCTGGGGAGGGTTTGAGAGCGGCGCCGGGAGCGCATCGGATGCAGGCGACCGATGCGCGGGCGGGAGTTCTCGAGGAACTCCGGCGAACCGGAACACGACCCGAAAGGAGGGAGCGAACTCGGATAGCGCGAATCGCGCCGTCCTACAAGAGCCGTCGCGACGCCGTCAGAACGGTCGAACGACGACGAAGATCACGATGCCGATCATCAGAAGCGTCGGAACCTCGTTGAGGATCCTGTAATAGCGCCCGGGTCGTTCGTTGCGGTCGGCCGCGAAGACCTTCACGAGCCGTGCGAGCCAACCGTGGCAACCCGTGAGAAGCAGGACGAACAGCACCTTGGCGTGGAACCAGCCTTGAGAGAAGGCGTCCGTCAGTCCCGCGACCCAAAGTCCCGCGACCCAGGACACGATCATCGCGGGTGTCATGATAGCCTTCAGCAGCCGCCGCTCCATGACCTTGAAGGTCTCGGACTGCACCGAACCCCGCTCGGCGTCGACGTGATAGACGAAGAGTCGCGGCAGATAGAGCATCCCCGCCATCCACGAGATGACGGCGAGGACGTGCAATGCCTTGATCCACTCGATCATGCGGATTCCTTACGCGCCGCGCACGCGCTTGACGAGCCTCTCGACATGCTCGGGCGGCGTCTCGGGGACGATGCCGTGGCCGAGATTGAAGATGTGCGGACCGGCCGAGAACACGTCGAGGATCCGGTCGACGCGCCGGTCGAGCGCTTCGCCGCCCGCCACCAGCAACAGCGGATCCAGATGACCTTGGACGGGCCGGATCGTCTGCACGTTGTCGCGGGCCCATTCCTCGTCGACCGACCAATCGAGACCGACGGCATCGGCGCCCGTGTCGCGAGCGGCGATCATGTGGCCCGAACCGGAATTGCGCGCGAAGAAGATGATCTTCGCATCGGGCCTGACCGCGCGCACGCCGCGAATGATCCGCGCTACGGGGTCGATCGACCGGCGACGGAACCCGTCGCTCGTCAGCGCGCCCGCGAAGCTCTCGAAGATCTGGACCGCGTCGACGCCCGCTTCGAACTGTTTCAAGAGGTACCGGATCGAGGACTCGACCAAAAGATCGATCAACCGGTCCATGAAGTCAGGATCGCGATAGGACGTCAGGCGACTGGGTGCGAGTTCGGGAGTGCCCTTGCCCGCGATCATGTAGCTCGCGACCGTCCACGGGGCTCCGCAGAAGCCCAGAAAGGTCGTCGAAGCCGGCAGCGCCGTCTTCACCCGATCGATCGTCTCGAACACGGGGGCGAGCTTCTCGAGATCGATCTCGCCCTTCAGCCTCGACAGCGAACCTTCAAGCGGTTCGAGACGCGGTCCCTCGCCTTCCGCGAAGGAGACCTTCTGGCCGAGTGCGTCGGGTACCACGAGGATGTCGGAGAAGAGGATCGAGCCGTCGAACCCGTAGCGCCTGATCGGTTGCAGGGTGGCTTCGGTCGCCAGTTCCGGCCGATAGCAGAAATCGAGAAAGTTCTTCGCCCGTGTCCGCAATTCGCGATACTCGGGAAGATACCGGCCCGCCTGGCGCATGATCCAGATCGGAGGCCGCTTGGTACGACGACCATGGAGCACATCGAGAAGCGGCTTGTCGGCGACCGTGCCCGGATTTCCCCCACTCACTCTCATCTTCCTTTTCTTTGATAAGGACTCTTATTCGGTTTCTTCTTGACCTGCCCGGAGCGGTCCCGCAGTTCCGTCCACAGCCCGCCCACAGACTATCCCGCCCCCGTCCCCGTCCCGCTTGCGGGCGGCTTCGGATCTCTCGACCCCGATTTCGGAAAGCCTAACAGATTCTTAGCCCGTCTGTCTGCCCTGATTGACACTCCACTTTTGACACATGGTGGACGGACGATGTCGACCGTCGTCCCCGACTTCCCAGCCTGTTGATCGATTCCGGCGGACGGGTCATGGTCGGAGCGGGCGGGTCGTAAGACCCCCCGGTCTTCCCCAGCCGTCCACAGATCCCCACAGGGTCGCGAGGGCGGCGCAGCCCGGATCGCCCGCGTGGGTCGCAGCTATTTCCATCTTCATCTCGTCTCGGACTCGACGGGCGAAACCTTGATCGCCGTCAGTCGGGCGGCCGCGTCGCAGTATCAGGGCATCTCCGCCATCGAGCACATCTATCCGCTCGTCAGGACGCAGAATCAGATCGACAGGGTGATCGCCGAACTCGAGGCCGCCCCGGGCATCGTGCTCTATACGCTCGTCGAAAAGGATCTCGCACAGCGGCTCGAGGCGGCGGCTCGGGACTACGGCTGCCCTTGTCTTTCCGTGCTCGATCCGGTGCTGGGTCTGTTCCAGTCCTATCTGGGCACCGCCTCGACCCAGCGGCCGGGCGCGCAGCACGTGCTCAACGCGGAGTATTTCAAGCGGATCGATGCGCTGAACTACACGATGATGCATGACGACGGGCAGCTTCCGAACGATCTCGAATCGGCGGACGTGATCCTCGTCGGCATCAGCCGGACCTCGAAGACGCCGACGAGCATCTACCTGGCCAATCGCGGCATCAAGACGGCCAACGTGCCCTTGGTTCCCGGAATCCCTTTGCCGCCCGATCTGGAACGGGTCCGCAACCCGCTGGTCGTCGGTCTGATCGCGAGCCCCGAACGCATCGTTCAGATCCGGCAGAACCGCCTTCTGTCGCTCAACGCATCCGACGACACGGCCTATGTCGACAAGCTGGCCGT
Source organism: Hyphomicrobiales bacterium (assembly GCA_027483795.1). Classification (GTDB taxonomy): domain Bacteria; phylum Pseudomonadota; class Alphaproteobacteria; order Rhizobiales; family Beijerinckiaceae; genus JAIXZO01. The sequence goes on from JAIXTT010000064.1 coordinate 43,377, forward strand.
GACGGAGGAGATCACCCAGTCGCGCAAATTGTTCGCCCGGCATCGTTGGCCGGCCATCGACGTGACGCGTCGATCCATCGAGGAGACGGCCGCGGCCATCCTCGACCTCTACAAGAACCATCGGCTGCAGAGCGCGGCGCAGTGAGTCGAGGCTTTCTCGAGGCGCGACGCCCCGTGGTGCTCGCATCCGCCAGCACGGCACGCGCGGAGATGTTCCGCCGGATCGGCGTTCCGGTCCTGCTCGAACCCGCCGGGATCGACGAAAGGGCGATCGAAAAAGGGTTGGGTTCGGCCTCGCCCGGCGAGATCGCCGGGGCGCTCGCAGCCGCCAAGGCCTTCGCCGTCGCGGCCCGACGGCCCGACGCGGTGGTCATCGGCGCCGATCAGACGCTCGACTGCGAAGGCCGTCTCTTCCATAAGCCCGCCGATCGCGCGGGCGCCGAGGCACATCTCGCCGCGCTCGCCGGCCGCACGCATCGGCTCACCTCGGTCGCGTCCGTCGTCGTGGAAGGCGTCGAGCGCGCGCGGGTCGCGGGCGAGGCTCGTCTCGCCATGCGTCCGCTCGACGAGGCCGCCGTCGAGCGCTATCTCGACGCCGCGGGACCGGACGTGCTCTCCAGCGTCGGCTGCTATCGCGTCGAAGAGCTCGGCGCGTCGCTGTTCGAAGGGATCGAGGGCGACTGGTTCACGATCCTCGGCCTTCCGCTCCTGCCGCTTCTTTCCGAACTCCGTCGCCTCGGTCTCATCGCATGACGAAACCTCGCCGCGCCTGCATCATCGGCCATCCCGTCAAGCATTCCCGTTCGCCCATGATCCACGGCTTCTGGCTGAAGAGCTTCGGCCTCGAAGGCTCCTACGAGCGCGAGGACGTCACGCCGGACGCGCTGGAAGCCTTTCTGCGCGGCCTCGCCGCGAGGGGTTATGTCGGCGGCAACGTCACGATCCCGCACAAGGAGGCGGCATTCGGAACCGTCGATCGCCGGACGGCGCGGGCCGAAGCCTTGGGTGCGGTGAATACCGTCTGGTTCGAGGACGGGCTGCTCTGGGGCGACAATACGGACGTCACGGGCTTCCTCGCCAATCTCGACGACCGCGCACCCGGCTGGGACGACGGCCTCGACAAGGCCGTGGTGCTCGGCGCGGGCGGCGCAGCGGCCGCGATCGTCGCGGGGATCAAGGAGCGCGGCGCGAAGCGGATCCTCGTCGCCAACCGCACGGCGGAGAAGACCGAAGCCCTGATCCGGCGCTTCGGGTCCGTCGTGGAAGCGGCGGCTTGGCCGCCTTCGGCGGCGACGTTCGCCGGCGCGGGCCTCCTCGTCAACACGACCTCTCTCGGCATGGACGGCAAGCCCGGCCTCGATATCGATCTCGCGGGTCTGCCCGCGCAAGCGGTGGTGACGGACGCGGTCTATGTGCCGCTCGAAACCGAATTGCTCGCGAACGCCGCGGCCCGCGGCCTGCGGACCGTCGACGGTCTCGGAATGCTGCTGCATCAGGCGGTGCCAGGTTTCGAGCGTTGGTTCGGCCGCCGGCCCGTCGTCACGCCCGAGCTTCGGGCGCTGGTCGAAGCGGATATAGGACGCTGAGCGCATGACCTTCGTGCTCGGCCTCACGGGATCGATCGGCATGGGCAAGAGCGCCACGGCCGCGATGTTCCGCGCCCGTGGCGTGCCCGTCCATGACGCCGACGCGACCGTGCATGCGCTCTATCGCGGAGCGGCCGTCCCCCTGATCGAGGCGGCCTTCCCCGGAACGACGCGCGACGGCGCGGTCGATCGGGTCGCGCTGGGCGCGCGGGTCGTCGGCGACGACGACGCGATGAAGCGGCTCGAAGGGATCGTTCATCCCCTCGTTCGCGCGGCGGAGGTCGCCTTTGTCGGCAGGGCCGTAGAGGCCCGCGTCCCGCTTCTGGTGCTCGACGTGCCGCTCCTGATGGAGAACGGCGCGGACCTGCGTTGCGACGCCGTCCTCGTGGTCACCGCCGATCCCGCTGTGCAAAAGGCGCGCGTCCTCGCCCGCCCGGGCATGACGCAGGAGCGCTTCGCGGCCATTCTGGCCCGGCAGCTCCCCGATTCGGAGAAGCGCCGCCGCGCCCATGTCGTGATCGATACGGGCCGCGGTTTCGAAGCGGCGGAACGGGCCGTCGACGCCCTGATCCGCAGTTTCGCGGGGCGGAGCGGACGGGCGGCCCGCAGCATCACGGACAAGGGCGACGCATGATCCGCGAGATCGTCTTCGACACGGAAACGACCGGACTCAGTCCGAAGGACGGCGACCGCGTCGTGGAAATCGGCTGCGTCGAGCTGATCAACCACGTGCCGAGCGGGCGGACCTTCCACGTCTATGTCAATCCCGAGCGCGACATGCCCGCCGAGGCCTTTCGCGTCCACGGCCTGTCGGCCGAGTTCCTCGCGGACAAGCCCGTCTTCGCGGCGATCGCGCGGGATTTCGTCGACTTCGTCGGCGAGGCGAAGATGGTGGCCCACAATGCGGCCTTCGACGTCGCCTTCCTCAATTTCGAATTGGGCAAGGTCGGTCTGCCGGGCCTGACCGAGGACCGAATCGTCGACACGCTGACGCTCGCCCGTCGCAAGCACCCTTTCGGACCGAACAGCCTCGATGCGCTCTGCCAACGCTACGGCATCGACAATGCGCGGCGCACGAAGCACGGCGCATTGCTCGACTCCGAAATCCTCGCCGAGGTCTATCTCGAACTTCTGGGCGGCCGTCAGACGGATCTCGGCCTCGCGGCCGCCGCGGCGGCGACGTCCGCGGAACGTGCCGTCGCCGCCGCGACGGGGATCGCCCGGCCGCGACCGGAACCCTTGCCGCCCCGTCTGACCCCGGGCGACGTCGCGGCGCACGAGGCCTTCGTGGCGACGCTCAAGGAGCCCGTTTGGTCGGACTATGTGAAGAAGGCCGAAGGCGACGCCGCGGTGGCGTGAACCTTCGCCGTCATCGTACCGGGATCAAGGCCGCGAGATCTCCTTCGACGCCACCGTCGAATCCGCATTGAGGCGGTAGATCAGAGGAACGCCGGTATCGAGTTCCATGGTCGGGATGGTCTCGGGCGTCAGCCGGTCGAGCACCATCACGAGCGCCCGGAGCGAATTGCCGTGGGCGGCGACGAGGACACGCTCGCCGCGCAGGACGCGGGGCAGGATCTCGGCGCAGTAATAGGGCAGGACGCGCGCGACGGTGTCCTTCAGGCTCTCGCCGCCGGGCGGGGGCACGTCGTAGGACCGGCGCCAGAGATGGACCTGATCCTCGCCCCATTTCTTGCGGGCGTCGTCCTTGTTGAGGCCCGAGAGATCGCCGTAGTCGCGCTCGTTGAGCGCCTGATCGCGGATCGTCTTCAGGCTCGGCCGACCGAGTTCTTCGAGGAGAAGTCTGCAGGTGTCCTGGGCGCGGGTCAGCGCCGAGGTGTAGGCCACGTCGAAATCGAGTCCGGCGGCCTTCAGCCGGCGGCCTGCGGCCCGCGCTTCGGAGACGCCCTGCTCGGTCAGGTCGGGATCCTTCCAGCCCGTGAACAGGTTCTTCAGGTTCCAGTCGCTCTGGCCGTGGCGCACGAGGACGAGCAGGCGGTCCATCATCGAAACTCCGGGTTCGGGAAAGGTTCAGACGTCGGCGAGGCCGAGAACGTCCATCATGGAATGCAGGCCCGGCTTGCGGCCGCGGCCCCAGAGTGCGGCGCGCAGCGCTCCGCGGGAGAAGAGCGCTCGATCCTCGGCATGGTGCGAGAGCGTGATGCGCTCGCCCGCGCCCGCGAAGATCACCGAGTGGTCGCCGACGACCGTGCCGCCGCGCAGCGATGCGAAGCCGATCGCACCCTCCTTGCGCGCGCCGGTGATTCCGTCGCGGCCGCGTTCGGACTGCGTCTCGAGATCGATGCCGCGGCCCTCGGCGGCGGCTTCGCCGAGAAGAAGGGCGGTGCCCGAAGGCGCGTCCACCTTCATCCGGTGATGCATTTCGACGATCTCGACGTCGAAATCCGTCCCGAGCGTCTGTGCCGCGCGCTTCACCAGCGCCGCCAGCAGGTTCACGCCGAGGCTCATATTGCCCGAGCGGATGATCGTGGCGTGGCGGGCCGCCGCTTCGAGCTTTTCGAGATGTTCCCGCTCCATGCCCGTCGTGCCGACGACATGGACGATGCGCGCCTGCGCGGCGAGCGCGGCGAATTCCACGGTGGCGGCGGGCGCGGAGAAATCGAGCACGCCTTCGGCCTGCACGAACACGGGCAGCGGATCGTCGGTGACGGCGACGCCGAGCGGGCCGACGCCGGCGAGCAGGCCCGCATCCTGCCCGAGAGCGGGCGAGCCCGCCCGTTCCACGGCGCCGATCAGGGTTGCGCCCGGCGTTTCATGGACGGTGCGGATCAACATCCTGCCCATCCTGCCTGCGGCGCCGACGACGACGAGGCGCATGTCGCTCATGTTCGGAACTCCCGATGATCGGCGGCGGGTATAGCGCGGCCGGAGCGGTGAAGAAAGCCGCGTCGACCGCCCTCGCGCCGCGCCCCGTGCCGCGATATACCGGAACCGAAACGATCGGTCTCCCCGCATGTCCCTGACGCTCCGCCCCTCCCAGGCCCTGAAGCTTTGGCACGACGTGACCTTCGACCAGGTGCGCGACGGCGCGCAGGATCTGACGGTGCGCCAGACCGCGATCCTGCTCACGATCTATATGGACGCGCCGCCGCATACCGTGCGCGGGCTCGCGAAGAAGCTCGGCGTGACCAAACCCGTGATCACCCGCGCGCTCGACACGATGGGCAAGATCGATCTCGTGACGCGCCGCCGCGACGACAACGACCGCCGCAACGTGGTGATCGGTCGAACCGTCGCCGGCGCGCTCTTCATCGAGAAGCTGGGCGACATGGTGATCGCGCGTTGCAAGGAATTGCCCCGATGACGGGTTTCGACCGCCGCACCACCCCGGCCCGGCCCGATCTTGCCGCCAAGCACCTCGAAGGCCGGGTTTCGGCTCGCCGCTTCGTCGAGGGGCGGCCCATGCGCGTCCTCGACCCGGTGATCGCGATGCGGCCCGATCCCTCGCCGGGAACGGGGATCGATACGGAACTCCTCTACGGCGAGGACGTGACCGTCTATGAGGACGGCGAAAAGGGCCTGTCCTGGGTGCAGGCCGCCGCGGACGGTTATGTCGGTTGGGTTCCGACCGATGCGCTCGGCCCCGTCCGGCACGCGACCCATCGCGTGGCGCTGCGACGCTGCTTCGTTTTCCCCGGTCCGAGCATCAAGCTCCCGCCGCTGCGGGCGCTGCCCTTCGGGGCGCGTGTCGCCGTATCGGAGTTCAAGGATGATTTTGCGGTGATCGAAGGCGGCGGACATGTCCACGCGCCGGCGCTGAAGCCCGTCTCGACGCCAGAGCCTGATTTCGTCGCCGTCGCAGAGGGCTTCCTCGGCACCGCCTATCTCTGGGGCGGAAGATCCTCGATCGGGCTCGACTGTTCCGCGCTGGTGCAGACGGGCCTTCACGCCGCCGGCATCCCCTGCCCGCGCGACAGCGACATGCAGGCCGAAGGTCTCGGAACGGACATCGCGACGGAAGGACCGTTCCTTCGCGGCGATCTCGTCTTCTGGAGGGGCCATGTCGGGATCATGCGCGACCCCGAAACGCTGCTGCATGCCAACGCCTTCCATATGGCGACGGCGTCCGAACCGCTTGCGGAAGCGCGGGAGCGCATCCTTGCCAAGGGCGGCGGTCCCATCCTTCGGGTCAAGCGTCTCTGATCAGTAGCCCCGGCGGGGATCGACCGCGTTTTCGAGCGGCAACCCCTGTTCCAGCCGACGGATCTGCCGCACGACGAGCCGCCCGATCGCGTCCGGATCCGACATCGCGGCATTGTGCGGCGTGACGGTGACGCCGGGATGGGTCCAGAAGCGCGAATCGGCGGCGAGCGGCTCCGCGTTGAAGACGTCGAGCACCGCATGCTTCAGGGAACCGCGGTCGAGCCGATCGAGAATCTCTTCCTCGACCTGCAGCCCGCCCCGCCCCGCATTGATCAGTGCGGGCCCTCCGAGCACGCCGTCGCGCGCCAGACCGTCCAGCAGCGCGCCGTTCACGATGCCGCGCGTTTCGGGCGTCAACGGCAGCAGCACGACGAGCACGTCGGTGCGCGCGAGGAAGGCCGGGAGATTCTCCGCGCCGGCGTAGCCGACCACGCCGTCGAGATCCGCGCCCGAACGGCTCCACCCTGCGACGTCGAAGCCCATGACGCGGAGCTTGGCCGCGGCGTCCTTGCCCAAGACGCCCATGCCCATGATGCCGATGCGGAGATCGGCGGCGGCGCGCTGGTCCTTGTCGTCGAGCCAGAGCCGTTTCGCCTGCCGGTCCGCATAGCGCCGCTGCTGCCTCAGCAGCATGAGGCAATGCATGACGACATATTCGCTCATGCGGTTGGTGAGGTCCGAATCCACGACGCGGGCGATCGGCACGTCCGGCAGCTTCGGATCGGAAAGAAGATGATCGACGCCCGCGCCGAGCGAGAAGACCGCTCCGAGATTGGGCAGTCCGGCGAGCGAGCCGGGCGGATGCTTCCACGCGACCGCATAGTCGACCGCGCGGCGATCGAAGGGTTCACCGAGCACGGCGATCCCGCGTTCCGGAAGCAGGCGGCGGAAGCGGTCGATCCAGGGTTCGACCTGCCAACCGGTGATCGCGACGAGAAGGGTCATGCGGTCCTTGCCGGGCCGGCCGAGCGGTCGATCAGGATCGGTCCCGCGGCCGGCGGGGAAGGGGCGATCCGGTAGGCGGCCCGAAGAGCCGTCGCGGCGGCGTCCGCATCGGCTTCGGTCCGGGCATGAACGAAGCCGATCGGCGCATCGGGTCCCGTTTCCTGCCCGACGCCGGCGAGCGCGGTCAAGCCGACGGCCGCATCGATCGGATCCTGCGGCCGGGTCCGGCCGCCGCCGAGCGCGACCACGATCATGCCGACGGCCCGCGTGTCGATGCGCTCGACGAAGCCGTAGGCCGCATGAACGGGCCGTCGGACGGGGGCCGCGGCAAGATGCGCCGCAGGTCTCTCGAGGAAATCGGCCGGGCCGCCGAGGCCCGCGACCATCCGGGCGAAACGCTCCGCCGCCGCGCCCGAATCGAAGGCGCGCTCGATCATCCTCGCGCTATCGTCCAAGTTCCGGGCGATTCCGCCGAGCACGAGCATTTCTGCACCGAGCGCGACGGTCACCGCAAGAAGCCGCGGATCGCGTCGCCTGCCCGAAAGGAAATCGACGGCGAGAGCGACTTCGACCGCATTGCCCGCGGCGGAGCCGAGCGGCCGGTCCATGTCCGTGATCAGCGCCGTCGTCGGCAGCCCCGCCTCGGCGGCGACCCCCGCGATGCTCTCGGCGAGCGCGCGTGACCCTTCGAGGGTCGGCATGAAGGCGCCGCTGCCGGACTTCACGTCCATCACCAGCCCGTCGAGCCCGGCGGCGAGCTTCTTCGACAGGATCGAAGCGGTGATGAGCGGGACCGACTCCACGGTCGCGGTCACGTCGCGGATCGCATAGAGGCGCTTGTCGGCCGGCGCGAGATCCGCCGTCTGGCCGATGATGGCGCAGCCCGTCTCCGCGACGACGCGGCGGAAGAGCCCCGTGTCGGGTTGCGCGACATAGCCGGGGATCGCTTCGAGCTTGTCGAGCGTCCCGCCCGTATGGCCGAGGCCGCGCCCCGAGATCATCGGGACGAAGCCGCCGCAGGCGGCGACCGCGGGCGCGAGCATCAGGCTGACCGTGTCGCCGACGCCGCCCGTGGAATGCTTGTCGAGCACGGGCCCCGGAAGGCTCCAGGCGAGGCTTTCGCCCGAGAGCGTCATTGCCCGCGTGAGCGCGGCGCATTCGGCCGAGGTCATGCCGCGGAAGAAGACGGCCATGGCGAAGGCCGCGGCCTGTCCTTCGGTGACGCGACCGTCCGTGAGACCCGCCACGAAGTCCGCGATCGCCGCGGGGTCGAGCGCGGCTCCGTCGCGTTTCGCGCGGATGACGTCCTGCGGGATCAATCGCCGCTCCGCCGATCGTGTCCCATCGATCGGGGGGTCCGATCCCGCACCCGGTCAGACGGCATCACCGAGCCCCCGGAAGAAGCATGTGATCAGGCGGCGGAAGGAGAGCGCGCGGTCGCCGGCGAGACGCATCATCGCCTCCTGCGTCGGATGGGCGTCGTCGATTCCCGCCGCGTAGTTCGTCACCACCGCGATCGCCCCGACATCCATGCCGAGACGACGCGCGATGACGGTCTCCGGCGCCACCGCCATGCCGACGAGATCCGCTCCGAGCAGTTTCGCCGCCCGCGTTTCGGCGGGCGTCTCCGAGCTCGGACCGGGACGGAACATGTAGGTCGCTTCCGCGACCCTGACGCTCGCATCGCTCGCGGCCTTTCTGAGCCGGGCGCGGAGTTTCGGACCATAGGCGGCCGCCATGTTCACGAACCGGCCGTCCTCGCCGTCGCCGACGAGGGGATCGAGGCCCGTGAGATTGATGTGATCGCGGATGATGCACAATTGGCCCGGCGGAACGTCCCTGTTCACCGAACCCGCCGACGTCGTCTGAAGAAGGGTTTCGACCCCCAGCGCCGCCATCAGTTCGAAGGCCCCGCGCATGGCCGCCGGATCGCCCGTCTCGTGATACGGGCTGCGGCCCGTCAGCATGAGCGCCGGAAAGCCCTCGATGGTTCCTCCGACCAGATCATTGAAGGCCGGAGGTCGATTGCTGCCCGAGAATCCCGGAATTTCCGCATGCGGAACGGCGACGTCGTCGCGCAGAAGCTCTCTGATCGACGAAAGTCCGGTGTCGAGCACGAGCCCGTAACGATATCGGGCGCTCAAACCGCGATTTCGAATGAATTGAGCATTCGCAACGGTTTTGTTCATCAATCGACTTCGTTCGAGGCGGCCGCTTGTCGGTGGAGTGAAAAGGGCGAGGGCAGCAATGACTTCACCGTCGATCGGTAAGAATCATCCGAATCGTTTCCGAAACAGTAAACGGGAGCGTCGTCCGCAACGAATTCGACGATTCTTTGACGACAGGCGCCGCAGGGCATGCAGGGATCCGGGCCGGAGCCCGCGACGGCGATCGCCGTGATCCTGCGGTCGCCCGCCGCGACCATGGCGGCGATCGCGCCCGCTTCCGCGCAGGTCCCCACCGGATAGGCCGCGTTTTCGACATTGCAGCCGACATGGATATGGCCCGATTCCCCGCGAATCGCAGCTCCGACACGAAACCGGGAATAAGGCGCATGGGCCTGCGCGCGGGCCGCAGCGGCCGCCCGAAACAAGGCTTCGATCTCCCGGTCCGTCTCGTTCGACATCCGACCGCGTCCGCCCGCACTTGACCGCGGCTCGAATGTGCCGCGCAATGGTGCGGTTGTCGATGGATACCGCAGGACATCGGACGATGCGGATGCGTCTCGACCTCGCCTTGCTCTTCATGGCGGTCCTCTGCGGAGGACTTCTTCCGGCCGTCTCGCCGGCCGCGGCGAAGGGCGGTTCGGTGCCGGTCGACGTCGAGCTGGTGCTCGCCGTCGACGTCTCCTTCTCCATGGATCCCGAGGAACAACGGCTTCAGCGCGAGGGCTATTTCGAGGCCCTGCGCTCGCCCTTCGTGCTGGAGGCGATCCGGCGCGGCATCAACGGTCGGATCGCCGTCGCCTATGTGGAATGGGCCGGGAGCCCGAGTCAGGAGATCGTCGCCGACTGGCATGTGATCGAGGATCGGGCGGACGTCGAGCGTTTCATCGCGGTGATCCAGGCGAAGCCGCCGAAGCGGCTGTCCCGGACCTCGATCTCGGGAGCGATCGACTTCGCGACGAAGATGATCCTCGAAAACGACTTCGACGGTCTGCGGCAGGTGATCGACGTCTCCGGCGACGGCACGAACAATCAGGGCCGCATCGTCACCGTCGCGCGCGACGACGCGGTGGCGCAGGGCATCACGATCAACGGTCTGCCCATCCTGCTCAACAAGAACCCGTCGACCTACCGGGACATCGACGATCTCGACGTGTACTTCACCGATTGTGTCATCGGCGGGCCGGGCGCCTTCATGGTGCCGATCCGCGAGCGGTCGCAATTCGCGGACGCGACCCGGACCAAGTTGATCCTCGAAATCTCCGGCCTCACGGTCCCGCGGGACGTTTCCCTGATCATCCCGGCGCAAGCCAAGGAACCCAGGGTATCCTGCACGATCGGCGAGCGGCTTTGGCAGGAGCGCTGGGGCAATTGACGGGACGTTTTCGGCTCGCGCTCATCGCGCACGACAAGATGAAGGACGCGATGGTGGATTGGGCCGCGCGTCACGAGGACGCCCTGTCGCGCTGCGACATCCAGGCCACCGGCACGACGGGCGGGCGCATTCTCGAACGCTTGCCGGCGCTTCGGATCACGCGGCTCAAAAGCGGCCCCATGGGCGGCGACCAGCAGATCGGAGCCATGATCGCGGAGGGGAAGATCGACGGCCTCGTCTTCTTCGTCGATCCGCTCTCGCCCCATCCGCACGACGTGGACGTGAAGGCGCTGACCCGGCTCGCGCTCGTCTACGACATTCCGATGGCCTGCAATCCGTCGACGGCCGATCTCGTCGTCGCGGGCTATGCCGCGAAGCGCTGATCAGGTTCCGCGCGGCTTCGCCCGTGCGGTCGGCGCCGCGTTCGCCGGGTCGTCCGGCCAAGGATGCTTCGGATAGCGACCCTTCATTTCCGCCTTCACCGCCGCCCATGACCCCGACCAGAAGCCGGGAAGATCCTTGGTGATCTGGATCGGCCGATGCGCGGGCGAGAGCAGATGCAGGACGAGCGGGAGCCGGCCGCCCGCGACGGCGGGGTGGGCCTTCAGCCCGAACAGTTCCTGCACGCGGATCGCCAGCACGGGGCCTTCCTCCGCCTCGTAGTCGATCGGGTGGCGGTTTCCGGTGGGCGCCTCGAAATGCGTCGGGGCTTCCGCCTCGATCCGCCGGAGGGCGGCGTAGTCGAGCATGGCCCTCATGGCCGAATCGAGCGCGTCTCCGCCGATCTGTCCGAGCGAGGACAGGCCGTGCAGATGGGGGGCGAGCCAGTCCTCGGCCGTCTTCGCCAACTCTTCGTCCGAAAGATCCGGCCAGTTTGTCGGATCAGCGCGTCGGAGGAAGAGGACGCGGTCGCGCCATTGGGCGAGCCCCTTGCTCCAGGGCAGCCGGTCGATGCCGAGCGATGCGATGCCGCGGGCGAGCGCGCGGGCGGCCTCCTCGGTCGCCGGGACCGGGAGCGTGCGCTCGTCGAGCACGATCGCGCCGAGGCGGCGGACCCGGCGGGCGCGGAGCGCAGCCGCATTGCGGTCGAAGGAGAGTTCGTCGGCCTCGCGGACATGGGAGCCGAACTCGTCCTCGATCTCCTCGCGGGAAAGAGGCGCGGCGAGAAGGATGCGGGCGTTGCCCGCGGTTCCCGCGATCTCGGCCACGGCGAGGAAGGGCTCCCGGGCGAGGGCCTCATGGGCTTCGACGGAGGCCCCGCGGCCGTTCGCCATGACGAAGGCCCCGGTCGCGCCGCGGGCCTTGGCGACCCGGTCGGGGAAGGCGAGGGCGAGGACTGCGCCGGCGCGGTCGGAGGCGACGGGAGGCGCGTCCTTCGCGACCATCGCGGCCCAGCCGCGGGCCATGCGGCGCATGTCCTCCGACCGGCCGCCACGCTCGCGGCGGAAGGCGTCGATGCGATGCCCGAGATGCGTGCCGGTTCCCCCGAGCCCGCGCTCGGTGACGACCGCGGCGATTTCGGCGGCGAGCGAGGCTTCGCCCCGGCGGCCGGCTTCCACGACCATGCGGGCGAGGCGCGGCGGCAGAGGCAGGTCACGGACCGCGCGGCCCCGTTCGGTGATGCGGCCCGCTTCGTCCAAGGCGTCGAGATCGGCGAGGAGCTTGCGCGCTTCGGTGACGGCGGGGCCGGGAGGCGGATCGAGGAAGCGCAGCGTCGCGGGGTCGGAGACGCCCCAGGCGGCGCAGTCGAGGAGCAGGCCCGAGAGGTCGGCGGAATGGATTTCGGGCCGGGCGAAGGCTTCGAGCGCGCCGTCGGCCGCCTCCTCCCAGAGCCTGAAGCAGACGCCGGGCTCGGTACGGCCCGCGCGGCCGCGGCGCTGGTCGGCCGCGGCGCGGGAGACGCGGACCGTTTCGAGCCGGGTGAGGCCGAGATCGGGCTCGAAGCGGGGGACGCGGGCGAGGCCGGAATCGACGACGACGCGCACGCCTTCGATGGTCAGCGAGGTCTCCGCAATGGAGGTGGCGAGCACGATCTTCCGGAGCCCGGGGGGCGCGGGCCGTACGGCCTCGTCCTGCGCGCCTTGGTCCATCGCGCCGTAGAGGGGGGCGATCAGAACGGCCGGATCCTTCACCGTGTCCCGAAGCAGGGTTTCGGTGCGGCGGATCTCGCTTTGGCCCGGGAGGAAGACGAGGACGGAGCCCGTCTCCTCGCGCAGCGCGCGGCGGACGGCGTCTGCGACCTGATCCTCGATGCGGCGCGACGGGTCGCGGGGCAGGCGTTGCGGCTCGACGGGGAAGGCGCGGCCTTCGCTCTCGATCACGGGGGCGTCCCCGAGAAGGGAGGCGACGCGCGCGCCGTCGAGCGTGGCCGACATTACGAGAAGGCGCAGATCCTCGCGCAGGCCGGTCTGCGCGTCGAGCGCCAGCGCCAGGCCGAGATCGGCATCGAGCGAACGTTCGTGGAATTCGTCGAAGAACACGGCGGCGATGCCGGAGAGTTCCGGATCGTCGAGGATCATCCGGGTGAAGACGCCTTCGGTCACGACCTCGATGCGCGTTTTCGGGCCGATCCTGGAGCCGAGGCGGACCCGCAGGCCCACGGTGTCGCCGACCCTCTCGTCGAGCGTCTTCGCCATCCGCTCGGCCGCCCCTCGGGCGGCGAGGCGGCGAGGTTCGAGGACGAGGAGCTTTTTTCCGGCCGTCCACGGCTCGTCGAGCAGCGCGAGGGGCACGCGCGTCGTCTTGCCCGCGCCGGGCGGGGCGACGAGAACCGCGTTCGGGCGCTCGCGCAGGGCTGCGGCGAGAGGCTCGAGGACGACGTCGATCGGCAGCGGGGCGTCGAAGGCGCGCATGGCCGCGGTCTTGCCGCAAGGCGGGGCGGGGGGCAAGGGCGGGGCGGCGTCCTGAGGAAATGCGGCCGACGTTCCGGCCTCAACCCCCGACGTTGTAGGCCGCCAGCGCCGCCATGTTGACGATGTCGGCGTCCTTCGCGCCCAGCGGCACGATCTGGACCGGCTTGTCGAGACCCACCAGAAGCGGGCCGATCACCGTCGAGCCGCCCAATTCCTGCAGCATCTTGGTCGAGATCGACGCCGAATGCAGCGCGGGCATCACCAGCACGTTCGCCGTGTCGGAGAGACGGCAGAACGGATACTGCTGGAGCAGCTCCTTGTTCAGCGCTACGTCGGCCGACATTTCGCCGTCATATTCGAAGTCGACGCGCATGGAGTCGAGGATGCGGACCGCCTCGACCACCTTGGCGGACCGCTCGCCCGGAGGATGGCCGAAGGTGGCGAAGGCGAGCATCGCGACGCGGGGCTCATAGCCCAGACGACGGGAGACGCCCGCGGCCTCGATGGCGATCTGCGCGAGCTCATCGGCCGTCGGCATTTCGGTGATCGCGGTGTCGGCCACAAGCACCGTGCGGCTGCGGGCCAGCACGAGCGAACAGCCGATCAGGCGGTGTCCCGGCTTCGGGTCGATGACGCGGCGGACTTCCTCCAGCGCGATCGAATAGTTGCGGGTGACGCCCGTGACCATCGCGTCCGCATCGCCCATGGCGACCATGGCCGCCCCGAAATGGTTGCGGTCCTGATTGATCAGGCGCTGGCAGTCGCGGAACAGATAGCCCTTCCGCTGAAGGCGTTCGTAGAGATATTGCGCATAGGCCGCGTTGCGATGGGAGAGCCGGGCGTTGTGGATCTCGACGTCGCGGCCTTCGAGATCGATGCCTGCAAAGGTCGCGGTCTCGTAGATCCGATCTTCGCGGCCGACGAGGATCGCCGTGCCGAGGCCCTGATTGGCGAAGGACACGGCGGCGCGGATGACCTGTTCCTCCTCGCCCTCGGCGAAGACGACGCGCTTGGGTTGGCGACGGACGCGCTCGACCGTGCGCTGCAGCGCGCCGGCGACCGGGTCGCGCCTCGCGGAGAGCTGGGCCTTGTAGGCGTCCATGTCGACGATGGGCTTGCGGGCGACGCCCGTCTCCATGGCGGCCTTCGCCACCGCGGGCGGCAGCGTGTGGATGAGGCGCGGATCGAAGGGGACGGGGATGATGTAGTCGCGGCCGAAGCGCGGACGGCCGCCCTGATAGGCGGCGGCGACCTCGTCGGGCACGTCCTCACGGGCGAGTTCGGCGAGCGCATAGGCCGCGGCGATCTTCATCTCCATGTTGATCGTCGTCGCCCGCACGTCGAGCGCGCCGCGGAAGATGAAGGGGAAGCCGAGGACGTTGTTGACCTGGTTCGGATAGTCCGACCGTCCCGTCGCGATGATCACGTCGTCGCGGACGGCATGCGCCTCCTCCGGCGTGATTTCCGGATCCGGGTTCGCCATGGCGAAGATGATCGGGTTCGGCGCCATGGAGCGGACCATGTCGGCCGAAACCGCGCCCTTCGCCGAGAGGCCGAAGAACACGTCGGCGTTCTTCATCGCGTCTTCCAGCGTCCGGGCGCTCGTGATCGTGGCATGCGCCGACTTCCACTGGTTCATGCCTTCGGTGCGGCCCTGATAGACCACGCCCTTGGTGTCGCAGAGGATGACGTTCTCGGCCGCGAAGCCCATCGCCTTGATCAGTTCGAGGCAGGCGATGCCCGCCGCTCCCGCGCCGTTGCAGACGAGCTTGGTCGTCTTGATGTCGCGGCCCGTCAACAGCATCGCGTTCATGATGCCGGCGGCGGCGATGATCGCCGTGCCGTGCTGGTCGTCATGGAACACCGGAATGTCCATGAGCTCGCGCAGCCGCTCCTCGATGATGAAGCACTCGGGAGCCTTGATGTCCTCGAGATTGATGCCGCCGAAGGAGGGTCCGAGATAACGCACGGAGTTG
>JAIXTT010000080.1 GCA_027483795.1 Hyphomicrobiales bacterium
CCCGCTGCTCGTCGGCGACCCCGGCGTCGGCAAGACCGCCATCGCCGAGGGGCTCGCGCTCAAGATCATTCGGGGCGAAGTGCCGGAAGTGCTCGAGGACGCGACGGTCTTCGCGCTCGACATGGGCACGCTGCTCGCGGGCACCCGCTATCGCGGCGATTTCGAAGAGCGCCTGAAGCAGGTGATGAAGGAGATCGAGCAGCACCCCAAGGCGATCATGTTCATCGACGAGATCCATACGGTGATCGGCGCGGGCGCGACGTCGGGCGGCGCGATGGACGCTTCGAACCTGCTCAAGCCGGCGCTCGCGCAGGGCACGCTGCGCTGCATCGGTTCGACGACCTACAAGGAATACCGCCAGTATTTCGAGAAGGACCGCGCGCTCGTCCGCCGGTTCCAGAAGATCGACGTCAACGAGCCGTCGGTGCCGGATGCGATCGAGATCCTCAAGGGTCTGAAGCCCTATTTCGAGGACTTCCATCACCTGCGCTACACGAACGACGCGATCAAGGCGGCGGTCGAACTGTCGGCCCGCTACATCCATGACCGCAAGCTGCCCGACAAGGCGATCGACGTGATCGACGAGACGGGCGCCTCGCAGATGCTCGTTCCCGAGAACCGCCGGAAGAAGACGATCGGCGTGAAGGAGATCGAGGCCACCATCGCGACCATGGCCCGGATTCCGCCGAAGACGGTCTCGAAGGACGACGCCGCGGTTCTGAAGGATCTCGAAGAGAACCTGAAGCGCGTCGTCTACGGACAGGATGCGGCCATCGGCGCGCTGTCCTCCGCGATCAAGCTCGCCCGCGCGGGGCTGCGCGACCCCGAAAAGCCGATCGGCAACTATCTCTTCGCCGGGCCGACGGGCGTCGGCAAGACCGAGGTCGCGCGGAGGCTCGCCTCGGTGCTGGGCGTCGAGCTGATCCGCTTCGACATGTCGGAATATATGGAGCGCCACACCGTCTCGCGGTTGATCGGCGCGCCTCCCGGCTATGTCGGCTTCGATCAGGGCGGCCTTCTGACCGACGGCGTCGATCAGCATCCGCATTGCGTGCTGCTCCTCGACGAGATCGAGAAGGCGCATCCGGACCTGTTCAACATCCTGTTGCAGATCATGGATCACGGGAAGCTGACCGATCACAACGGCAAGCAGGTCGATTTCCGGAACGTGATCCTGATCATGACGACGAATGCCGGCGCGGCCGACCTCGCCAAGGCCGCTTTCGGCTTCACGCGTCAGAAGCGGGAAGGCGACGACCAGGAGGCCATCAACAGGCTCTTCTCGCCGGAGTTCCGCAACCGTCTCGACTCCGTCATTTCCTTCGGCCGCCTGCCGAAGGAGGTGGTCGCCCGCGTCGTCGACAAGTTCGTTCTCCAGCTCGAGGCGCAGCTCGCCGATCGTCACGTCACGATCGAGCTGTCGGACGAGGCGCGCGGCTGGCTGGTCGAACAAGGCTATGACGATGCGATGGGCGCTCGGCCGATGGCACGGCTCATCCAGTCCACGATCAAGACGCCGCTCGCCGACGAGGTGCTGTTCGGCAAGCTCAAGAACGGCGGCGCGGTCCGCGTGGTCGTGGTCGACAAGGACGGGAAGAAGGAGCTCGGCTTCGAGTTTCCGGACCCTGCCGCGGTGCCGGTCCCCGAAAAGGAGATCGTGAAGGCCGCCGCGAAGAAGCGCGCCCGTCCCAAGACCGCGAAGGCGCCGAAAAAGGCCGCGCCGAAGGCCGAAGCGCCCGACCCCGCTCCTCCCAAGCGTTCTCCGACGGTACCCAAAGTGCCGTTGGGCCGCGGATGAATTGACGGCGGGCGGCGAGTATGGGGCGTTGGCTTGAAGCGAGGCGGCTGCGGCGGAAGCGGCGGCAGCGCGGTGAGGAGATCCTCGGCTGGATCGTCGTGCCGCTTCTCTCGGCGTTGGTCCTCTGGGCCGGATTCGAGATGAAGGACCGCGTCGCGGCGGGCCTCTCGATCGCCTTGGGCTTTTCCCGCTGAGGCGGTTCAGAACCGGTATTGGACGCCGAAGGCGAGTATCGGCAAGGCCTTGATCGAGGACAGGCGTTCCTTCACGGCGAGGCGCTCGGCTTCGAGATCGGCCCGGAAGGCGGGATCGGAGGCGATCGGGCCGGACGCTTCCAAGACCATCTTCGGCGAGCGGAGGAAGATCAGTCCTCCGTCGATCGTGAAGCTCCAAGGCGAGCCGACGTCGAAGCGATGGACATAGCCGAGCGTGAGTTGCGGCAGGACCGCGGGCCATTTCGTGCGGCCCGTCAGGTCGCCCGTTTCCGCCGCCGTATAGGTCCGGCCGCCGATGGTGACGGAGACCGGATCGGCGTTGCCGAGCTTCGCCTCCAACTCTCCCATGCGGACCCCGAGGCCGAGCCGCCAGCCCGTTCCGGAGAAATGCCAGTCGCCGATCACGGTGGTGCCCATGCCGTCGGCGGCGACGTCGAATTTCGTCCCGCCGATGCGTGTGGAGGTCTCATGGGTCAGGCCGGTCCATTGGATCCGGGCGCCGATCAGGGAGCCGGGGGGACGGAAACCCGCCTCGATCCCGGCCCCGCCCGTGCCGACCGTCGGGCCGACGGTGACGCCGAGGGGTGCCGGGCGATCGGCGACGGGCGGGATGATCGAGGGGCGGAGTTGCGGCGGAGACTCCGCCGAAAAGGCCGGGAAACAGACGAAGAGAGACAGAAAGCCGAACCGAACAGAATTCACGACGCACCTGAAATCGAATGCCGCTTTTCGAAAAGCGCGGAAAAGTTGCTGAAACTTCGCATACTCAACCACACGGCGGGTTAAGGCTCGGTGAGTCTCCGCGTCACGGACGGCTCCCATGCCGTCGACGCGGTTGTCTCCCGTCGCGTGACGGCTAAGGTGCGGCCGTCCGTCCCGCCCGTCCGGAGTCCCGCCTTGCACGGTCCGCCGCTTGACCGGTCCGCCGTCTTCCGCGCCGTGATGCACGGCGTCCGGGATGCGATGTCGTTGCCGGCGCCGATGGTCGCGGCGGGGCTGCTGAGCATCGGCCCCTTGGCGCATGCGGTGGGCTATCCCCTCGCGGCGGCGGTGGCGTCGACGCTCTTCGTCTGGGCGGGGCCGGCGCAGGTGCTCTTCTTCGGCGGCATCGCGGCGGGGCTTTCGCCCGTCGGGATCGGGCTGGCGGTGGGGCTCTCGTCGGTGCGCTTCCTGCCCATGGTGATCTCGCTGCTGCCGCTGCTCCGGCGTCCCGGCCAGTCGCTGCCGGAATTGCTGTGGCTGTCGCATTTCACGACCGTGACGACCTGGTCGGAAGGGCTGCGGCGCATGCCGGCGGTGGAGCCGCATCTCCGGGTTCCGTATTTTCTCGGCTTCGGCCATGCCTGCGTGCTGCTGTCGGCCTTCGCGACGGGCGTGGGCTATGTGATGACGGGCAGCTCGCCTCCGCCGGTGGCGGCGGCGCTGTTGTTCCTGTCGCCGCTCTTCTTCACGGTCTCGGTGGCGGCGGGCGCGCGGGGCTTTGCGGATGCCGTCGCGATCGCGCTGGGCTTCCTGCTGCAGCCGATCGCGTTGAAGCTGATCGGGCCCGAACTCGACCTGCTCTTCGTCGGGCTCTTCGGCGGAACGGCGGCCTTCCTGCTCGATCGGGCGATGCGGCGGAGGGCGGCATGATCCCGCCCGGCTTCGAGCCCTATCTGATCCTGTTCTTCGCGGCGGTCCTGCCGACGGCCTTCTGGCGGGTGGCGGGCGTGGTGGTCGGCCGTCGGATTTCCGAGACTTCCGCCGTCTTCGAATGGGTCCGCTTCGTGGCGACGGCCCTTCTCGCGGGCGTCGTCGCCAAGCTCCTGTTCGACCCGACGGGCGCGCTGGCGCTCGTGCCCTGGTACGGCCGCTTCGGCGGGGCGGCGGCCGCGCTGGCGGGGTTCTTCCTCGGCGGCCGTCGACAGATCGTCGGCGTCCTCGCGGGCGAGGCGGTGCTGCTTCTGTCCTATTTCGTCCGCTGACGGAAACGGTCGACGGCGGTCATCGCGCCGCCGGCGGCGAGACCCCAGAAGGCCCCGCCGATCCCGAACAGCGTCAATCCCGAAGCCGTCACCACGAAGGTGACGACGGCGGCCTCGCGGCCGTCGGGAGAGGCGGTCGCGCCCTGCAAGGCCGCGCCGAGGGCACCGAGAAGGGCGAGCCCCGCCACCGCCTCGATCAGGATCGGCTCCGAGGAGGCGACGAAGGCGGCCGCGCCGCCCGCGACGAGGCCGAGCACCACATAGGCGAACCCGGCGACGATCGCCGACCAGCGGCGGCGGACGGGATCGGGATGCGCGTCGGGCGAGGCGCAGAGCGCCGCGGTGATGGCTGCGAGGTTCACGGCATGGCCGCCGAAGGGCGCGGCGAGGATGCTGAAAATCCCCGTGCCGCGCAGCAGGGCGTTGAAATCGGGCTTGTAATCGTGAGCGTTCAGAACGGCGTAGCCGGGGATGTTCTGGGACGCCATGGTGACGATGAAGAGCGGCAGCGCGATGCCGACGACGCCTGCGAGCGAGAAGGTCGGCGCGACGAAGACGGGCGCGGGGAGAAGGCTTGCGGCCGTGAGGCCCGCTCCACCGGACGAGGCGGCGAGGATCGCGACGGTCGTCAGTGCAGCGGCGGGGACGGCGAAGAGCTTGTTGAAGCGACCCGTGATCCACCAGACCGCGATGACGGCGACCGCCGCGGCGGGGGTCTGGACGACGGCCTTCACGGGCGCGAGGCAGAGCCCCAGAAGGACGCCCGCGAGCATCGCATTGGCGAGCGGGGAGGGAATGGCGGCGACGGCGCGGCCGAGGGGCCTCCAAAGGCCCGCGAGGACGATCAGCGCGCCGGAGACGATGAAGGCGCCGACCGCCGCCGCGAAGCCGCCTTCGACGGGCGCGGTGCTCGCGAGCAGAGCCGCGCCCGGCGTCGACCAGGCGATCGAGATGGGCATGCGGTGCTTGAGGCTCAGGACGACGGCGCAGAGGCCCATGGCGATCGACGCCGCCATCAGGCCCGACGCGGCCTCCGCGGGCGAGGCGCCGACGCCCGTCAGACCCTTCAGCACGACGGCGAAGGAACTCGCGAAGCCGACGAAGGCGGCGACGAGGCCCGCTCCGGCCGCGTGCCATGAGAAATCGGAGCCCGTCCGTGCCTCCTCGACGCTCATGTCAGAAGGCCGCGCGGATCTTGGCGGCGTGCTTTTCCAGCAGTTCGGGCTTTTCCATCGCGCCCGTATGCGGCCTGAGCGCGACGCCTTCCCAACGGGGAAGGACGTGGAAATGGATGTGGAAGACGATCTGCCCGCCCGCGCTTTCGGAGAATTGCTGGAGCGTGATTCCTTCCGCGCCCGTGCCGGTCTTCACGGCCTTGGCGACCTTCTGCACGACGGGCATGAGGGCCGCGAGGTCCTGCGGCGCGATGTCGAGGATGTTGCGGGCGGGTGATTTCGGGATGACGAGCACATGGCCGTCGGCGCGCGGCATGATGTCCATGAAGGCGAGGGCGACGTCGTCCTCGTAGACCTTGGTGCAGGGCAGTTCGCCCCTGAGGATCTTGGCGAAGACGTTGTTCTGATCGTAGCTCGACATCGGTTCCTCCCGCATGGCGCAGGAGAGGCGTAGCGGATTCCCGGCCGGGGCGGAACGGGGGCGTTTCGTTCCTGAGGGCGCGGCGAAGGAAGACGTGGATGCCCGCGGGCGCGGGCATGACGGGGTTTGCTCACCTCTCGGCGTCATCCCGGCCGGAGCGCAGCGCAGGGCCGGGATCCACGTCTTTCTTGCTGCGTCGAAGGAAGACGCGGATGCCCGCAGGCG
>JAIXTT010000039.1 GCA_027483795.1 Hyphomicrobiales bacterium
ATTGGGGCGTGAAGTCGCTCCAGTACCGCATCAAGAAGAACCGCAAGGCGCATTTCTCGCTGCTCAACATCGATGCCCCCGCCGCGGCGGTCGCGGAGATGGAGCGCCAGATGAGCATCAACGAGGACATCCTCCGCTCGATGACCATCCGCGTCGAAGAGCTCGAGGAAGGCCAGTCGGCCATGCTGCAGAAGCGCGATCGTGAAGACGACCGCGGCGAGCGCGGCTTCGGCGGCGGCGGCGGCGGTCGCGGCTTCGGCGGCGGCGGCGGTGGTCGCGGCTTCGGCGGCGGCGGCGGCGGCGGCTTCGGCGGCGGTCGACCCGATCGTGGTCCCCGTCCCCCGCGTCCTGAACTCGGCACCGAAGAGGAGATCGTCTGATGTCCGCCGCTGCAGCCCGTCGTCCCTTCTTCCGTCGTCGCAAGTCCTGCCCGTTCTCCGGCGCCAACGCCCCGAAGATCGACTACAAGGACACGCGCCTTCTCTCGCGCTACATCTCCGAGCGCGGCAAGATCGTTCCGTCCCGCATCACCGCGGTTTCGGCCAAGAAGCAGCGTGAACTCGCCCGTGCGATCAAGCGCGCCCGCTTCCTCGGCCTGCTCCCCTACGTGATCTCCTGATCACGGCTCCGCGCGGCGGTCTCCGCCGCGCGGCTCCGGTCCTCGGGACCGGAACGACGTCTCCCGTCGACGGTGGTCGCCGGCGGGTTTGGCTGGGGCATAGGCCTCTAACCGCGTGAAGCCCGCGGGACACCCGGACGAACGATGATCTCGACCTTCGGCATCGCGCTCGGCGCAGGCTTGGCCTCCGCCCTACTCTTCACGGTCGTCACGGCCGGGAGCGCGCTCGCCGTCGTTCTCTATTTCGCCGCGCCGCTGCCCATCCTCATCGCCGGCCTCGGCTGGAGCCATCGCGCCGGTCTCGGCGCGGCGGCGGTCGCCTCCGCCGCGGTCGCCTTGGCGCTGACGGGCCGTGCGGGTCTGGTCTTCGCGATCGGCGTCGGCTTTCCCGCGTGGTGGTTCTCCTATCTCCTGCTGCTCGCCCGCGAGACCGAGAACGGGATCGAATGGTATCCCGTCGGCCGCGTCCTCGCCGCCGTCGCGCTGCTCGGCTCGGCCGTCACCGTCGCCGGGATGTTCACCATCGCGGGCGATTATGCGAGCCTCGTCGCCGTCTTCGAATCCGCCGTGCAGGGCTTCCGCGCCCGCAATCCCGAACTCTTCGCTCAACTCGGCGCGCGGGATCTTTCGACCGAAGACGTCGCGCGCCTGATGGCGGTGATGGCGCCCGCGATCAGCGCTGCGGTCGGCGTCCTGACCTCGACGGTCCTGCTCTGGGGTGCGGCCCGCATCGTGCACGCCTCGGGCCGTCTGCCCCGTCCTTGGCCGGATCTCCCGGCCGTCGAACTGCCGCGATCGGTCCTGCTTCTGCTGTCCGTCTGCGTCCTCGCATCCTTCGGCCCCGACGGCATGTTCACGCTCGCCGCGCGGACGACCGCCGCCGCGCTCGTGACGGCCTATGCCCTCCAGGGAATCGCCGCGATCCATGCCGTCAGCCGCGGCTTCTCCGCGCGCGGGCTTCTGCTCGGCAGCCTCTACACGGTGCTCGTCGTGATGCCGGGCTGGCCGATCCTCGCTCTCGCCGCGCTGGGCGCGGCGGAGAGCTTCCTCCGTTTCCGCGACAGGGCGTCCTCCGCCCCGCCGCCGACCGTAACCCCGGGCGATTGAGCCCGGCCCTCATCCGGAAATCCAAGGAGAACCCACCATGCATGTCATCCTGCTCGAACGCGTCGCGAAGCTCGGCCAGATGGGCGACGTCGTCCGCGTGAGGGACGGTTTCGCCCGTAACTTCCTGCTGCCGCAGGGCAAGGCGCTCCGTGCTTCGGCCGACAACAAGGCCCGCTTCGAAACCCAGCGCGCCCAGCTCGAAGCCCGCAATCTCGAACTGAAGGGCGAGGCGTCGGCCGTGGCCGAGAAGCTCGACGGCCGGACCTTCGTGATCGTCCGTCAGGCGGGCGAGATGGGCCAGCTCTACGGTTCGGTCGCCGCGCGCGACCTCGCCGACGTCCTCGGCGCGGGCGGCTTCACCGTCGAGCGCCGTCAGGTGCGTCTCGACACGCCGATCAAGGCCATCGGCCTGCACACGGTCCCGGTCACCCTGCACCCCGAAGTCGAGGTGAAGGTCACGATCAACGTCGCCCGCAGCGCCGAAGAGGCCGAGCGTCAGGCCCGCGGCGAGGAAGTCCTCGTCCGCGAGGAGACCAATCTCGACGACCTCGGTCTCGAAGTGGGCGCCGCGCTCGCCGAGAACGACGGCGACCTCTGAGCCGCTTCCGATCGTCCGGCGCGCACCGCGAACCGGACGATCGGCGCAGAACGAAAATGCCCGGCGCGAGCCGGGCATTCTTCGTTTCGGAGCGGGCGTGAAGCCTTATCGCGTCGCCTTCAGCTTCTCGGCGATGCGCGGGGCGTAATAGGTGAGGATGCCGTCGGCCCCCGCGCGCTTGAAGGCGAGCAGGCTTTCGGTCATGGCGCGGTCGCCGTCGATCCAGCCGTTCCTCGCGGCGGCTTCGATCATCGCGTATTCGCCGGACACCTGATAGGCGAAGGTCGGCACGCCGAACGTGTCCTTCACGCGCCGAACGATGTCGAGATAGGGCATGCCCGGCTTCACCATGACCATGTCGGCGCCCTCGTCGATGTCGAGCGCGACCTCGCGGATCGCCTCGTCCGTGTTCGACGGGTCCATCTGATAGGTCCGCTTGTCGCCCGTGAGCGTGGTGCTCGAGCCGACCGCGTCGCGGAACGGGCCGTAGAAGGCCGAAGCATATTTCGCCGCATAGGCCATGATCTGGACGTCGATCAGTCCGGCGGCGTCGAGCGCTTCGCGGATCGCGCCGATGCGCCCGTCCATCATGTCGGAGGGCGCGACCACGTCGCAGCCCGCCTCGGCCTGCAGAAGAGCCTGCCGGACGAGGACGGAGACGGTCTCGTCGTTCAGGATCCTGCCGTCGGACAGCAGCCCGTCATGGCCGTGGCTCGTATAGGGATCGAGCGCGACGTCGGTGAGGATGCCGATCTCCGGCACCGCGGCCTTCACCGCGCGGCAGGCCCGGCAGACGAGGTTCTGCGCGTTGAGCGCCTGCGTTCCGTCGGCGTCGCGCAGGCTCGGATCCGTGTAGGGGAAGAGCGCGATGCAGGGGATGCCCAGCGCGGCCGCCCGCTCCGCCTCGCGCACCGCGACGTCGATCGACATGCGCTCGACGCCGGGCATCGAGGGGATCGGCACCCTGAGATCCCGCCCTTCGAGAACGAAGATCGGCCAGATCAGATCGTCGGTCGTCAGCACGTTCTCGCGCACGAGACGTCGCGCCCACTCGGCCTTGCGGTTGCGGCGGGGCCGCTGCGTCAGGCTCAATCTTTCGCCCGTGAGGGCCCGATGGCCGTTCGAATGCGCCGTCATGCTCGTCCGCTCCGATCAATCCTGCGAAGGATTCTTAACACCGGCCCACGCCCTTCGATAGTCATGCGATTCTCCCTGCGCGCATGCCCGACCTGCGGTTGACGACGCGCCGAGGTCGAGGTTTGCTCCCCGCCCGTTCGCTGCGAGGCCCGCATGTCCGAAGAGCCGGAAATCATCTGCGAAAAACGCGGTCGCGCCGGCGTCGTCGTCCTCGACCGCCCCAAGGCGCTCAACGCGTTGAGCCTCCGCATGGTCCGCGGCCTCGCCGCCGCTCTGGACGCATGGGAGCATGATCCCGAGGTGACCCGCGTCGTCGTGAAGGGTGCGGGCGAGAAGGCGTTCTGCGCGGGCGGGGACATCCGCAGCCTGCACGATCTCGGCAAGGCGGGCCGGCACGAGGAGGCGCTGACCTTCTGGCGCGAGGAATACGTCCTCAACGTCCGCATCAAGAATTGGCCGAAGCCCTATGTCTCGCTGATCGACGGGATCGTCATGGGGGGCGGCGTCGGCGTCTCGCTGCACGGCTCGCACCGGGTGGCCGGAGATCGCTATCTCTTCGCGATGCCCGAGGTGGGGATCGGCTTCTTTCCGGACGTCGGCGGCAGCTACGCCCTGCCCCGCCTGCCGGGCGCGACGGGCGTCTGGCTCGCCTTGACGGGCGACCGCATCCGCCGCGCCGACGCCGTCGCGCTCGGTCTCGCAACCCATGCCGTCGCAAGCGCCGACATGGCCGCGCTCGAAGAAGCGTTGATCCGGGGCGACGACGTCGACGCCGCCCTTGCGGCGCGGGCGGCGCCCGTGGAGGAAGCACCTCTCGCCGCTCATCGCGACGTCGTGGACCGCTGCTTCTCCGCCCCTTCGGTCATCGAGATCATGCGACGCCTCGAGCGGGAGGCCGCCTCCTCGCCTTTCGCCGCCGCCGCGCTCGCGACCATGCGGACCAAATCGCCCACGAGCGTCCGCCTCGCCTTCGAACAGATGGTCCGCGGCCGCGACGCCTCCTTCGCCGAGGCGATGAGGATGGAATACCGGATCGTCTCGCGTATCCTCGAGGGCGAGGATTTCTATGAGGGCGTCCGTGCCGTGGTCATCGACAAGGATCAGAAGCCCGTCTGGCGTCCTGCGCGGATCGAGGACGTGAGCGACGCCGAGATCGCGCGGCATTTCGCGCCGCTCGCAGCGGAGCTTCCGGTCCGATGACGCTCGGCGGCGCCGCCAAATTCGTCATCCGCTCGGCTGCGGCGATTTCGATCCTGCGCGGCGTCCACGGCGCGGCCGTGATCCTCGGGCTTTACGGCGCCGTGCCTTTCGAGACCCTTCCCCTCGCGGAACAGGCCCGCATCATTGCCGCCGCGCTCTCCGACATCGCGGCGGGCACGGCCCTGTGGCTCCTCGCGCCATGGGGCGTGGTCCTGTGGAACCTCGTCGCGCTCCTGCAAGGCGGCCTCGACGCATGGACCGGCGATCTCGTCGGCGCGGCCTTGCAGGCGACGCTCATGGTCGCCGTCTTCGCCGCCGTCCGCGCATCCCGCCGCGCGGCCGAAAAGGACGCATTCCGCTTTTCGTGAAATCCTCCGTATTTCACGAAGGATTCACTTCGTACCGCAGCAATACTCCATTCACTTCGTCGCTTAAGGCCGGATTCAAGCGCATCTTGGATTGATCGAGGCATTCGAACGCAGATTTTCAATGTCGTTTGCCAAGGCAACTCAATGAACCGCGCCGTGAAATTGCACGAACCAAACCAAGCCATTCAGATCGACGCCGAACTTCAGACGCTCTACCTGCAATCGATCGGTCTGATCGAGCGCCTGCACCGTCGTCTTCTGGACGTGGTCCGCGACGAATTCGACCGTCGCGGCCGCAGCGACGTCAATGCCGTGCAGGCTCTCCTCTTGTACAACATCGGCGATCAGGAGCTGACGGCGGGCGAACTGCGTTCGCGCGGCTATTATCTGGGCTCCAACGTCTCCTACAACGTGAAGAAGCTGGTCGAGACGGGGTATCTGGATCACCGCCGCTCGAAGGTCGATCGCCGATCGGTCCGCATCAGCCTCACCCCGGCGGGACGCGAAGTGCACGAAGTCGTCGCGCGGCTCTACGAAAGACAGGTCCGCACGGTCGAACAGGTCGGCGGCATCGTCGCGGAGGATTTCCGGCAGATGAACGGCACGCTCCTCAAGCTCGAGCGCTTCTGGACGGACCAGATCCGCTACCGCCTCTGAACGAGCCCGCCCCGACGACCGCGAGCGTCGCGCGTCATCGCAAGCCCGCCTTCGCCTCCGCGACCGCACGCGGAACGTCGGCGGCGAAGGCCACGACGCTCTCGTCCACGCCGCTCATCCGCAGCATGCGCAGAACGGCGGGCGTGCCGCCCGAGATCACGACGCGCACGCCGTGGCGCCGGAGCTTGGCGGCGAGTCCCGACAAGGCATGGGCTCCCGTCGAGTCGCAGAACGGTACGCCCGCGAGATCGAGCACGATCGCTTCCGGCGAAAGTCCGAGCCGTTCGAGCACCGCCGTCGCCTCGCTCGCCGCTCCGAAGAAGAACGGGCCCGAAAGCCGGAGCACCGCGACGCGGTCGTCCCCGGCCGCGGCCGGAACATAGGCGGGGAGGCCGGAAGGTTCCGGGCCGTCGTCAGGCAGGATCGAGGCATGGGTCGTGACTTCGACGATCGATGCCATCCGATGCATGAACAGCATGGATCCGAGCACGACGCCCGCCGCGATCCCCGTGGTGAGATCGACGAAGACGGTCAGTCCGAAGGTGGCGAGCAGAACCGCGGCATCGCCCCGCGACAATCTCAGCACCAAGGCGAATTCCTCGCGCTCGGCCATGTTCCATGACACCACGGCGAGAACCGCCGCCAAGGCCGCGAGCGGCACATGCGCCGCAAGCGGCGCGGCGACAAGCATCAGCAGCAGCACGACCAGCGCATGAACGATGCCCGCGACCGGGCTCGTCGCGCCCGCTCGGATACTGGTGGCGGTCCGGGCGATCGTGCCCGTCGCGCAGATGCCGCCGAACAGGGCCGAACCGATATTGGCGGCCCCCTGCGCCACCAATTCGCAATTGGAGCGATGTCGCCGCCCGGTCATCCCGTCGGCGACCACCGCCGACAGAAGCGATTCGATGCTGCCGAGCAACGCGATCGCGAGCGCGTCGGGCATCAGCGCCAGGATCCGTTCGAAGGAGACGTCGGGCAACCCGGGCGCGGGCAAGGAACCGGGAATGCCTCCGAATTTCGAGCCGATCGTCTCGACGGGCAGTCCCGCACGGGAGAGGACGGCCGCAAAGAGACTCGCCCCGATCACGGCGATCAGGAAGCCGGGCCAATGCGGGCGAAGCCGTCGCAGCACGATGATCGCGGCGATGCCGACGAGCCCGGTGGCGACCGCAGCCGGGTTCGTCGTCCCCGAGGCCTCGAACACGGCGCCCAGTTTCGGCAGCAAGGCCGAGGGTTCCTTGGCCGCGAGCGTGATGCCGAGAAGATCGACGATCTGGCTCGCGAAGATGATGACGGCGATCCCGGTGGTGAAGCCGACGATCACCGGATGCGGAATGAAGCGGACGATCGTGCCGAGACGCAGCAGGCCGATGCCGATCATCATGACGCCCGCCATGAGCGTGGCGATCAGGAGCCCGTCGAAGCCCCGCCGTTCGATGATGCTCGCGACGAGCACGATGAAGGCGCCCGCGGGCCCGCCGATCTGGAACCGGCTGCCGCCCAGCAGCGAGATCAGGAAACCGCCGACGACCGCCGTGTAGAGGCCCGCCTCGGGAGAAGCGCCGCTCGCCTTGGCGATGGCCATGGACAAGGGCACCGCCACCATGGCGACCGTGAAGCCCGCCGTCGCGTCCTTCTTGAACCGTTCGAGGCCATAGCCCTCGCGCAGCGTGCTGACGAGCTTCGGCGTGAAGGCCTCGAAGGGCGAATGCGGCGGAACGGGAACGGGCGTGATCGTCATGTCGTCGGCCGGAACGCGCCTCTGAGCGGCGCTGAAAGCACCGCACGGACAGCATGGCAGACTCGACGCGAGTTGCCGAGTTCCCCGGACCCCCTAAAAAGGGATCGCTGATTTGAAACCTGCGGAGGCATGGAATGGTGAAGGCGATGAGGGTCCACGAGACCGGCGGACCGGAAAAGCTGATCTATGAGGACGTCGAACTGCCTCCTCCCGGGCCCGGCGAGGTCCGCGTCAGGCACACGGCGATCGGCCTGAACTTCATCGACGTCTATTTCCGGACGGGTCTCTACCCGACGCCGCTTCCGGCGATTCCGGGCGGCGAAGGCGCGGGCGTGGTCGTCTCCGTGGGACCGGGCGTCACGGGCTTCGCGCCCGGCGAACGCGTCGCCTATGCGGCGGGCCCCGGCAGCTATGCCGAGGAGCGCAACGTCGGCGCGGCCGTGCTGCTCAAGCTTCCCGACGACATTTCCGACGAGACCGCCGCGGCGATGATGCTCAAGGGGCTCACGTCCCAGTATCTGCTGCGCCGCACCTACAAGGTGAAGGCGGGCGATACGGTCCTCATCCATGCCGCCGCCGGCGGCGTCGGCCTCATCGCCTGCCAATGGGCCAAGCATCTCGGCGCGACCGTGATCGGGACCGTCGGCTCGAAGGACAAGGTCGAACTCGCCAAGGCGAACGGCTGCGACCATGTCATCGACTACCGCAACGAGGACTTCGTCGCCCGCGTCGCCGAGATCACGGGCGGCAAGAAATGCGACGTGGTCTATGACGGCGTCGGCAAGGCGACCTTCCCGGCCTCGCTCGACTGCCTCAAGCCCTTCGGCATGTTCGTGAGCTTCGGCAACGCCTCCGGCCCGGTCGATGCGTTCCCGATGACGCTGCTGATGCAGAAGGGCTCGCTCTATGCGACGCGCCCGACGCTCAACACCCACGCCGCCGACCGCAAGGTGCTCGAGGAAATGGCGGCCGACCTCTTCGAGGTCGTCCGCTCGGGTGCGGTCAAGATCGCCGTCAACGCCCGCTACAAGCTCGCGGATGCTGCGAAGGCGCAGATCGCGCTCGAAAGCCGCGCCACGACCGGCGCGACCGTTCTGATCCCGTAAGCGACGCCGCAAGGCCTTCGAAAGGGCGCGGGCCTCCCGGTCCGCGCCCTTTTGCATGCCCTCGGCGCTTCCGCTCACCCGAACACGAAATCGTTCGCGTGGAGCCCCGCCTTCGTCACGCCTTGAAGCCACAGCGTGTCGGTTCCCGTGCCGATCACGACGCCGCTGAAGGCGGCGCCGTCCGGAGACATGCCCGTCAGATCGCTCGAAGCCGCCGCTACCGCGGCGAAGTCCGTAGGGCCGGAACGGAACCGCACCACGTCGCCGACCGCGTCGCCGGCCATGAAATCGATGATGAGGTCTTGGCCGGAACCCGATGAAAAATCGAAGAGATCATTGCCCGCGCCGCCGGCAAGAAGATCGTTTCCGGCGCCTCCGATCAGCGTATCCGCGCCGTCGCCGCCTTGGAGCGTATCCGTCCCGACGCGGCCCTGCAGCAGATCGTCGCCGCCGAGACCGTCGATCCTCATGCCCTCGTTGGAGCCGATGATCGTGTCGCCCGAAGCGCCGCCCTCGATCGCCTCGATCGAGAAGAAGGTGTCGCCCGCCGCGTCGCCCCGCGCGCCGGTCCAGTTGGGCGCGATGAGATCGACGGCGATCGGCGCGGACGTCGCGGCATAGGTGACGAGATCGAAACCGTCCCCGCCGTTCAGGATGTCCTTCCCCGGCCCGCCGACGATCGTGTCGTCGCCCTCCCATCCGTAAATGCGGTCGTCGCCCGCACCGGCGTCGATGAAGTCGTCGCCCGCCTGCGCATTGACGAGATCGTTCCCGCCGCCGGGCGAAGGCTGACCGTCGACGGTGCGCGTGGGATTGATCACGTCCGCACCCGCAGTCCCCGTCACCGTCACGCCGGGATCCGGAGGCGGCGGCGCAACGACGGTCTCGAAGCGGAAGTCGTCGGCGGCGAACTTCGCCTTGGCGAGGCCCGAGAGCCAGACCTCGTCCGCACCGCGTGTGAGCACCGCACCGGTGAAGGCCGCGTCGAAGGGCGAGGTTCCCCCCACGACGTCGCGCATGGCCGCCAGCACTTCCGCCAGGCTCGTGAAAGTTCCGCGGAAGACGAGCACGTCCCCCGTTCCGTTGCCCGCGGCGAAACCGTTGACGACGTCCCGGCCCGAGCCCGCGGCGAAGACGAATTCGTCGGATCCCGCGCCGCCGTTCAGGAGATCACGGCCCGCGCCGCCCTCCAACGTGTCATGCGCATCGCCGCCGAACAGGAGATCGTCGCCGGCGCGGCCCGCCAGCATGTCGTTCCCGCCCAGTCCGTAAAGCCGGTCCGCCACCGCGCCGCCGAGGATCGTGTCGCCGAAACCAGATCCCTCGATCCCTTCGAGTTGGGAGAAGACGTCGCCCGCGGCATCGCCCTGCGCGCCCGTCCATTTCGCGTTCTCGACGTCGACGGCGATCGCCGCGGATGCGTTCATGTAGCTCGCGACGTCGAGGCCCGTGCCGCCGATCAAGGTGTCGGCGCCCGGTCCGCCGATCAGCTTGTCGGCCCCCGGCCCGCCGTCGATGCGGTCGCCGCCTGCGCCGCCGTCGAGCGTGTCGTTGCCCAGATTTCCGAGGATCGAGTCGCCTCTCGTTCCCGGCGGAGGTTGTCCGGGGATCGTCGTGCTCGGCGAGACGACGTCGTTCCCCGCCGAACCGACGACGGTCACGCCGTCGAAGATCGCGCTCGAGCGGACGTCGACGGTGAAGGTCCGCGTGACGCTCAGGCCCCCGAGATCGGTGACGGCGACCGTGATCGAATAAGCGATCGGATGCGGCGAGGAAGCGACCTTCAACAGCGATCCTTCGACCGCGAAGACGCCGCCGGCCGAACCCGTCAGAGCATAGGTCAGTCGGTCGCCGGGGTCCGGGTCGACCGCCGACAGCGTGCCCACGACCGTCCCGATCGCCGCGGCGTCGGTCATGGTCGCGTTCGACAGCGCAAGCCCGTAGGGCGCGGTATTGCCCGCCGCCTTCACGGTGAAGCTCTGGTCCCGCGTCAGTCCGAACTCGTTCGTCGCGCGCACCAGAAGCGTGTAGCTCGCGCCGGCGTCGAGCGGCCCGGTGACCACGAGTTGCCGCCCTTCCACCGCGAATTTCCCGGCGCCGCCGGAGAGCAATGCATAGGTCAAAGGCTCGGGCACGGCTTTCGGCACGAAGATCGAGACCGCCGTGCCGACGGGAGCGGATGCGAGGATCACCTCGTGGCTCAGCATGGAGACGACGGGCGCGACGGGAGCACCGAGAGGCTCGGTCACCAGATCGGCCGCCTTGATCGCCGAGGGCTCGACATTCAACAGCACGGTCGTCCCGTTCTCGGCGATCACCGCCTTGCCCGCGGCGTCGGTCCGCATCACGGCCTGCAATTCCGCGAGCGTGTCGATCCCGAGCCGCCGGAAATCGAGGCGGTCGGAACCGGGGGCGAAATCCGTCACCGTGATGACCGAGGGCGAAGCGGACGGCCCGAATTGAAGCGTGTCCCGCCCGATCCCCGAGACGATCGTGTCGTCGCCGCCGCCACGCGTCACGAACAGATCGCTGCCCGGCCCGCCGATCATGAGATCGGAGCCTGATCCGCCCGCCAGCGTGTCGTCGCCCTGCAACCCGTCGAGCCTGTCGTCGCCCGGCCCGCCGACGAGGAGATTGCCGGACCACTGCCCGGTGAGAGCCGTCGGCGCGATCCCGGTGTAGATGACGGCTTCGATGTTGTTGGGCGTCGTGTATGCGGCGAGCGGCGTCAGCACGGTGTCGAAGCCCGCGATCCTGCCGTCGGTGATCGAATCCCCGCCGTCGAGAAGCGGATAGAAATCATTGCCCGGCCCGCCTTGGAGCCAATCCGTGCCGGCTTCGCCGACGAGCGTGTCCGAACCGCCGTTGCCCTGCAGGCGATCGTCGCCGGGGCCGCCGCGTATGATGTCGTCGCCGCCGCCCGCGAGCACCGTGTCGTTGCCCGCGCCCGCCGTGATCGTATCCGCCCCGTCGCCGCCCGCGAGCGTTTCCGAACCGCCCGTTCCGACCACCGTCTCGGGGACGAAGGCATAGGCCTCCTGCCACACGCGGATGTAATCGATCGCGTATTCCGAGGGGAACGGCGTGGTGGAATCCGGATAGCCCGCCCAAACGCCGCCGACCGAGAAATCCGCCATCAGATAGACCGCGGCCTTCAACGACCCGGGGGTCTCCATCTCGCCCATGAGCGTCCCGTCGAAATGGAAGCGGATGGAGGTCGGCGTCCAATCGACGGCATAGGTGTGATGGTCGAGCGTCATGTCGGTCGCCATGGCGGCGCGCACGACCTTCGCCTTGGTGAGCGTTCCGCCCGGTTCCTCGAAATGCACGGTCCCGTAGAGCGCCTTGGGCTGGCTGCCGATGAATTCGAGCACGTCGATCTCGCCGAGCACGGAACGGTCGGTGCGCGAGGCGTAGAAGGTTTCGAGAAATCCCTGCCCCTTGGCGGGCTTCGCCCGCATCTCGATGTAGCCGTAGCGGAAATTGAAGGTGTCGTAGCTGCTCATATGGCCGGAGGTATAGGGATAGCCGTAGCCCGAGAGCCACTGCTCCGGCGTCCGGTCGGCCGTGATGGCGACCGTCCCGTCCTTGAACGCGAAGGGATCGATCCCGCCCGGTCCGAAACTCGGATCCACGAAGATCTGCTGCTGGTTGAACTCGCCCAACCGACGCGCGCCCCAGAAATAGGTGGTCAGCCAGCCCGGACTTCCGGCTCCGTTGAGGCTCGTGCGCTCGAACTCGTCCGCGAAACTGAGGGTCATGCCGGCGCGCGGAGGAACCGGTGTGGCCATGACGTCGATCCTCATCGGCGGGAGGTGCGGGCGCGGACAGGCGGCCGCGAAGACGGCACGCCGTCAGGCCGCCCTGCGGAAGGCTCCTTGAAACGCCGCCTGCCGGGCAAGGTTCCGGAACGCGCGAGGTCCGCCCCGACCGCCGGACGTCATCCCGGCCGCCGCCCCCTCCCCGTCATCCCGGCCGCAGCGAAGCGGAGAGCCGGGATCCGGTCTTCCTTGCGGCGACACTGCAAACCGTGAATGCCCGCATGCGCGGGCATGACGACAAGACCGGCCCGATGACCGAGTTCCCTTTTCCCTGCGCGCAAAAGAAAAGCCCGCCGCCTTCGCTCGAAGGCGGCGGGCTTGCAGGATGCCGTTCGAGAAGGATCAGGCCACGTTGCGGGCGATCGACTTCAGCGTGTCGGAAACGCTCTTGAGAATGTTGGTGCGGAGGTTGGACACCGCCGACCAGGTGTTCATCGCCATCTGCATCGAGAACATCTTCTCGGTGTCCGAGAGGTTCGCGTTCTGCTCGATGTTTCGGATGTCCGCCTCGATCTGCTCCATCTGCTTGTTCAGATAGGCCTGCCGCCAGATCAGGTCGAAACCGTCGCGCTTGTCCAACGCTTCGCCGACATTGGTATCGAAAGTGTTCGTCAGTCCCGAAGTGTTCGGATTCGCGAAGGACGTGGTGCCCCAGTAGGAAACGGTACCCGTGGACATGAAGACGACCTCAGTGCTGGTTGTCGGAAACGGTGGTCCGGAAGGCGCGGAGAACGAAGCAGGCGGCCTCCAGCCCTCTGCCGATCTTTTCGAGATGCGCCTGTTCGGCGGGATGCGAAGTCTTGGACAAGCGGTCGGCGATCTCGTTTCTCGTACGAGCAAGTCGACCGATCGTTTCATCGATGACGACCGCGCCGCCGGGGCGGGATGCGGCTTCCTCGATATTCGTCATTCCGTAATCGAACATGTTTCACCGATAACATGGCATGCGGTTTCGATAAAGCCGCAGTCACGCTTCACGTTTCAACTCGAAAGCGGATCTTGCCCGCATGTAGACGCGCATCTTCTGTCGGTCGTCGACTTGAACCTCGCCGAAACGCTCTATCGGATGATGACGATCGGCTTCCTGAAGCGCCGCAACGGCTTCCGAATAGCGGCCGTCCAAGAAGAGCGCTGCCGCACGCGTGAAGAGAACATGCTCGGATCGGTCGCCGGCGGCATGCAGGAGATCAAGCCACGTCGATGCTTTATCGAAATAACCATGCTGCATCAGAACGAATACATGCAGGGTGATGTAAGAAAATATTCTGGGCTCTCTCAAGCCCTCTCCGACGGTCACATTCATGGAGTCGATTCGCATGGCACCCGAGTTTGTTCCCTTCGGGAGCGAGATGATAGGTCGAATACGTCTCGATCTCAATCGAACACGGACATCGATTCGGCTTTGGTCGTGATTCTAAAACACGAGTCAATTCGAATAATATTTTTTCAACTTCCATAGACGCTTGACGCCAATATTCGTCGACCGCTACCCATTTGGTTAATCAAAGATAAAGATTCCTTCGCCTTGCACCCGCAAACAAGGCGACGTGAAAGGTGGGTCGGTTCGGTGTCTCCGCGCTCGGGTATCTCGCGGAAGGTCCGTTCGCTCGGCGTATTCGATCGAGCCCGGAACGCTTTTCTGCGTCCCGTTGCAAAGCGCGGCGGTTTCGTCGCGCTCGCCGCCACGCTTTTTCTTTTCGTCAACGCGGGCTGCACGCGCATCACGGAAGCGATGGACGACAGCCGGGTCATGCCGGCGACGGAGGAAATCTATCTCGCCGACGACGGCGGCGTAGCGCGATCGATCGGCGGCGGGCGGCCGCGGGGAATGCAGGATCAATCGTCCGGCGTTCCGAACTTCGAAGGGTCGCTGCGCTCGGACGCGTCGGAAGCGACGGGTGCCGTGGGTTCGGGGACCGGCACGCGGGGCGAACTCGGCGCGGGTCAGGTCGTCGATCTCAACTTCACCAACACGCCCGTTCCCGAATTCCTCGATCGCGTTCTCCGCGGTGCGCTGGGCATCAACTATGTCGCGCCCGGGCAATTGCCCGGCGTCGTCAATTTCCGCACCACGACGCCCGTCGGACGCGACCGATTGCTGCCGATCGTCCGCGACGTCTTGGCCCTCAACGGACTGACCATCCGCGAGCTCAACGGCATTCAGTACATCGGCCCGCCGGCGCTTCTCCAGCAGCTCGCGACGATGGTTCAGACCAGTTCGTCGGTCGATGCACGTCTGCGCGTCATTCCGGTGACGGGCGCCAATCCGAAGAAGGTCGCGGACTTCATCCGTCCGCTTCTGCCCGCAGAAACCGCGGTCATCCCGGCCCCGGGCCAAGGCGTGCTCTACGTGATGGCCAACCCGGCGGAACTCGCCCAGATCGAAGGTCTGGTCCGGACGGTGTCCGAGTCCTCCCTCGGAAACGACGTCGTCCGGATCGTTCCGCTCGCCCGCAGCGAGCCCGAACAGATCGCCGCCGAGATCCGCCAGCTCTACACGGAGCGCGGAGAAACGGATTTCAGCATCATCCCGCTCGCCAACCGCCAGGCCGTGATGATCAGCTCCTCGGACAAGGGGCTCCTTGCCGGGGTCGTGAAGCTCGTGATGCGGCTCGACACGTCCGTGCGCTCGAGCGTCGAAGTCCGGGTCATTCAACTCAAGACGATCCCGGCCCGCGTCGCGGCAGATCAGTTGACGGCGGTTTTCGGCGGCAAGGCGTCCGGCGGACGGCAGGCCCCCCGCGCGTCGGGAATGCAGGAGCCCGCCGCGCCCGGCGGCGCAGCGAACGACGGCGCGGCCGCTCCGGCCGGTCGAGGAATGCGGGTGACGCCGACCGCACCCCGAATGTCGACGGATTCGGAGGGAGCCTTGGTCGCGGAGACGTCGCCGCCGAGATTCTCCTTGTTCGACCCGAGGCGGTCGGACGCGGCGGGCGGTTCGGGCCGCGGCGGGACGGGGGGCGGACGCGGCGAGCCGAAGGAACCCGACAAAGCGGCGCCCGTCGCCGCAATGGTCTCCGACAATCTGACGATCACGGCCGACGAGCGGAACAATTCCCTGCTCGTCTATTCCGATTTCATGACCTTCACGAAGATCCGGGAGATCATCGAGGCGATCGACGTGCCGCAGGCGCAGGTCGCCATCGAGGCGACCGTGCTCGAGGTCGAACTGAACGATTCGCTGCAATACGGGGTGAGTTGGTTCATCCAGAACCACGTCTTCGATGCGGCACGCACCAACATCTTCGGCGGCTCCGGTCCCCGCTTCGCGCCTTCGTCTCAAGGCGGTGCGACGTCCCTCCCCTCGGGCGACGGCCCCGGAGGCGCGATCACCGTCTCGGGCGTGGTGAACGGGGTGCCCGTCAAGGCCGTGGTGCAGGCGCTGCAGGCCGTGACCAACGTGAAGATCATCTCCACGCCCTATCTGACCGTCGTCGACGGGCAGGAAGCGCGGCTGCAGATCGGCCAGGAGGTTCCCTTCGCGTCCTCGACGAACACCAACCAGTTCGGGCAGACGACGCAGACCGTGCAGGTCAAGAACACGGGCATCATTCTGCAGGTCAAACCCAAGATCAACGGCGACAACAGCGTCAACCTGGCGGTCACGCAGGAGGTCAGCCAAGCCGATCGCAACGTGAACACGGGCACCCTCACGCCCACGATCAACACGCGCAGGATCACCTCGGACGTGCTGGCCTTCTCGGGCAGCACCGTCGCGCTCGGCGGCCTGATCCAGAACCGCATGAACCGGACCACTTCCGGCATTCCCGTCGTTTCCAAGGTTCCGGTCGTCGGCGACCTCTTCAAGCAGACCACCGACAGCGTGACCAAGACCGAGCTGATGATCCTGTTGACGCCCCGCGTTCTGCGGACGTCCGGCGAAATCTCGCAGATCACCCAGAAGCTCAGGCGGGAGATGACGCTGCGATGAACCGCCGCCGCCGCGCAGCCGGGCGGAACGCTCGGGCCGTCCGCCGTTCCGCTCCCGCGCGCAGACCCGTCCGGGCGGCGCGCTCGGGCGGCACCAGGGGAGCCGTCTCGTCATGAGCCCCGCGGCGGCCACCGATCAGCTGACCCAAGTGATGCTGCTGGTCCTCTATCTTTCGATGCCCACGATCATCGTCGCGTCCCTGGTCGGCCTTCTCGTCAGCCTCATTCAGGCGCTCACACAGATTCAGGAGCAGACGCTGCCCTTCGCGGTGAAGCTCGTCGCGGTCGCGATCACCCTCGCCGCCACGGCCGCATTCACCGGGTCGGAGATGGTCGCCTACACCAATTCGGTCGTCGACAAGATACCGAGGCTCGTCTCACGCTCATGAGCGAACTCGTCGCCCTGGCCAAGAGCTACGAGTCGACGATCATCTGGATCTTCGTCGTCCTGTCGCGCCTCTACGGTTTCCTGCTCACGACCTACGTTCTGCCCGCCAACGCCGTCGGCCGGCTCGTGCGGGCCGTGGTGGCGCTCGTCTTCGTCCTGCCCATGATCCATGCACGCGACGCGCCGGGAGCGATCCCGCCCCGCTTCGAATTCGCGCTGCTCGCCGTTCTCGCCGTCGAGTTCTTCAAGGGCTATCTGCTCGGCCACGCGATCGGCTGGATCTTCTGGGTCATGGAAGGCGTCGGCAACGTCATCGACAACCAGCGCGGCGCCGCCATCGCGACGGCGGTGAACCCCCTGATGGGCCAGGAAGCCTCGCCGCTCGCGATCCTCTTCTCGCAGGCCGTCACGGTCTATTTCTTCGCGATCGGGGGCATGTTCGTCTTCTTCAACGTCTTCTATCTGTCCTATGCGATCTTCCCGGCGGGCTCGTTCGTTCCCGCCTTCGACCTGCGCGCGGCGGGCGCCTTGTTGACGATCTTCACTCGGGCCATGGAACTTCTCGTTCTGATCGCCGCCCCGATCGTCCTCGTGATGTTCATCGTGGAATTCGCGCTGGCGATGGTCAGCCGATTTGCACCGCAGATCCAGGTCTTCATCCTCGCGATGCCGATCAAGAGCGCGATCGCCATCTTCATGATGGTCTTCTTCTTCCCGATCGCCCTCGACTTCGCCCTGCGCCCGGCCGCCCGCTTCTATGGCGAGGCCGATTTCGCGGTGAGGCTGCTGGGCGGCGAGCGCTCCTATCGTGAAGTCGTGCCGAACGTCGGATCGGGGCGGTGACATGAGCGACAGCGGCGAAAAGACGGAACTCCCGACACCGAAGAAGGAGCGCGACGCCCGACAGAAAGGTCAGGTCGCCAAGAGCCAGGAAGTGGTGATCACCATGACCCTCTTCGGCCTCATCGCCTATGTCTGGTTTTCTTGGGACGGCATTCTCGAACGCATGGCCGCCGCCTTCGAAGTACCGTCCTATCGGGACGGAAACTTCACCATGGTGGCCTATGGTCGGCTCGAAGCGCTCTTCGATCTCCTCGTCGCCGTGCTTCTGCCGATGATGGGCGTGGTGATCTTTCTGGCCGTCGCTTCGAACATCGGACAATTCGGCTTTCTCGTCGCGGGCGAGTCCGTGATGCCGAAACTCGAAAAGATCAGCCCCTTGGCGGGCTTCAAGCGCATCTTTTCGCTGAAGCATCTGGTCGAGACGCTGAAGAACATCATCAAGATCGTGTTCCTCACCATCCTTCTGACGATCGCGCTCGAGGAGAACATCGGCGGCCTGCTGCAGGCCGTGCATTGCGGGATCGGCTGCGTGAACGCGCTCGCGGGGCTCATGCTCGGCGACATCTTCCGCTATTCGGCGCTGGCCTTCCTCATCATCGCCGGGGCCGACTACGCCTTTCAGCGCCGCACGCACACCAAAAGCCTGATGATGACGAAGGAGGAAGTGAAGCGCGAATACAAGGAGTCG
Source organism: Hyphomicrobiales bacterium (assembly GCA_027483795.1). GTDB lineage: Bacteria > Pseudomonadota > Alphaproteobacteria > Rhizobiales > Beijerinckiaceae > JAIXZO01. The sequence goes on from JAIXTT010000039.1 coordinate 18,207, forward strand.
GAAGGTGATCCGCACATCAAGGGCAAACGCCGGCAACTCGCCCAGGAATTCGCGACGGGCGACGGCGGCATCGTCAAACGCTCCTCCGCGGTGGTGGTCAACCCCACGCATTACGCGGTCGCGCTGCTGTACGACCGGGAACGCGTGCCCCTCCCCGTCGTGACGGCCAAGGGCGTCGACATGCGGGCCGCGTGGATCCGCGGCGAGGCCGAGGCCGCGGGCGTACCGATCTTCCGGAGCCCCGCGCTCGCAAGAAGCCTGTTCGTCGATGCCGATGTCGACGAACCCGTTCCGGTCGAATTCTTCGACGCGCTCGCCGAGATCCTCGTCTGGATCGAAAGGAACCGCGCTTCGCTCTATCAGGGGCGCCCCCTGCTCCACGGCGTCATCGACGTCGAAACCGCACTGGACCGGTCGCCGAGATGACGATGCCCATGACCGACGAAACCGCCGAGACGATCTTCGCCGGCCGCCGCTCGCGGCTCGAGGAACTCCTCTCCGAACGGAAGGCCCGCATCGCGGAACGTCTGCACGAGCTCGAATTCTTCAACGTCACCGGCCGCGTGACCCGCGTCGTCGGCACCATCATCCACGCCGTCGTTCCCCGCATCCGGATCGGCGAGATCGTCGAACTCCATACCCGCGGGACGGACGCGAGCATCTACGCCGAATGCGTCGGCTTCATCGAAAACGAAGCCCTGCTCGCACCGATCGGAGAGACGCAGGGCATCACGCCCGCCACCGAAGTGCGCCGCACGGGCCGCGTCCAGGAAGTGCCCGTCGGCCCGGACCTTCTCGGGCGCGTCATCGACGGTCTCGGCCGCTTCATCGACGGGCTCGACCGGCCGTTCCATCCCGTCGCCTGGCGCCCGGTCTATGCCGATCCGCCGAATCCGATGACCCGCCGGATCATCACGGATCCCTTGCCGATGGGCCTCCGCGTTCTCGACGGCATGCTCACCGTCGGCGAAGGCCAGCGGATGGGCATCTTCGCCGCGGCGGGCGGCGGCAAGTCGACCCTGCTCTCGATGCTCGTGAAGGGCTGCGAGGCCGACATCATCGTGATGGCGCTGATCGGCGAACGCGGCCGCGAAGTGCGCGAATTCATCGAGCATGATCTCGGTCCCGAGGGCATGGCGCGATGCGTGCTCGTCTGCGCCACGTCCGACCGCAGTTCGATGGAGCGCATGAAGGCCGCCTTCATCGCGACCGCCATCGCCGAGCATTTCCGGGATCAGGGCAAGAAGGTGCTCTTCCTCATGGACTCGGTCACCCGCTTCGCGCGCGCCCTCCGCGAGATCGGTCTTGCCGCGGGCGAACCGCCCACGCGCCGCGGCTTCCCGCCGTCCGTCTTCGCCAATCTGCCGAAACTGATGGAACGGGTCGGCATGAACGACAAGGGCTCCATCACCGCCTTCTACACCGTGCTCGTCGAAGGCGACGACATGACCGAACCCGTCGCCGACGAGACGCGCTCCATCCTCGACGGGCACATCATCCTCTCGCGCAAGCTCGCCGCATCGAACCACTACCCCGCCATCGACGTCACGGCATCCAAGAGCCGCGTCATGGACAAGGTCGTATCCGATCGGCACAAGAAAATGGCGGGACAGGTCAATGCATGGATCGCCGCCTACAACGACATCGAGCTCCTGATCCAAGTCGGGGAATACAAGCCCGGCGGAGATCCCGTCGTCGATCTTGCGGTGTCCAAGCACAAACTGATCAAGGATTTTCTCTGTCAAAGAACGAATGAGTTCAATACACTGGAAGAGACGTTGTCCCGACTCGAAGAATTGACCCGTTGATCCGGAAGATCGCCCGCCTCCTCAAGATCAAGGAAATGCGCGAGCAGGACGCCCTCCGGCTCGTGCAGCTCAAGCGGCGTGCCTTGACCGAAGCCGAGGCGGAGCGCGACGAGGCCGTCCGGATCCGCGACGAGAGCGAACGCACCTATCCCGAGCGTGAACAGGCCGTCTACGACACGGTCATGGGCCGGGTCGTCGCTCAGGACGCCGTCGAGGACATGAAGGCCGCCTTGGTCCGCCTCGCCGAAAGCCGGCAGGAGCTCGAGGACGAGGTCACGCGCATGAACCACGTCGTCGAGCGCTTCAGGCGTGAATTGCAGGAAGCGCGGGCGCTTCACGCCGCCGCGGTTCGGGCCAAGGAAAAATACGTCTTTCTGCACGGTCATGTCCGCGACCTGATGCTCGCCGAAACCGAAGCGCGCGAGGAAGGCGAGGTCGAGGAACTCTTCGCCAAGCCGATGCGCAAGCCGGACGGGACCGCGGCCCATGGTGCATGAGATCCGCGGCATGCCGTCGAAACAGGCGACGGGCGCCGGAGACGGCTCGGCCGAACTCGGCGCGGCCTTTTCCGCCGATGCGGGCCTGCGCGGCGGGTCGTCCGGGCGGCAGGGTTCGTCCTGGAACGGGGCGGAATTCGAGCGCCGCCGAGCGATGCTCGAACGCATGATCGAGGCGAAGGCGGAGCCGGGCGAGCCGAAACACGAGGATGCGCGGGCCGGAAGCGACGAGCCGCGCAACGACGACGCGGCGGAACCGGGCGTCGTCGGCGACGGAGACGGCGTTCTCCACCCCGCCCATCACCCTCTCGCCGCCGCATCGGACGTCGCCCCGGCGCGGGACGTCCGGCAGCCCGCCGAGCCCGAAATCCCTCGCGACTTCTCCGCGATCGAGCGGCTCGTCCGCGATTTCCATCTCCGCGATCCCCTCTTGGCCGCCCATCGCGTCTCGTGTCGCTTGGATTTCGGCGACGCCTTCAGGGTCACGGCGGAATTGGGCGGCACGGCGAAGGACATCGAGATCCGCTTCGACGTCACGTCGGAACTCTTCGCGCTGAAGACCGGCTGTCCCGTCGGGATGATGGCGGATGCGCTGCGCGCCCGCTTCCCCGATCTGCGGATCCGCGTCGTCTTCGCTCCCGCCCCGGCAGGCGAGCGCGACGAGGAGAAGGAGGCATGAGCGGGCGCAGCGATCTCGCCCCCCGAGTGCCCGTCGCCGCCGTCGACGCGGCGCTCTGGAACGCGGTCCTCTCGCGTTTCGAGACGCCGCGCCCGGTCTCGGAAGCGCTGTCGCTGCGCATCCGCCATTCCGACCGCGGCTGGACCTCGCCCGACGTCGACGTCATGGCCGTCGCCGGGGTTGAACTCTCCTATGAATGGCTGACGCCGCCGCCCGATCTTCCGCCGGGCCTTCAGCTGACCGCCGACCGGCTTGCCGCTCTGCCCCCCTCGGTCCGTCGCCTGATGAGCGCGATGATCCTGATGCGGGCTTCGGCCTTCTGGTCGGGTCCGTCGCCCGCCCATCAGGGTGCGCGGCCAGCGGCCGCGGGCGGCGAAGAGCTTCGTCTCGTCCTCGAATTCTTCCGCGACGACGCTCCTTTCGGCGCGCTTCTCGTCGGCGTCGCTCCGTCGGATGCGGCCGCGCTCGCCCGTGCCGCGGGTCTCGACAGCATCGACGCGGAAGGCGTCGACCCGCGAATCGCCGTCGACGTGCTCCCTCGTCTCGCGTCCCTGTCGCTTCCCGCCGCCGAGGTCGAAGCGCTGGCGCCCGGCGACGTCGTGCTTCTCGGCCCGCTGACGGCGCCTTTCGACGCGCTCCGGATCGGGTCGAAACTTCATCCCGTCCGTCGGGTCGAGGACGGCGGCTTCATTCTGGATATCGCGCCATGACCGAAGACGACATGCCGAGGCCGGACGACGAGGCCGCCGCCGAAGGTTCGACGCCCGCGCCCGCCGAACAGGGCGAATTCCTGTTGCCCGGCGACATGCTGGTGACGCTCGAATTCCACCTTCCAGGACGCACGGTCCCGCTCGCCGAGATTTCGGCCTGGGCGGAGGGCGGCGTCGTCTCGCTCCCCGATGCGACCCTCGATCACGATCTGCCGATCACCGTGCGCAACGGCGACAGGGTGATCGCTTCGGGACGGCTCGTGCGCCTCGACGACTGCTTCGGCGTCAGGATCGACAGGACTTTCATTCGCCGCTGATCGGCGGAGACACAGCTTTGCGGCGGTAGCGTCATGGTCGAACCTCTCAGTCTCATTCTCGCGCTGGCGGCCGCGGCCCTCGTGCCCTTCATCGCCATCGCCGCGAGTTCGTTCATCAAGATCGCCGTCGTGCTCATGCTGATCCGAAACGCGATCGGCACCCAGCAGACGCCGCCCAACATCGCGCTCAACGCGCTGGCGATGATCATCTCGATCTTCGTGATGGCGCCCGTCATCCGCGAGGCCTATGCGGCGGCCTCCGCGGTCACGGGCAAGGGCGTCGGGATGGGCGACATCGAGGCGGTCTACAATGCCGTTCTGCCGCCCGTTCTCGCCTTCCTCCAGAAGAACGCGGGCCAGCGCGAACTCCAGTATTTCTATGAAACGGCCACCTATCTCTGGCCTCCGGCAATGCGCGAAACGATCGGCATCAACAACATCCTGATCGTCCTGCCCGCCTTCACGCTCACCGAATTGCGCGAAGCCTTCGAAATCGGCTTCCTGATCTATCTGCCCTTCATCGCGATCGACCTGATCGTGTCGAACATCCTTCTCGCCATGGGCATGATGATGGTGAGCCCGTTGACGATATCGCTTCCGTTCAAGCTCTTGCTTTTCGTCATGGTCGACGGCTGGTCTAAGCTGACCCTTGCGGTAGTGAAGACCTACATCTGAAGAGCAACTCCTCATTTTTTCGACATGCGCAACAGATGTGCGTCACCGCACATCCGATTGACATCTTTGTGCCCTAAGAGAACATTCATCCAAACGGAAAACGTCACTTCGATCCCCGCAACTCGCTGATGAGCTGCAAAGATCGGATGACCAGCGGAGCGACAGGGACATGAGCGGACTTCTCGACGACTTCAATCCGAAAGCCAATCCGATCTTCGAGCGCAGCGACTGGCGCGAGATCATCAAGGGCTCGCTCGACCGCTTCGGCATCAAGAACGAAGCCTTGATCGACGAAGTGATCGAATCCGGCGGATCGATGGGCTCCGTTCTCGGCCTCGGTCCCGAACATGTCGCCGCGCTGGTGCAGGTCGGGGTCGATCATCTGAGCAAGGGCCACAATGACGACGCGCTGAACAGCTTCGCCTTCGCCGCCCTCATCGACCCGCTGGATCATCGCCCGTATTTCGGCCTCGGCTCGGTCATGCAGGTCAAAGGCGACCTCAAGACGGCGGCGCAGAACTACATCATGGCGATGACGCTCGAGCCGCATTTCCCCTTCGGCTATCTGCGCCTCGGCGAGTGCCACATGGCCAACAAGGAATTCGACCGCGCCAAGGAATGCTTCGAGACCGCGAAGAAGATCGCGGCGGGGCGCCCCGACGCGAAACAGGTGAACGCGCAGGCCGATCGCATGCTCGCGGTCATCGCCGTCAAGAACTGAGCGCCGCGGCGCTTCTCTCAAGATCAGTTTCGCTTTCGAGAAAAGCGAGGAGGCTCAAGATGACCACCGTTACCAACACCCCGCCCCCCACCGTCCCGCCCGCCGGCCAGAACCCGGAGACCGAGGGCGTCAAGAAGACCGAAACGCCCCCGACCGGCGGCGGCGTCAACAGTGCCGACGGAAACACCGTTCCGGATACGAACACCACGAAACTCGCCAACGGCGACGCGATGCTCTCGGCGGTGCTCGAGGGCCTGACCTCCCTGCTGATGGGCCAGATCAAGTCCCCGAAGGACCTCGAAGTCGTGGTCGCCGAAGTGATCAGCAAGGTCAAGGCTGAGATCGAGAAGTCCAACGAAGGCAAGATCAAGAACGAGACGAACAACCAAATCGCGATCAACAAGGAAAAGCTCGACAAGATCGATCAGAGCCTGAAGCAGCTCGAGGAAGCGGGCGCGCTCTCGGATGCGAACGGCATCATGGGCTGGTTCAAGACCGCGCTGAACTTCCTCTCGGCGGTCGTTCAGATCGGCGTCGGCATCGCGTTGCTGGCGAGCGGCAATCCGCTCGGCGTCTTCCTGATCGCCAAAGGCAGCCTCGATCTGCTCGGCGCCGTCGACAGTACGCTGAAACAGGCGACGGGCAGCGGGATCGCGGGCAATATCGCGAAGGCCTTCGGGGCGAGCGAGGAAGCGGCGATGTGGGCCGATGTCGGCTTCACCGCGACGCTCGCCGTCGCCACCATCGTCGTCAGCATCGTCTCCATGCGTGTCGACGGCGCGGCCGAAGCCATGGCCGCGGGCGCCAAGATGGTCGCGGACGTCGAAGGCGTCGTGACGGGTCTGGTCACCTCCGGTCTCGACATCGCCACGGCGGTCAACGGCTTCCGGGCGGCGGAAAAGACGGGCGACGCGACCAAGATGCAGGCCGAGAAGGCCAAGCTCGACGCGCTGCTGAGCCAGTTCGGCGGCGAACTGACGACCGCGCTCGAGAAGATGGGCAAAGCCGGTCAGGATTTCGCGGCGATGCTTCAGCAGCTGATGGAATCGATCAACGCCCGGGCGGGCACGCTCGAAAACCAGACCTTCACGGCCTGAGGAGGCCACCATGACCAACGTCGATATGAAGACTACGCCGGCGGTCTACACCCCCGCGCCCGGCTCGACCCCGACCGAAGAGACGGCGAAGACCGGGAAGACGGAGGCCGGCAAAGGCACGGGCGCAAGCGGCAACGCCGGCAACCTGCCTCCCGCCGAGGGCTCGAAGGGAGTCAAATCGGTTCCTCCCGGCGTCGGCGACGGCAGCGAAGAGGTGCAGTTCACGGGCAGCGACCTGCAGTTTTTCTGGGGCATCGACGACTCGGTCTGGGCGCAGGTCACGCCTCGCGACAAGGACATCATGATGAAGGCGATGATCCAGGTCGCGAGCCAGTTGGCCAAGCAGGCGACCGACGGCATCGTCCTGAATGCCGCGACCGCCATGACGGCGAACATCTCGCAGGCCGGGGAGCTCGACAAGGCGGCTCAAAAAACGATGACGCAGGGCTGGCTCAGTCTCGCCGCGGGCGTCGTGATGGGCGGCATCAGCGCCGGCATGCAGGGCTTCAGCGCCTTCAAGCTGGCGAAGTCGAGCTCGGGCGAGACCTTGAAGGCCTTCAACGGGCAGTTGAAGGAAATGAACGCCCAGGCGACCGCCGCCGGTCAAAAATTGACGGGCGAAATCAAGGACATGAGCGCGGAGATGACCAAGCTCTCCAATAAGGCGGCGAATGGAACCTTGACGAAGGTCGACATCGACAACTTCAAGGCCAAATACGACACGAAGCTCACACAAGTCATCGGTGCCGACAACTACAAGGCCTTCACGGACAAATTGGACAAGTCGGTCTTCAACGGGCTCGGCCTTGCCGCTCAGGATGCCGCCAAGGAAGCGTTCCAGGACGTCCAGCGGCAAACCACGAACGGAGCGGCCAAGGCGATCAAGAAGGAGAAGGCCGACGTACGCACCGCATTCATGGAGACTTCGGGCATGAAGACGGCGACCGAAGCGATGCAGAGCTTCACGGCCCCGCTCCGGAAATACGACGCCATCGGTGCGATCGCGGGCGCGGGCGAGAAGTCCGTCAATGCCGGCGGCACGATCGCGGCGTCCGAAGCCCAGTCGGCGCAGGCCGATGCGTCGCGTGAACAGGCCAATGCCGCGCAGGCGACCGCTCAAAGAGACGTCGTGAGCGCGGAGAAGCAGGCGATCGATGCCTTCATCCAGAAGCTGATCGATTTCCTCGATCGCTCCGGTCAGACCGAGGTCGACATGATGGGGGCGGTCACGCGCGGCAAGTAAAGGGAACGTCGTCGTGCAAAAGCCGAGCATTTCTCCTTGGAAGAACGCCCTCGAAAGGCTCTGGACCCGGCTGAAGCTGGGTCCTCTGCCCGAGGGCGGCCGCGACGACCTGTGGACCATCTCGGTCGACGGGCGAACCGTTTCGTTCCGCGCGACCCCTGACGAGCGGGGCCTCGTCGTCGCCGTCGAGGTCATGCGGCTCGACGGCGACGGCACGTCGTCCGACATCGCCGCGATCCTGCGACGCGACCTCGGTTTTCTGCATGGGGCCTCGGGCGGCCTCCGGCTCGCGCCCGACGGCCGGGGCACGGCGCTCCTCGTCGAGGACGCCGTTTCGGTCGATGCCGCCGACGCGGATGTCGACCGCGTGATCGAGAGCCTCCTCGAAAGAGCGGCTCGCCACGCGTCCGCGACGCGTCGCCCGGCCGCCCCGGTGCGTCCGGTTCCGCGCGGCGGGATGTCCCGCGACGACGCCGCCGACATCATCTTCAGGCCCTGACGGGCGAAAGGAAGCATCATGGAACTGAGCAAGGAAAAGCTGGAGACCATGCTGTCGTCCGCCGTAGCCGGAATGACGCCGGAGCGCGCGTTCGAACTGTCCGGAAGGCTCTATGCGACGGGCCTCGGCGCCGCGGCCGATCTCTACTGCCGCAACCGGATCGCCGAAGCGGCCGAAGTCTATGCGCAGCTGATCTTGATGAACCCCGGCCGGTTGGACGGCTTCATCGGTCTGGGACACTGCTTTCTGGATCTCGACGATCCCTTGAAGGCCTTCGAAATCGCCCGAAGCATCACCACGATCGACCCGGAGAACGCCTCGGGCTGGTTCATCGGCGGGAAGGCGCTCTTCACCATGGGATCTTATGAACCGGCGCTCGACGACTTCTTGACCGCCGAAGACTGTGCGCGCGAAGCCGGACACGCCGACCTTCTCGAAGAGATCGAGCGTTTTCGTGCCGTCGCCGAGGCCAAACTCGCTGCTGCGGACCCGGAGGATGCCTGACCCCGCCTCCGGCAAGCCGGCGCTCGGTCTCGATGCCGCCGAGCTCGCCTTGTTCGAAAAGTCCTTCGTCGCCTTCGCGGACTCCGTCGGTCTGCGCGGCGCGGAGATCCATGCGGGCCTGATGAAGGGGATGACGATCGCCGAGACGCTCGGCGTCACGTCCGAACGGCTCGACGCGATCTACGCCCTCGCCTCGCGGCATCTGGGAGCCGGCCATCACGAGAAGGCGTGCCGACTGTTCGGCGCATTGGCGCTGTTCGCGCCCGACAACCATGCCTACTGGTTCGGGCTGGCGCTGGCCGAGCGCTCCGCGGGGCGGCCGGACAAGGCGGCGATCGTGCTGAAGACCCTCGGGCGGCTGAAGCCCGACTGGGCCCCTCTGCATTTCCAGGAATTGGAGCTTGCGGTCGAGGCGGGCGACAGGTCAGGGGCCGCGGCGTCCCTGCGGAGATTTCGTGCGGCCGCCGGCGAGGACGTGACCGATTACATGCGCCGGCGCGTCGAGCGGATCGCGCCCGCCCTCGAAGCCGCGACCACGGGCGGCCGCAATGGCTGAACCGCCGGGCGGGCCGTCGATCGGACGGTTCGAGCTGATGGTGTCCGAGTTTCTGGCCCGGCAGACGGATTGGGCCTCGGGCCCTCCCGGCGCCGATGCGCCCGCTTCTCCCGCCGCCCCGCCCTCTCCCGGCACGTCCGCGCCCATGCGGCCGGACATCCGATCGCTCCCGACCGCCGCGCGCCCCGGCCTTCCCGACGCGCCCCGCCCCGCCGATTACGGGCTTCCGGGCGCCGAACGATCGGCGGTCCCGCAAGGCGTGCTTCCCCTCCCCCTCCCCGCCCGCGCCGCGCCGATCGCGCCGCAGGCCTCGACGCCGATGCCGCCCGTTCCCGACCCGCGCGAGACGGACGAGCCGTCCGGCGTCGCGGAAACCGCCGACGCCGCAGTTCCGACGCCGGCGCGCGGGCGGCTGATCCTTGCGATCGGGCGAACCGCCGCAGGTCCGGATGCGCCCGACCCGAAAAGTCCGCGCGGCCCGCGGGATGCCGAAGCGAATGCGCCCTCGCCCGCACCCGGAGCGCCGGCGCCCGATCGCTCGGAAGCGAATTCCGCCGAAAGGCTCCCGCCGCGCCCGACGGAGTCGGCCGGACCGGAACCCGAGACGTCGATTTCGTCCGGTCGCCCGGCGACCGAGGCGAGCACGCCCCTGAGACCCGCGCCGGATCGCCTTCCACGTCTGGAACCGGCGGGCCTCGCGCTCGAACTCGCGCTCCTCGTGAACGCCGAAATGCACAAGGGCTGGCCGACCTCGCGTTTCGTCCCGTTGCTCGAAAGACGGCGACCGCACGCGCAACCGTTGGAACTCGATGACGACGACCGGACCGAAGACGAAGACTCGGCGGACGACGAAGGCGAGGAAAGATCCTCGGGCCTCGATGCCCTGTCGGCCTATGTCGACGAACATGCGGCAAGCCGACGCCTCAAAAGGACTCTGCTTTTCGCTTTGGGCTGCTACTGTGCGCTGCTGAACACGCTGGGAACGGAAATTCTTGAATACTTCGCCGGTCAAGTCGACGAAGAGATCGAGAGAAACCATGATCGAGCGTGAACGATTCGGGCTGGCCCGAAAGGCGGACGGGGGCATGCTTTGACCGGCGGCATTCAGGACGTATCCGGACCCTCTGCGGTGACGGCCGTCGCCTATCAACTCCTGACGGCGACGTCGGCGGCCGCATCGAGCGCGCTCGCCGAGAACGGCGTGGTCACCGGGGCGGATTATGCGAGCATCTTCCGCAACGCGCGCACTTTCGAAAATCTGGGCCTCCCCGCCGTCGACGGCTCGTCGGACGACGGTCGGATCCGTTCGGCGCTCATCGACATCGTCGACGCGATCGACGCCTCGGCGGCGGAGCGGCTGCGCAACCGAGCGGCCTCCGAACGCGCGGGCCACGGCCTCATGCTGCTCCGTCTGGACGAAGTCGATACGGGCGCGGCCGGAGCGACCTCCGCCTCCGAAGACTTCGCCGCCGCGGTGGCGGCGAACTCCGTCTTCACGAACGGCACGGTGACCGAGACGTCGACGGCGGACGAGATCGACGCCATCGCCGAACTGACCGCGGCCGATCTCCTGCAGGCCCGCGCGGATCTCGAGACCGAAGAGGCCCAAGCCACGCCCGACTCGGCGGTGACGGCAGAACTCACGGCGAAGATCGCCCTGCTCGAAGCGGAGACCGTGCTGCTGGACGAATTGTCCACGCTCGCCACGGCCAATGAAACTGCGGAGACCGGCTTCCTCGGCGCGATCTTCGATTTCTTCAATTCCCTCGTCAGCTTCTTCGTCGACCTCTTCACGGGCGGCAAGGGCCTCGACGACGTCGACCCGAACGATCTGCTTCGTGCGGGTGGTCCCATCGATCAGGCCTTCGAACAACTCTCGCAAGGCGCCCGCTCGGCCGACAGCAAGAATCTGACGACGATGCTGGAGTCGATCGACCGCCGGGAATTGCTGATGCAGGTCCGTGAGGAGCTTCGCGCCGCGCGCGCCGAAGGCCGGACCTCGGTCGATCTCGGCCCGCTGATCATGCAGTTCGCGCTCCGCTCCACGGTGGAGATGTCGGAAGGCCCGGCTCCGAGCCCGATCCGCGTCCCCGACATGCGGACGGCCGCATTGGAGCCGCGCCGCCCCGGCAGCAACGCCCCCGTGCAGCCCAACGGACCGACGCCCTCGCAGCAGCTTCGTGCCGGCGGCGCGGGAGCGGACGGCGATGCGGGCCTGTTCCCGACGATCCCCGAGGCCGTCTTCTCCGTTCCCGGCTTGCGTCCCTCGGACGCCCCGATCCGTTCCGCCCCGCCCGTTTCCGTCGGCGCGGGCGTCGCGGCCGCGGACGCCGCCGAAGCGGCGAAAGGGGAGACGGATGCGGGCCTGCTCGGCTTCGACGCGCGCGACGGCCGGGTCGTCGTCGATCCTCTGCTGTTCGATACGGTCGAGCGCGGGATCTTCAGCGCCGATGAACTCTCCTCGGTGCTTGCGGAATTCGGGGAAGAGCCGTTCGCGCGGGCGGATCGGGCCCTGCCGGCCGGAATCGACGCCGCGACGCGTCGTCGGGTCGCCGCATCGTTCGCCGCCCTGATCGAGAACGCGATCGCGATCAGCGACGCCGCGGAAGAGGCGGCCGTGCGGCGCTCGGAAGACGCGCGGACGGAGTCCCGCCGCGTCAGGCTCGAGCTCTGAACGCCGCCGCATAGCCGCATGGACGGGGAGACGACGTGCAGAACTTCTTGAGAACGGTATCCGGTCGGAACGACATCGTTCTGGCCGTTCTCCTCGTCTGTATCGTCTTCATGATGATCCTGCCGTTGCCCATCGTGCTGGTCGACGCGCTGATCGCCGTCAATCTCGCCCTGTCGGCCACTCTGCTGATGGCCGCGATGTATCTGAACGACGTCACCAAACTGTCGGCGTTCCCCTCGATCCTCCTGCTGACGACCCTTTTCCGCCTCGCGCTGGCCATTTCCACCACGCGCCTGATCCTGCTGCAGGCCAATGCGGGCTCGATCATCGAAACCTTCGGCAATTTCGTCATCGGCGGAAATCTGATCGTCGGCCTGGTGGTCTTCCTCATTCTGACCATCGTCAACTTCATGGTCATCACCAAGGGTTCGGAGCGCGTCGCGGAAGTGTCGGCGCGCTTCTCGCTCGACGCGATGCCCGGCAAGCAGATGGCGATCGACTCCGACATGCGCGCGGGCCTCATCGAGCTCGACGAGGCGAAGCGTCGCCGAAACAAGCTCGAGAAGGAGAGCCAGCTCTTCGGCGCCATGGACGGCGCGATGAAGTTCGTGAAGGGCGACGCCATCGCGGGCATCATCATCATCTTCGTCAACATGATCGGCGGCATCACCATCGGCACCATGCAGCGCGGCATGACGGTGGGAGATGCGGCGCGGCGCTACGTGCTGCTCACCATCGGCGACGGCCTCATCCAGCAGATCCCCGCTCTGTTCGTGTCGATCACCGCGGGCTTCATCGTCACGCGCGTCGCATCCGACGAGAACAAGGATCTCGGCAGCGACATCGGCGCGCAGCTGGTCGACGAGCCGAAGGCATTGATGATCACCGCGGGCATCATGGCGATCTTCGCCGCGATCCCCGGATTCCCCGCGCCCGTCTTCGGTTTTCTGGCGATCGTCTTCGCCTTGGGCGGCTACGTCATCATGAAGAGCCGCAAGTCCGTCGCGGGCGACAAGAAGTCGAGGGAGATGCCCTCCCTCGCCCCCGCCATCGCGCCCGCGGGCTCCATTCCCGCCTTTCCCGACGAATCGGACGCCGAGCAGGAAGCGCCCGTCGAGCCCGTCACCTTCGCGCTCACGGTGCCCGTGATCCTCGACGTCGCGGCGTCGATGCGCAACCACATCAAGCCCGCGCGCCTCGACCGCGAGATCGCGAAACTGCGCCGCGCGCTCTATTTCGATCTCGGCGTCCCCTTCCCCGGCATCAATCTTCGCCTCAACGAAAACCTGAAGGAAGGCGAATACCGCGTTCTGGTGAATGAGATTCCGATCGCGAGCGGCGTCTGTCGGCCCGGCTTCGTGATCGTCCGCGAGAGCGAGGCGAACCTGAACCTCTTCGACGTCCCCTTCGAAAAGGGCGACGACTTCCTGCCGATCACCAAGAGCCTCTGGGTCTCGGAGAAGCAGCTGCCTCTTCTTCAGAAGGCCGGACTGCAGCATCTGAACATGACCGCCATCCTGACCTTCCATCTCGGCCATGTGCTCAAGGCGCATGCGGCCAAGTTCGTCGGAATTCAGGAGACGATGTATCTGATGAATCAGATGCAGAAGAACTTCGGCGAACTGGTGAAGGAGGTCACCCGGACCCTGCCCGTCATCACCATCACCGACATCATGCAGCGTCTGGTGGGCGAGGACGTCTCGATCCGCGACATGCGCACGATCCTGGAAGCGCTCGTCGAATGGGGCCAGCGCGAGAAGGACCCGATCATCCTCACCGAGCATGTCCGGGGCGCTCTGAGCAACTACATCACCTACAAGTTCTCCGCCGGACAGAACGTCATTCCCGCCTATCTGCTCTCCAAGGAGGTGGAGGACGAGATCCGCGGCGCGGTCCGTCAGACGTCGGGCTCGTCCTATCTGGCGCTGTCGCCGGACGTGCACCGCAGCATCATCTCGTCGATGAAGGAGACCATCGGCGAAGTGGCCGCCCATACCGTGCGGCCCGTGCTGATGGCGCCGATGGACATCCGCCGTTTCACGCGACGCATCATCGAACGGGATTTCGCCGATCTCCCGGTCCTGTCCTACCAGGAGCTCGCGTCGAGCGCGAACATCCAGCCGCTCGACCGCATCCGTCTGCGGAAATGAGCGGATGAGCACGCCCGCTCCGCTCTCGAACGGCCCCATCGGAACGGCGGGCCTCGCTCCGCGGATCGGTCTGCTCTGTGCCGCTTCGACGGTCCAGATCCTGTCGTCGGATCCGGGGCTCCCGGCGCGTGCCGCGGCGGCGTCACTGGCCGCCGCCTTCATCCTCGCCGTCCTGCTGCCGAAGAGCCGTCGGACGCTCGCCGCCGCCGCGGCCCTGCTCTCCGCCGTCGTCGTGGTCGGCCACGTGATCGCACCCTTTCTCGCCGGGCCCGATCTCCTGATGCGGGTCGTCGCCGAGCGGACGGTCTGGCCCTGCGTGCTTCTGGGCGTCGTCGCCGGCGAATTGCTCGCGACGCTCGAAGGCGGGCGCGAAGCGCAGGGCATTCCCCGCTCTCCATGGCTTTTCCTGTTCTCCTGCATCGCTTACGGAACCGGGCTGGTGCTTTTGCTCGAAACGGCGCTGGCCGCGCTCGGCCCCGCTGCGCCCGGGTCCGCCGCGGGGGTGATCCTGCACGCCTTCGCCGCGGAGACGGCGATCCACCTCGCCCTTCTGGTCCTGTGGTTCGGGCTCGGCCTCCGCGCCGTCGAACTCCATGTCCGTCTCGCGCGCGATCCCGGGGCACACCGAGCCGAAGCGACGCTCGCGGAGCGCCGGCAGATCGAGTCGCTCCTGCGCCTCCTCCCGATGCTCGGATTTCTCGGGACGGTGATCGGCCTCGCGGGAGCGATCGGCGCCATGTCCGCGACCCTTGCGGGAGACGCGGGATTCGGCCGCAGTTCGCTCGATGCGCTGTTCCGGAGCCTCGCGCTGAAATTCGAGACGTCCCTGCTCGGCCTCGCCGCGGCCATCGTCACGGGCATCGTCATGTCGGCGATCGACGGCCTGCAGGAGCGGGCCGCACCGCGGACGGAGTGAGGCCGGATGCGGACGCGATCCGGAAACGAAGGACACGAAGGCTTTCTCGGCGATCTGTTCCTGAACCTCGCCGCCGTCGTCATCTTCGCGATCGCCGCGATCGCCGTGGAGCGCCCCCTCCGTGCCGATGCCGGGCCCGCCGGAGCCCCGGTTTCCGGCCTCGTCTTTCTCCTTTGCGGCGACCGCGTCTCCATCGAAAACGGCCCGACGCTCCATCGGGACGCACTGCTCGATTCCGACGTGATCCGACGCGCGATCGCCGAGGCCCCGGATCTTCCGCCCGTCCTGAGGATCGGCCCCGCGTCCGACACCGCCGCCTTCCTCCTGGCGACGCAGCTCGCCCGGTCGGGGAAGACCGAACCGATCTTCGTGGAAGGCGGTTGCGGAGCGTCCGCGACGGCGGGAGGACGACCGTGATCGGCGATGCGCGCGGACTGTTCGCGGCCGACATGGCCGCCAATCTCCTCGCCGCCTTTCTTCTGGTTCTGGCGCTTCTGCCCTATGCGGAGCCGCCGTCCTTCGATGCCCGCCCCGCCGGGCCCTTGAAAGTGGCGAGCGGAAGCGCCTTCGTCGACGCGCTGCATCGCCGCGCCGTCGAAGGCGCCGCATCCGGCGACGCCGTCGAGATCCGTGACGAGCGCGACGTTGCCGCCGCCTGCAAGGAAACGTCGGAGAAGGGGCCGTCGATCCTGTTCGTCCTGGACCCTCTCCGCCTCCCCGCGATCGCCCGCAGCGCCTGCTCCGGCTTTCCGGGAACGAGGGTGCTGATCATCCCCGCCTCGCTCAAGGGGCCGGACGGCGATTGGAGCGCGGCAGTGCGTCGGTTGTTCGCCGCGCCGCTCTCTCCCGAGGATTTCCGCCGCGCGCTGCTGATGCTTCTGCAGGGCGGAGACGGGACCGGGATCGTCGACGAGACGAGCGCTTCGTGGGCGTTCGATACGCTGCGCCGCCGATGGTCCGAATTCCGCGCCTGGGGGGACTTCCTCGTCGCCGCGGCCATGCTAAGTCTTCTGTTCCGGATCAGGAACACCCGCATAAGAGGTCGATCATGAACGACGCCGGCATTCAGCGCCTTCCGCCGCAGGCGGCTCCGCGCGCCCAGACATTGAACGCGGGCACCGACCCGACGATCATCGGCGGTCCGCGGGATACCCTCCGGCTCGATCAGGAAGCGGATGTCGATGCAGCCGCCAAGGCGGCGGAGAAGATGGCGATCACGGAATTCAAGGAGAACGATCCGCCCCAGCTGCTCGCCGATTTCGTCGGGTCGGGCTCGGGAACGCGTTCAGGCGCCTGATCCGGTTTCAACCGCGATAAAGCGCGGTCATCGCCGCCCGGATTTCGGCATCGAGGCCGAGATCCTGCGTGAGGATCGTCGCCGCACGAAGAGCCTTGAGGCCGAGTTCGGGATCGCCCGCCTGCGCAGAATTCTCGAGCAGGGCGAGCAGCCTCTCCTTCGTCTCCGCCATGACCCGCGGTTGAAGCAGCGCCGAGTCGAACCGATCCGGCGCCGTCATCATCGGGATCCGCTCGTCGAGGCTCGGCGGACGCAGGATCTCGTCGAGCGGCGAGGACTCGGGGACGAATTGCGGCGCAAGCTCTCCCTCGGTGGGCAGATGCGTCTCGTCGACGGCCCGCCATCGCGAGATGCTCTCGACGCCGATGTCGAAGCCGCGGATCTTCATACGTCACCTGCCGAAAGCACGGCGTAGATCATTTCCAGCATGCGGCCGTTCGCACGCGTGGCAAGGTCCGAATGCTTGTTCCGTTCGGCTTCGGTCTTGTTCAACCGGCTCGTCTTCATCTGCGTATCGTCGGAGATGAGCTGGATCTGGTCGATCAGATTCGAGCCGAAACCGTCCCAGACGCGCTTGGCGTAAGCCTTCAGCGTAACGTCGCCGCTGTCGCTGATCATGTCGAACTTCGGGCGCTGCCAGGAATTGTTCTTCTCGAGCGGGTGTTCGACGCTGGGACTGCCCGCATCGAACATGTTGATCACGCGTTTGGCCGTCTCGCCGAGTTCCGAGTAATTCGAGATTTCGGTGAGGGTCTCGGAATCCTGCGCGACCTTCGTCGAGCTGATGTCGGTGCCGAGGCTGCCCGACGTGTTGTTCACGACCTTCTGCATCGCGACATAGGTCTCGATGAGGGCGCGCTGCTGATTGATCTCCTCCGTCAGCGACTTCACCTCGAAGGACTTGCGCATATTGGTGAGGAACTGCACGGAAGCGACGAGAGCGGGAGCGCTCATGCGCCCCTTCGTCTTCGTTTCGTTGTCCGTGAGCATGGCGCGAATGCGGGTATTGAGATCCAGAATGGCCTGCTCGTTCGTCACCAGAATGGTGTAGGACTTCTTGAGCGAAACACCCTGGTCGAGGCCGATCACGTTCGCATAGCGCCCGGTCGTCGCGTCCTTCGTCTCCTCCGGAACCGTCGAATAGCGGTAAGCGAGCGTATAGCGCTTCTTGATGTCTTCGAGTTGGGTCTTGATCTGGGCGAGATCGAACATCGCCTTCTCGGCCAACGTCGCCTTGATCAACGTGACGCCGTCCTTGAAATACGACACCTCCGTCTCGGTCATGGACGAATCCGTCGTGACGAAGCCGTCCGCATAAGTGTCGCATTGGGTCTCGAGGTCCGTTCGGACGGCATCCGAGCCCTGATCGCCCGACGGCGAGAGATTGAAGCGGACCGCAGCGCCGTTCGTCGCGTTCTTGAAGGACTCCGTCGCCGCGATCGCGGTCTGATCGTTCTTTCCCAGGGCCATCAGATCGAAGCGGGACAGATGCTCCACGAGATGAACGCGGGAGCGGTCGGCGCTCATGACCGCGGTCAACGTGCTGCCATAGGCATAGGTCGCGCCGCCGAGGATCAGGGACTTCGGTGTCCCCGTGCCGTTCTTCTCCAGATATTCGAGCTGCCAGGCGGTATGCCAGTCGACGAAATCGGCCATAAGGTCCTGAGACGTCGGCGATTCATCGAAACGCGAGGGCTTGGTCAGGACGGAGGAGAAGCTCGTGGCCGCCGTCGCGGCGTCGTAGACGGGGAAGAGCGTCGCCGCGTCCGTCCTGATCGTCGGCTTCGGCGGCGCGCCGTCCGTCGCTTCCGCGAGATCGACATAGGGCTGCTCATTGGCGATCGAAGGCACGGAGCCTGCGGCGCTGCGCGGCATGCCCTCGGTCAGCCTCAAGCTCTCCCAGAACGAGCTCATCTTACGCTTACCCCGCCCTCAGAATGCTCTGCAGCGTATCGAACATCTTGTTGACCGCATTGTTGGCCAATTCGAAATGCCGCGCCTGCTCCTTGTCGAGGTTCGAAACCTTGTTCTGGACGATCTGCGCATCTTGTTGGACCAAAGTGGTGCGGTCGCTCACTTTCTGCGCATACTGGTCCCATGTGCTGGCGAGCCGCGATATGGCTCCAGCATACATGTAGTATGTGCCATTTATCTTTCTGATTGTATAGAATGTATTCGTATATGAATTCGTTGAACCATTGTATTGTGAGTTATTTCCACTGTATGTACCCGTATATCCAGTATGAAAAATTTGGAACGTAGGCCGATCATTGAGGTTTCTTAATGTTTCGATCGGATGTTTTGTTTTCGGAACAAGATTTTCCCACATCGATATGGCCAACCTCTCCTCTGTCGAGAGACTGCTCATATCATTCGAAGTGTCTCCATCCTGATTTGGAAGGTCAACAATAGGCCTGTATTCATCACTTTTTGTACCAAAAGTGGATCTCGTTGACTGAATCATGATCTTCATGACCGCTATATCTTGCAGATAGCGGTTTTGTTGTCGCAATTCTTCTGCGCCCTGGTCAGATTGAGTTTGCTTTGCAAGATTATATGACATCTGAAGTAAAAATATAATTCTTGGAACATCCAGTGATTTCGGTCTTATTCCATTAATATTACCCAAATAAATTTTTAAATTATCGACTTGAAGATTCCTTTTTTCCGTATCAACGAATTTATCGTAACCTTCAATAATAGTTGCGTTATCGTCAAGAGAAACGACGTTGTCCTTGAACAGGGCATTCGGATAGCCGTAGACGTTGACGGTTCCGACGCTGTCCGCACTGATGTTGACCGACTTCATTCCTCCGACGGTTTGGGCCGTCTTGCCGATCGCGAAGGCCATCAGGCGGTCGAACCGGGTCTTGATCGCACTCGCCGCATCCACGAGCGCCTGCGGATCGAAGACTCCGCAATTGTCGAGCCTCGTCTTCAGGTTCTCGTACTGCTGCGTGAAGAGCGCCTTGACCTCGTCGGACGGTCGGGTCGTCCCGGCGAGATCGGTGATCGCGGCGGTATTGGTGATCGTCGCGATGTAATCGGTATCGATCTTCGACTTCAGGCTCGTCCGGGTCGCGGCGACGGCGTCGGACGGGAGCGTCGCATTCGCGCTGACGGGCTCGTAGCCCAGCTTCGCCGCCTGCCCCGTCGTCGAGGTGAACCAGGCGGGCACCTGGGCGAGCCGGGTCTGCGTGGCCAACGACATCGGAGCGATGTCGGCCTTCTGGAGATTTTCGATGGTGTAGAGCTTGTCGCCGGCGAGCGCCCCCTCGATGCCCGTCACCGCCCTCACCCCGATGAAGACCGAGATCGTCTTGCCGTCGACCGGGCCGAGCTTGACCCAGTTCTTCTCCGTCTCGCCGCTGAAGGCCGTGCCATACGCCCGGACATAATCGACCTGATAGGTCGAGTGCCATTTGAGGAATTCGTCGGGGCTCAGGGATGCGGGCGCCGTCGTGAAGGCGGCGGGTCGGCCGGAAGTCGCCAGATACTGCGTCGGAAAGATATTGGCCGCGTCGGTCTGCACATTGACCGAGACGGCGCCCTTCGCGCCCCCGGACATCTCCGTGTAGGGCTTTTCCTGAGAGGCCGTGTAGGTCTGGTCCGAGGCATCGCGGATTTCCGCATCGGTACGCGTGCGCGGCCGTTCTCCGATGATCGGATCGGTCAGTGTGGTCCAGGAAATCGTGGTCACGCGACGGCCTCCTCAGAGCTTCAAAACGGTGCGCTCGCGGCGCTCGTCCGCCGGGAACTCCGCCCCGGCGTCCTGCTCCTGCGGCAGGACCGCGCGCCTCCGACGACCGGCGCCGGGGCCCGGATCACGCCCCTCGGCGAGCATCTTCGTCCGGAAAAGACCCTGCACATGGTCGAGAAGCAGGTCGATCCGGTCGGAGAGTTCCTCCATCGTCCCGCAATTCGCGAAACTCTCCATGATCCGGTTCGCCGTCGGGTCGTCCTTCACGAAGGGCAGTTCGGCGATCTGCCGGAGCAATCCGTCCATGCGCGAAAAGACGTCGAACCAACGTCGAGCCTCGGCCGTCGGATAAGCCTCGACCAGCTTGGCCGCCTCGCGCCATGCGTCATCGATGGACAACGTCAAATGGACCCTCCGAGTTTTGGAGAACGCGACGACGCATTGCCGCGTCATCCGTAATCGTAGCAGCGATTTGCCCGACGCCGCAACGCACCGAACGATGTCCGCGGACCGCGGATCAATTCGTTTCATTCAGCTTCGGCGTGGTTCTTCATCGATCGAAGAACATACGGACGCCGCCGCTGCGATGTTTGATTTCTCTCTTCGAAGTACGTGATCCGATTGAAATAGGCTGCAAGTCGAAGGCAATTCTGGAATACTGGTGCTCGGGATTCGGTCGATCGATGTCGCAGAAACTGCTGCTGAAGGTTCTGAACGGTTTGCAGTCCGGTGCGGAAGTCGCGCTGGAAACGGGCGACTACGTCATCGGCTCGGGTGCGGAAGACGATCTCCAACTGCGTGACGTCAGTCTGAAGGCGGGGCATGCCCGGCTCCGGATCGGGAGCGAAGGCGCCGAGATCAAGGCGGAAGCCGGCGACATCCTTCTTTCGAACGGCGGCAGGCTCGAAGCCGGCGAAGACCGCTGGATGCGCCTCGAGCCGCTTGCGGTCTTCGTCTTGGGGACGACGCGGATATCGGTCGGCCCGCCCGAGGCGAATTGGGCTTCGATCAGCGACGACGAAGAATTCCGGAAATCGGCCCAGCCGGGCATGCGCGGCGGTGCATCCGCGGCGCAGGACGAGGCCGCCGCCGGCGTGACGCCGGAACCGGAGGAAGCCTCCGCCCTCGAACTGCGACTGCAGGCCATGGGCCTTCCGCGCGGGGCCGCGGCGATCCGGGCGGGGACGCGACTCTGGAAACGGCATCCGAGCATCGCCGCCGGCGCAAGTTCGGCCGTCGTCGCGCTCATCTTCTCCTTCCTCGTCTTCGATCCGTTTTCCTCCGTGGCGCCGAGCCCTGCGCAGCGCGATCCTCGGGCCGATCGGGCCGCGATCGAGAAGGCCGTCGCGTCGTTGCCCTTCACGGACAAGGTGCGGGTCAGGCAGGAGGTCGACGGCCAGATCATCGTTCGGGGCATCATTCGGGACGCCGCGGAGCGCAGGGCGCTTCTCGGGGCTCTTGAAGCGACCCGGGCGCCCTTCCGTCCCCGCCTCGCCACATCGGACGCGATCCTCGCGGAGACGCGCAATCTTCTCGGACCTTACGTCTCGCGCGTGAGGTTCGCGCTGCGCGAGGACGGCGTCCTCGTACTGAACGGCTTCATCGCCGATCCGAGCGCGGCCGCCAAGACCCTCGAACTGATCCGCAATCAGGTCGCCGGACCCACCGACATCGATTCCACGAGGCTCAAGACCGGAGCCGATCTGGTCGCCGACGTGACCCGGATGGCGCGGGACGAAGGCATCGGCTCGAACGTCGTCTTCACCCTCGTCCGCACCGACTATTTGGAAGCGACGGGAGCGGTGCCCGCGGGACAGGTCGACGCTTGGGTCTCCGTCCTGATCAATTACGGCGACCTCTTCTCCGACAAATTGCCTCTCCGCTCGCTCGTTCAGATGGTCGCGGCGGGCGAAACCCGCCCGAGCGAGACGCCCGGCCGCCCCGTCATCATCGGCGGCAGCGACGGCGACGGCCGCGTGCTCGATCTCCAAAGGCTCAGGACGGGCCGTTTCTCGGCCGCCGACATCTTCGCGCAGGACGGCGGTTCGACGGCGCCGTTCATGACGACGAAGCCGCCCGCGGCCGCGATCGCGCCCTCCCCCGCGGCACCGGCGGCAGCGGCGACACCGCGCCTCTCGCTGCGACCCCTGCCGTTCGAGAACGGCGGAACGGACGAGGGCTTCGCCGATCCGATGAAGGTCATCGAGCGCTGGGCGTCGGGCGCGACGCCGGCCGATGATGCGGAAAAGCGTCGCTTCAGCCGTTTGGACAGGCTGCTCGGCCGCACCACGGCTTCGCCCGGGGACAATATCTTCAAGGCGACGCTGCTGGCCCGCGGAACGACGCAACGCCCCTTCGACGCCTGTCGGGAAGCGACTCCCGCCGAAGCAACGGAACTCCACAAGGCTCTGGTCTGGCTCGATCTTCTGAGTACGGTCGACGGTCTTTCGATCAAGACGCTGGCCCGCGAGACGCAGTTGAACGTCGCCGAGGTCATGCTCGCGCCGCAACGGGCGCAGGACTGCCTCGCTCGGGTCAGAAACCGCGATACTGCGGCTCGGGTGGCGTCCTCGGTCTTTCTGGGCGAGGCGTCGGTCAATCCGGACTTCGTCGTCTATCTCTCGCGCGACGTCCAGACCGGCCGGCTCCGGCTCAGCGGAGCCCGCACCGAATTCGACAACACTTACGTCGTGGACGCGGAGGGCCGCTTCCTGCGCAGCGGGACGTCGATCGACGTCTATTCGCGGATCTGGAGCATCGGCGAGACCGGGCTCGTCGTCGAGAAGGCCGACGGCATCGAAATCCAGGTCTATGATCGCGGGCTCGCTTGGCTGTCGCGTCGGGTCTACGACGCGGGCGCCGTGCGATCGGATCGGGCCGTTCCGTAATGAACACCTCCGTTCCATCCGATTTCGGTCGGATCGCAGCACAGACCATCGCGTCGCCGCAGGGTTCCGGGGCCGTTTCCGAAAAGCTCGGCAAATACGGCGGCGAGGAGGTCCGGGTCAGCACGGCCGCCGAGAAGCTCGCCGAATCGTCCGAGGAACTGGGCATGTCGGTCGCCCATCGGGCGGACCGCAAATCGCTGCAGCAGCGCGAGATCCGGCAAGGGCGCGCCGCCAATATCGAAGCCTTGGCGCGGATATCCGAATATCTCGACCAACTGCCCGACATGCCGAGCGAAGCCAAACTGAAGAGCCTCGTGGAGGAACTTCAGGGCTATATGAACCGCACCTCGGAGCGCGGCGGCGGGCGACCGACGAAGGAAGACGTGCTGGCCGCTCTTCAGCGTTTCGATGCCGATCCGACCCACCAATTCGCGGCGCTCGAAATCGCCGCATCCTATTTCGCCGGCGTCGACGAAGCTCTCGAAGCGGCGCTCGAGGATGCGAAGCTCGAATTCGAGCGCGAGGATCTGGCGCGCGAAGTCCGGGCGGGCTTCGCCGTGGCCAAGCTCGCGCACGAGGCCAAGCAGACGCTCGAAACCGACCCCGCCGCCGTCCGCGAGACCTATCGGCGGATGCTGCGCGAGCAGAAGCATATGGGGCAATTGTTCGACGAACTCAGCGCCTTCGACGGGCTCAAGAAGTTCGACGAGATCGTGGAACTGTTCCTCGAGGCGGCGGGGCAGGATCTCCGCAGCACCGGGCCTTCGACCGATCCCCGCTTCCTCGGCGAAATCCTCACGGAACTGGGCAAGCTGAAGCGTCTCAATTCCGTATTCCGGCTCTCGGACCAGCAGATCGAAAAGGCGCTGCGCCTGATCGCGGAGGCGGAACGCCCGACCGTGGCGCCGACGACCCTGACGAGCCGCCTGCTGCATTTCTGCGCGAAGCCCTCTCCGGCGGTCACCGACGCGATGGGCATCTTCGAAGGCCATCTGCACCGGCCCGCCCGCGTGCTGGTTCATCTCGGCAACGGCCTGAAGGCCCTCTATGACCTCGTTCCCGACGACGTGCTGCCCGGAGTCGGCGCGAGGGGCTCGCAGAACGAGGCGCTGATCTCTTGGCTCACCGACCTCGCCGAGCGCGAGGAAGCGGATTACGCAGGCTGACGGAGCGCAACGCCTTGGATTCCAGAACACGATCGGCGATCGAGGATTTCGGGCGGCTTCTCGGGCTGTCCCCGAACTTCGACGCCGCGGGCCGCTCGGCCTTCGAATTCTCCGACTCGGGCCGCCTCACTTTCGCGGAGGCGGAAGACGGGAGGGAGATCGTCGTCTCGCTCGGCTTCGAGACGAGTTCGGTCGCTTCCGCCGGACGTGCGCTGCTGCTTCAGGGCGGCTATGACGGAGCCCGCCGGCGCGTGCTCGCCGTAGCCGCTGCGGACGATCGGCGCATCGTGCTGGCCGTGCGGCAGAAAGTGGCCGGCGTCGACGCGCAGGCGCTCGTCGCCTGCTTCGAGTATCTGAAGGAGCGGAGGCGGACGATCCGCTGATCCGAACACGCGGATTCCGATTTCCGGCATGGAGAGAACATGAGCGCCGACACTTCGAACACCGACGCCTTCGGGGTCACGATCGATCCGAAGACCATGCAGGATCTCGTGGAGGCCGGATTCCTCGCCGCGTCGAGGAACATGGCCCCCGTTGCGCTCGACGTCTTCGCGGCGGTGATCGCGGCCCGGCCCGGCCTCGCCGCGGGCTATATCGGGACGGCCTACGCCCTTCTCGGCGCGGGGATGCCGGAAAAGGCGGTGGAGGCCTTGCGCGACGCACCGCCCGGCATGGAGACCGACCTCTTCAAGGGCATCGCGTCCCTGCGGGCGGGCCGCACGGAGGCGGGCCGCAAGCTTCTCGAACATGTCGCCAAATATGCCGATCAGGAAAATCTGCGTGACGTCGCAAAGGCGCTGATCGGCGAAGTCGAGGCGTGAAATTCGGGCAGTCCGCATGTGGTTTCATCCGGACGACATTCACGGTCTCGAAATGAGTTTCGCGATACCGACTGAACCCTCGCTGCAGCAACAGAATTCTTGATTGCGGCTTGAACAACCTTACACTGCACGCAACGCGGAATATTCCGATCGGAGCGATGATTCCATGAGCACGGCCGGGTTCGGAAAAGTTCTTCTCGAAACGAGCGGTCGCCTCGCGGCCGAGGGTCTGCCCTCGGCGGGAACCGGGCCCGTCTTTCCCGCCGAAAGGGTGACGGCCTTGAGCGAGGCCATGGACGACGCGCGCGCCCGTGCCGATCTCGTCCGCCCCGTCGCGTTCGAAGCGCCCGTGCGGGCGGTGACGGCTCCGGGCGGCGCCTCTTCGGTCGACTCGCGTCGCGACACGATCCGCGCGCTCGATCTTGCGCCGAATGCCGCTCCCGGGGTCAATCCGGGCGACACGATCCTGTCCGGCCTCAAGAAGCTGCAGGGCGAGTTCTCGGATCGCCAGTCCGCCCTCGTCCGGGATCTCGACGCACCGTCGACCTCCACGAACGCATTGTTGAAGCTGCAGATGGACATGGTCCAGTACACGCTGATGATCGACCTCGCGTCGAAGATCACGGGCAAGATGACCCAAGCGGTCGACTCGCTGACCAAAGGCCAGTGATGGGATCGCCGAACTTCGTTCGCCGCGCGGCCGCCGCCGTTTTCGCGCTGGCGCTTCTCGCCGCCTGTGCGAAGCAGGACGTGTATTCCGGCCTGACGGAAGTCGAGGCGAACGAGATCACCGCGACGCTGCTCAGCAACGGCATCCGCGCGACCAAGACCACGGTCGGCGACAAGGGCAGTTCGGTCTCGGTCGATCCGGATCAGTTCCTGCTCGCGATCAAGGTTCTGCGCGACGCGGGCCTGCCTCGTCTCAACAAGGACGATCTCGGCACGATCTTCAAGAAGTCGGGGATCACCTCGACGCCGTTCGAAGAGCGCGTCCGCTTCACTTACGGATTGAGCCAGGAGATCGAAAAGACCATCGGCTCCATCGACGGCGTCGTCGTCGCGCGCGTGCATCTCGTGCTGCCGGACGCGCCGGAATTCGGCAAGCAGATCCAACCGTCTTCGGCCTCGGTCTTCATCAAGCACCGCGCGGGCATCGACATCGAATATCTCACGCCGCAGATCCGCCGCCTCGTGTCGAATGCGATCGAGGGGCTGAACTATGCGGCGGTCAACGTGACCACCGTGGAGGCGCAGTCCGCCACGGCGGCCTTCCGCACCGATCCGTCGTCGATGCCGATGTCGCGGGACACGCGGTCGGGCCTCGAGCGCTTCCTGTCGGACTGGCGCAACATCGCGCTGTCCATCGTCTTCCTCGCCGGCATCGGCGCGGGCGGCTGGTTCGGCTATCGGCGGCTGCTCGACCGGACGGGCGCCGGCAAGGAAGCCGACGCCGACGACGGGGCCTGAGCTTTCCCATGGTCGCCGCAGGAACCCGAGGGCAAGTGGCCGCAGCGCAGGCCGATCCCGCGATCGTGGAAGCCTTGGGCGATTTCTTCCGTCGTCCTTCCGCCCGCATCGCGCCGGCGGCGGGCGCGGCGTTGCTCGACCTTCTGCCCGAGCGCCCTTCGGACGCCGAGTTCGGTCCGCTCGCCGAGACGATCGACCGTTATGTCTTCGATTGCCTCGCCGCTCGCCTGCGCCCTCTTTCCGACGCCGATTGGCGTCGCGCCCTCGCGCCCGACCGGGCCGCGCGGCTCGCGGCGGACATCGCGCTGGCCGAACCCGCGGCGCTGGACGCCTTCGCGATCACGGCGGCCGCCGCGGCGCTTCACGTACCGATCGCCCGGAACGTGACCAAGGCCGCGGTGGAGCGGATCCGCAGGATCCTGTCGCGGGAAGCCGCCGAACCGGCGTTCGGGGAGGCGCAGTTCTTCTATCCGGAACTGGCGACGCTCTGCGACGCGGACCGCGTCCTCGCCGACGCGCTCGACCGGGGAGACGAGGAAGCCCGCGCGTCGCTGGCGGGATTCGGCGCCGCGATCGTGGAAGAGCTCGTCAAGGGCGCGGGTCCGGTCTGGGTCGCCCTGCTGCATTTCAGGCGTCCGCCCGCGCGCGGCGAGGTACCCGCCTTCTCGATGCAGCCCGTCCATCGCGAAATGCTCTTCAGGATCTGGGAACGGAAATGGCCGAACCGGCGGAATATCTGAGCGTCGCGGCCTTCGGGATGCGATGGGACGGGCGTCCCCGCATCATCAAGGCGGAAGCCCTTTCGGCCGTCGAGGCGGCGGCCGCGCTCGTCGCCGCGGCGGAGGCCAAGGCCGCCGGGATCGTTCGGGACGCGGAGAGGGTCCATGCCGAGCGTCGGCGTCAGGGTCTCGAGGAAGGCCGCGCCGAAGCCGCGCGCGAGGCGCTCGCCCGCTTGGCGGCGGAGACGGCGGCGCTCGACGCGCATTATGCGGCGATCGAGCACGACATGGGCGAATTGCTCGCGGGCGTGATGCGGCGACTGGCCGGCGAGTTCACCGACGAGGAGAAGATCCTCGTCGCCGTCCAGGGCGCCTTCGCGAAATTCCGCAAGACGAACTCCGTGCGCATCGGGCTCCATCCGGACGCGATGATCCACAAGGCGCGGATCGAGGCGATGATCCGGGAAGCCGCCCCTTCCCTCCAGTTCCTCGACATCGTCGAAGAACCGGCGCTCGCGGCCGACGCGGTCCTGATCGAAGCGCCGATCGGCCGAGTCGAAACGAGCCTGTCGCGCGAGATCGAGGCCGCCGCAGCCGCCCTGACGGGCACCAACCCCGTTCCCGCGACCGGGGAGCCCGCATCCGGCGGGACCGCGACGCTCGACGAGGATGTGCGCCGGCACACGCCGGCGCCCGCGCCGGACCGGCATGAAGACGACGTGAACGGGATGGATGGAACGCGATGACCGAAGGCAAACGACCCGAGTTCCTGCCGCAGCTGCTGGCCTTCCTCGCCGAACGTCGTTTCTTTCCCGATGTCGGCGCATTGGACGGGCCCGTGTTCTTCACGGTCGAGCGGGACGGCCTTTCCTATTCGGTGAGCTGCCGATCCACGGGCCGCGGCGGCCGGACGACCGTCTATGAAATCCGTCGTCTCCTCGCCTTCGGGAAGTCCGCGGGCGATGTGGATCTGCGGTCCTGGATGCATCTCATCCGCGTCTTCGCGACGCTGAACGCACCCTTCGCGCTGATCTTCGACGAGACCGGACGGCCCTGCCTCTCCTGCACGGGCCTTCATCAGAGCGGCGCGGTCTTCGACTTCACGGCGCTTCACGAGCGCTTCGAAGAATGCGCCCGGGAGGCGGAGGCCGCGATCGAGCGGACGGCGGCCCTGCGCCCGACCCTCGAAGAGATCGAAGCCATGCTCGTCCTGATCAGAAACCCCGAAGCGGCGGAGGCCGGCGATGCGCTTTGAAGCCGACGTGCTGTTCAAGGAACTCGCGGAACTCGGGCTCTCGCCCCTGGCCCCGGCACAACCCTTTGCCGGCGTCGAAGTGATCCGCGCCGAGCTGGTTCCCGGACTTCCCTGCTTGTTCAGGCTCTCCGAGCCCTCGACCGTGATCTTCGATCTCGCCTGCGTCGTCACGGTGCCCGTCCGGACGGACGAGCGCCTCGCGGAGATCGAACGCATCACGATGATGCTCGACGATCTCGTGACGCCGTGCCGCATCGTCGCGGCCGACGGCGAACTCGGCCTGTCCGTGCACGGCTCATGGGGCGATGCCGAAGGCTTGGTCGAGCTCGCGCTCGAATCCGTCCTCCTGCTGCGGCGGCTCTCGATCGCCGTGCTTGCGCCTCTCGTCGCGCTCACCGAAGGACGATCCTCGGAAGAGGAAACGTTCAAGACGATCCTCGAAGGACTGCGCTCCGACCCGACGGCCACGCCCGGGAACGCGGTCACCTCCAAGGAGGCTTCCGATGTCTGATTCCTTCTCCGTCATGCGGCCCGCGTCGGGTTCCGTCGCCGGAACCATGGCCCGCTCCGACAGCATGATCGGCCAAAGGCCGACGGCGTCTTCGCGGCAGAGCGTCGCTCCCCAAGGGCCGCAGAACCGCAGCCTGACCTCGACATCCGTGTCGGCGAAACTCAATGCCGTCTATGAATTCGCTCAGATCGGCGGCGCGAGCATCGAGGCGGGAGCATTCGCCGCCTCCATGGTCTCCGCGGTGCTCGGGGCCGAGCAGATCGGCAAGGCCGCAGAAGCCGCGGAGATCGCCGGCAATGTCGCCACCGCGGCGAGCGGCATCGCCACCGCGGCGAGCCTCATCGATCTCGGGCGCAACATCAGGGCGGACTTGAAGGCGAGTGCCGGCCGCAGCGATCTCGATTCTGCACTTGAGGCCTATGACGCCGGCGCGTCCGACGCGTCGGATGCGTCCTTCGAGCGGGCACGGGCACTGGTCGAGCAGTATGGTCCGGCCGTCCTCGACGGTCGCAAGGATGCCGCCGTCGCGCGGCTCATCGACATCAAGAAGGCCACGCTCGCGGCGACGACGACGGCCGTCGGCACGGTGGAATGGGCGGGAGCCACCGTCGCTCCCGGCTTCGGGATCGCCAATATGGCGCTCCGCACGGCCGATTCTCTCTGGAAGGTCGGGACCGGCGCTTCGGCGATCTCCACGCTGCGCGCCGCAGTCAAGAGTTCGAACAACCACCCGGTGCTTCTGGCCCTCGCCAAGCATACCGAGACGCAGCGGGTGGCGAAGGGGCGCATCGATCTCGCCACCGCGGCGCTTACGGGCGCCGGGATGGGCCTGCAGATCGCCGCCGCCGTTGCGGGCGGCCCGCTCGCCCTCGGTCTCGCGGGCGGGGTGACCGGCGCCGCGGTCGCCTTCGGAGGCGTGGCTCTCACGGGCAAGGTTCTCAAGGAAGGGTTCGCGCTCAATCGGGAGAGAAATGCGGCGGAGGCCGACTTCAAATCGCTCGTTCCGACCGACCGCGAAGGCGTCGAGGCGATGTACCGGAACGGCAGCCTGGCGGAACTCGCCGCTCTGGACATGCTGCGGAACGGCTCGCCCGAGGACAAGAACGCCGTGGCGAGCTTTCTGAAGACCTTCGGCCTGAGCGACAAGGTGATCTTCGGCCTGTCGGTGATGAAGCACGACGACGCGCTCGGTCTTCTGCGCAAGAAGCTGTATCGTGATGCCGTGGACACCAAGGCCGCCAACAAGGACAAGTCGGCCTTCCGCGTGTTCACCAGCCGCCTGAAGAGCATCGGACAAATCTTCTACAAGAGGTCCGAAAAGTCCTTCTCGCTGGAAACGGCGCTGAAGAGGTTCGACCCGCCGCGCTTCGCCCTCGAGTCGTTGGCCCGACCCCGCGGAAGCTCCGTCGCAAGCAATCCGCCGCAGCAGCAGGAGCAGCAGCAGGAGGAAGTGAATGTCGACTTCCGGCTGTCGGTGACCGAATGGATCAATGAACTCGGCGGAGACGGTCGCTCCTCCGTTCGTCCGACCTCGGTCCGGTTGAGCGCGGGTGCACGGGAGGATGACGAGCGCCTCGGCGGCGCGTCGCTGCGCAAGCGCATTTCGCTGCGTTTCCAAGCCGACATCGCTCAGGCGGATCTGCGGCGCGCGACCGCCTGACGCCCGCGCGCCTCGGTCAGCTCTTCAGGATGACTTCGCCGCCGACCGGCGCGGCGGGCCTCGCGGCGACGTTCATCGCCTTGAGGCGATCCTGCAGCGTCTGGGCGACGTCGACCAGATTGTTGACCAGCGAGGACAGGGCCGCGGCGTCGATCGACGCACCGTTGATCCGATAGCTGAGGATCACCATCCGCGAATTCTCGTCATAACCGAGCGCGGCGCCGCGGGTCTCGAGTCCGTAGGCGTTCAACTTCATGCAGCGCATGAGCAGTTCGGCGGGATCGGACGCTTCCGCAAGGTTGACGATGTCGATCGAGACGAAGACGTCCTCGCTCGCCTTGGGGGCTTCCACCACCACGTCGAAACGGCCGAGGAAGTTGAAACCGCACATACGACGGCCGGGATCGTAGAGATCGTCGGGAAGACCCGCGATCTCCATCCATTCGCGAACGACGTCTGCGGACGGCATGCTTATCCTCCCAAGTGATCGGCACTCGGACCGGGCTGAACCCGGCCCGTCGACATATGCTTTTCGTCGGACGCCGGAACGTTCAGCGGCAGACGCGGCGGTCCCAACCGTCGGGCTGACGCTCGAAGCGGCAGACCTGCGGCTTGGGCGCGGGCTTCGACGCCTCCACGGCCCTCACCATGGAGTTTCCGAGGCTCTGCATCGCACGCGCGCGATCGGCCGACTCCTGACGGATCCGGCGATCGTCGAGGATGGAGCGACGGCACTCGACATACTGCGGCGAACCGCGCTGCAGACCGTAGCCCAAGCAGATCTGATCGTCTTCGTTGGCTTGCTCTTGGGCGGAAACGCAACCCTGCAGCACCAGCGCGGCGGCCGCGACCATCACGATCTTCATCATCTTTCGAAAGTCCTCTTCGTCGGAAGAAAGGAAGCGCTGCGCGAACGGCGGATCACGGACGGCGAATGTCGCCGAACGAGTAGGTCAGGCCGATGCGGAGCGCATGAATGCGTTCCTGCGACCGTGCCGCATCCAAAGAGTCGGTTTCGTTGCCGGTCGATGCGAGGATCACTGCGGGATAGTTGTTACGCCCGAGGTCGAAGTAGCGATAATCGCCCCGCACGGACCAGCGCTTGTCGAGCGCATATTCGACGCCCGCTCCGACGACCCAGCCCATTCGGTTCTCGTTGAAGCGAAATCCGCCGCCGCCGTCTTCGGTGCCCTTGTAGCGCATTCCTGCAAAGGCGAGACCCGCGGTGGCGTAGACCAAGGTGTTGCCGACGGCATAACCGACGCGAGGACCGACGGCGCCCAACCAAACGACATGCGAACGCAGGGTTGCGGCGTCCGCGTCGGCCGGGTCGGCCGAGTCGCCGCTGTCCGTAAGGGAGCCCCGAATGCCCGTGGCGCTGATGTCCGCCTCGACACCGAGCAGCCAGGAATTCACGGCGTAATTGTAGCCGAAATGGACGCCGCCGGAGAAACCGCGACCGTTCCAATCGATGCTCGAAGAGTCGTCAAGATCCGTCCACTTGCTGGTCCCGAAGCCGTATCCGGTCTGCGCGCCCGCATAGAAACCCGACCAGCGCTCGGCACCTTTCGGGGCGACGATCGGCTTCGCGACCGGCTTGCCGGACACGCGTTCCGTGGCCGAGGCCGGCAACATCAGCGCAAGCGCGACGCACGAAGACACCATCAGAGACTTGATCATCGAGCACCTTGTTCCGTGAGTTCCGGCGTCTCGTCGCCGAAACGGAAATCTTTCACCGGAATTGATATGGTCCGGTCTCGGACCGTTCAAGTCATTTGTTCCCGTCACGACGATCCGACATGCCGCGCAGCGGATTCCGACTTCGGTCGACTGTCGAAGCATGTGGAAAAACATGCCCGGCGTCTTCGCCGGGTCTTCAACCGCGCAGGATGCTGACGTCCGACGTGAATTCCGAGACGGCTTCCGCCGCGGCTTCGAGCAGGATGCCGGGAATTTCGCAGCGCGCGAGGGAGAGACCCGTTTCGGCGGCCGCCCGGGCCGCGAGGGCGATCGTGGCGATCTCCTGATCGGAGGCCGGAAGACGCCGCTTGAAGACGAGCGCGGAGGAGAGCGGATTCACCGAGAACAGGTCGGTGTCGGCCGCGACATGGTTGAGCTGCAGCGCGATCGTCATCGCTTCGCCGCGCCGTCCGGCATCGACCACGGCATCGCTCCGGACCACGAAATCACCCGACGCCTCGTCATGCTCGACGCTCAGGGTGACGCCGGGCGCGATCTCGCTCTCGATGAGGAACCCGGACGCCGGCGTATCCGGATCCGATCCGGCGAAGGCCGGGTCGATCCCCAATCCCGCGATGTCGAGGGCGAGGAGAACCTTGATCAGGGGCGAGGTTTCCGAGTTCATCGAGCGCTTTCCGAGATGAAGAGAGACGGCGGAGGGCTTCCCCTCCGCCGCGAAGGAGCGACGTCAATCCCGCTTCGGCACGCGCTGGTGGCTCGTCACAGTGCCGGGAGCGTAGTTCACCGGGGCCGCCGGCGGCTGTGCGGCCGGCCTTTGCGCGGCTCTCTGCAGGACTTCGTCGTCGAGGCGTTCGCCCGCACTCTTGCCGAGATCGGACCCACGGTCGCCGCAGACGAACTCCGCCTCCTGCGCCGTAGTTTCCACGCGGTAGTCGTCGCCGGACGACGACAACGCGGTGACGGAAAGCGCATATTCGACGCGGGCGTCATAGATGTCGCTGCCGATCGGTTCGTTGCGGTCTCCGAAAACCACGGGAGCCGTCATGTGCAGATCGACCCGGACCAAAGCGGGCGAAACGCGGAAGGTGAGGGAAAGCCGCTCCGGAGTTCCCGAAAAGGCCTCGACATCGAAGCGGCGACCCGCCGCCGCCTCGACCAAGGCACCGGCCTGACGGTCGACGCCGGCACGCACGGTCGTCGCAACGAGGTTCTCTACGAGGTTCCTGAGTTCCGGGCTCGACCGATCAAGCATCGTCTTGTCGGCAAGATGCGTGATGATCGTCTCCAAATTCTCCGCGCCCCGGCCGGGGTTGCCGGGGCTCGTGATCTTAAGCGCTCCGGACGCGTCGACGGAGACGTCGGCACGGTTCAGAAGGTCCATGGTGGCCGTCCGGATCGTGAAGCCCTCGACCACGGGTTCAGCGGTGACCGCTCCCTTGCGCCCGTTTTCATGGACCTTGCCGAGCGAGGCGAGAACGTCGTCCCGTGCCGCGGACATGCCGGCGAAGACGCGCTTCGCGGACTTGGCCTCGTCGAAGGACTGCAGCGAGATCGCTTCACGCGCGATCGTCCGCGCCTCGTCCTTGCGCAACGCGCCCGCATCGCCCTGGCGGGCCTTCATTTTCGGCAACAGGTCGCGCAAGGCCTCATAAGCTGCCGTGCGTTCGTTCGAACGCCGGCCGCCGCCCCAGATCTTCGCGAAAAAGCCCGTCGTCGGACGGCGCAGTTCGAGAACGGCGTCGCCGTTCAGTCGGCGAAGCCGGAACTCGTATTCGCCCTTCGCCTCGTTGAAGCCCGGATCGTTCTTCGCCTGCGTGATCAGAGTGTCCAGATCCTTCTTCT
This sequence comes from Hyphomicrobiales bacterium, assembly GCA_027483795.1. Classification (GTDB taxonomy): domain Bacteria; phylum Pseudomonadota; class Alphaproteobacteria; order Rhizobiales; family Beijerinckiaceae; genus JAIXZO01. The sequence continues at coordinate 52,280 of JAIXTT010000039.1, forward strand.
GGACCAGCGACTTCAGATCGGCGCCCTGCGCCGCCTTACCGAGCTTCACGCTGAAACCGTCGATCGGCATCTTCTCTTCCTCCAGCCGGTTCTCGCCGACGCGTCGCGCCGCGGAAACTGTTGCGAGCGTCCTTTCGCTCTCGAAGACGGTTTCGCCGAATTTCCGGTCGGCGAGCGTGTTCCGGCGCACATGTCGGAACCGAGCCCCTTCGACTTGCGCGGAAGATCGCAGACCCGGGCATCTCCTTCAAGCATTTAAGGCCTTGCCGTTTTCGACTTTCCGCGACTTGCATGCGATCAAGTCGAAACGGCGGATCGACGACGAGGATCGAGTTGCCGCGGTTCGTCGAGCCGCGCTACGGAGAACGGTATACGTCGCGGAGGGGGAAAGCCCTTCCGAGAGAAAGGAACGGCCATGAGCGCGGATGCCGGAACGCCCCTCTTCACGCGCCTGGTCGACGCGGTGACGGGACGGTCCTGTCTCGTCGATCAGGATTTCCCGGTCGTCGCGATCCTCGGCTTCGCCTTCGCCGTGGTGCTCGCCTCGACGGCGATCTCCGTCTTCGACCGAAAGCGAGCCGCGGCTCTCGCCCCGGACGGCCCGGTGCGGCGCACGGCCGTGGTCGGCTTCGTGCTCTACACCGCGGGATCGGCCGCGCTCTTCATCCTCTACGGGCTCTTTCTCGCGGAGGCGTGCCGACGCCTTTGACCCTCAGCGCGGATCGACCGCGAGGATCGAGGTCCAGAAATCGGACGAGAAGAAGCCCTCCGAGAAGCGGCAGACGAGGAAGCGCGGATCGCATTCCTTGATCTTCACCCGCGCGCCCACGTCCACGCTCCGGCATTCGTCAGGGCCCGGCCGTTCGCCCAACCCGTCGAAATAAAAGTCGAGATAGCGGCCGAAAGCGTCGATCGAGACGCAGCCGATCGCCCTCCCCGCCAGAATCGGCCGGACCACTCCGCCGTTTTCCGCCAAGGACACGAAGCGCTTGCGGCGGTCGGGCCGCTGGACCCGCTCGGCGACGCCCCGGTCGGTCCGGAGCATTTCCATGCGGTCGCGCTCGATCTCGAACAGCGAGCGCCCCGCTTCCGCGGGACCGGGCGCGCCGACGGCGGCCGCGAGGAGAAGCATCGACAGTACGCGCGCACGCAACGACAAGGCCCGTCCTCTCGGTTCGACCCCGGAACGAACGGAGGTCGGAATGCCCGCCCCGAAGGCGCGGGCGAACATGATGGCCGATTCCACCCGTCTCTGGCCAGTCGTCCGCCATGTGCGCGCAAGCACATCGACCTCGGCACCAACTCGGCTATTGTCGACGTACCGGACAAAGTCGTCATGATCGTCCGGTAGAAGAATCGAGACCGGAGAATCGCCTTGCAAGACGTCTCACCGATCAACGGGTATTTCGCGGAAGCCTTCCGATCGGCGCTTTCGGCGCGTGCGGTCGCGTCCGAGACGCTCGCATCCGGGAATCGGCTCCTCACGACTTTCGCGCTGACTGCGGAGGACGGTCTTCTCGAAGGGACCGTTCTGAGCGCACCGGGGCCGGACGGGGCGGACTCGGTCCATCCCTATATGGCCGTGGATCTCGGCGTCGCGGTCCCGGAAAAGAACCTCCCCGCGGCCCGGCATTTCTCCCGCGTGTTCCGCCTCCTCAATCAACCCTTCGGCCTGGTCGTCGACGGCGACGAGGCTCTGCTCACCCATGCTTCCGTCTTCTACCCCGGCGGCGAGGCCGTGTTCCCCGCGCTGCTGACGGCGCTGGGCGAGAACGTCGAGGCCTGTCGGGCGGCGCTTCGTCGGATCGTCGCGGATGATCTCTCGGAAGCGGATGCCGAAGCCGCCGCCTTCATCCTCCGGCCCTTCGCCGCCAAGGAGAACGACGATGCCTGACGTCGACGCCCTCGTCCGCGCGCTCCGCGCCGCCGATCTTCGGGTCGAAGCGCTTGCGCCGTTCGGAGACTGGACCTGCCTTCTGCAGGTCGATCCGGTGCCCGGTCTGTCGGGCACCTTGATGATCCGCGAGGCGGGCCCCGATGCGCTGGAGGCCGCCTTCACCTGCTCCGTCACGGCCGATACGGGCACGCGGACGGCCGAGATCGAGCGGTTGCTCGCACGGGCCGATCGCGTGGCGCTCCCCGCAAGGCTCTTCCTTTTCCGGGACGAGCTCGGCTTCTCGGTCCATGGCGGATGCCGCGAGGCGGATCTCGAGGCTCTCGCCCTCGAATTCGTGCTGATCGGGAGGCGCGCCTGCGCCTTCGTCCTGGCGCCGCTCGCGGCGTGGCTCGCGGGCGAGATAAGCCACGACGAGGCTTCCGCTCTTCTCGAAACGGCAACGACCGAAACGCAAAAGGGAGACCGCTGATGGCTCCGCTCGACAAGACCGTCCGCGCGGGCGGCATCGCTCCGACCACGGCCCCCGAGGCCGATTCGTCCTCGTCGAAGAAGGTCGGCAAGCCGCGCAGCGGGCTCGAAATCGCGCCTTCTCAGGCCGTGTCCCTGACGGCGCCGACGCCTTCGAAACTGAAGGACGTCATCAAATCCGACGGCTTCAACCTTGCGGCCGGCAAGCCGATGAAGGCGCTGAAATCCGTGCCCGTCGGCCTCGCGATCGTCAACAAGACCGCGTCCCAGACCATGAAGACCGCCGCCAAGGCCGCCGGAACGGACAAGGCCGCGGGCATCGTCACGGCCGGACGCGTCATGGGCGGCGTGGGCGGCGGCATGAAGGCGCTGGCGCTCGTGCAGATCGGGGCGGAACTGGGCGAGACGCGCCGCATCGCCAAGGAGGACCGCGCCCAATATGAGCTGTTCAAGGCGATGATGGACGCCTACGACCCCGCCGAAGGGGTCGTGAGGTTCGACATGGGCAAGGCTCCGGAAGGTCTCCCCGAAGGGGATCGGGTCGAAGCGCTGAAGAGCATGGCGACACCCGCCTTCCTCAACGCCTATGCGAAGGGCGAGGGCCTCTCGAACGAGCGGGTCATCCTTCTCAAGAAGGCGCTGATCACCACGGCCGAGGGAACCGCCGGAATCGCCACCGCCGCCGGCGCCAAATGGGTGCCCTTCCTCGGAACCGCCGTGGAAGGCGTGAAGATGGTCGACGGGGCCGTCAAGGTTCAGGGCGGCATCACCGCGCTCAACAATCTCCGCGGCGCGGCGAAGAATCTCGACAAGACCCTCGAGGGCGTTCCCGAATCCGATGCCGCGAAGCTCAAGCCGCTTTTGGAAGGCCTCGGCAGCCATGTCGAACGCGAACGCCTGATCAAGGGCGGTCGGGATCTGGCTTCCGCCGCCGTGGCGGGGGCGACCTTCGCCACCGGCGTCGCCTTGGCGGTCGGAACGGCGGGCCTCGGCCTCGCCGTCGCCAATCCGGCTCTCGGCATCGCGTCCGCGGCGGTCGACATCGCGATGTCGGTTCGCGACTCGCGGCACAAGGCCATGCTCGAAGAGCTGCGCAAACCCGACCGCTCCGAGGATGCGGCGGAGATCTATGCCTCCGGCGAGCCCGCCGATTACGGCGCGGCGGACAATATCGGCCTGACGGAACGCACCGTCCTTCAGCTCCTCGCGAACGGGACCGACGCGGAGAAGGCGGCGATCCGCGGCTATCTGAAGGAACTCGGCATCCCCGAGAGGCGCATCCTCGCCGTGCTCCTTCAGGCCGAGACGAAGCCCGAGGACGCCTTGAAGAACCTGCAGGAGGCGCTCTACAAGGATCGCGTCTCCTCCACGCAGGGCATGAGCCTCGGGCTCGTCGGCAATTCCTTCCGGAACATGGGAAGGATGGTGCTGAACGTGTTCAAGGGCTGGCGGAAGGAACCCCGCACCCCTCCGAGAGCCGCAGCGGAAGACGCGGCGTCGCTCGGTTCGCGGGGGTCCGAGGTCGGAGAGCGTTCCGTGGCCGCGCTGATCGAAGACCTCGGGACGTCGTCGGCGTCGGCGCGAGCCGCCCGCTCTTCCTTCGTGAGAGCCCCGCAGGCACGCCCCGTCGAGGCGGTTCGGCAGCCGAGCGCCTTCAAGGGGATTCGTGCGAGCCTTCTGCCGCCGGTGGGCAACGAGGAGGCGGATCGCAGGCTCGCGGCCTCGCGCCTCAACCTCGCGAGGATCTTCGCGGAGGCGGAAGAGGATTGATCGGGCGTCGAACAGGAACGACGAACGAATGCGGACGGGCCCGTCCCGGGCCTTCCCTTCAACACCGCGGCGCGGATCGGGTACATCGGAAGCCATGACGGAAACGGAACGACTTATCCGGGAATGGATGCAGGCCGAGGGGCTCCCCGAAGCCTTCTACGATCAGGCCGCATCGGCCTGCACGATCCCCGTCGGCGGCGGCGCGGAACTCTCCCTCTTCGGCCTGCCGGAGAGCGGAGACGTCTTCATCGCCGTCGATCTGATGTCCGTGGACGCCGTCCGGGGCCTGCGGGCCGAACTCTTCGCGCTCTGCATGGAGATGAACGCCTATGCCGTGGAGACCCGCGGCGGCGCAATCGGGTTCGACGCCCGACGCGAAAAACTCGTGCTGACCGCGCGGATCGCGGCGGACCGCCTCGACGCGCCGTTGCTCGCGCGGATGACGAACGATCTCCTCGATGCCGCCGTTCGCCTGCGCCGACGGCTCGAGGAGCGCGCCGAGAACCGACTTCGAGAGCTCGAGACCCGGACGGACCGCAACGATCCCGTCCTTCTGATGGGTTGAGCGATCCGTTTCATCCGCCGGAAGCTCGATCGTTCGGCGGCAGTCCGAAATGCGGCCTCGTCGATCGCGATCTCGGAGGCTTCGACGACGCCGCCGGCCGCCGATCTTGTTTGTTCGATGCAAGTCGTCCGTGCTATCGATGCTTGAAATCGGACATGAACGACGCGGCGTCATTCTGCGTAGAGCGGTCATGAGGTTCGTTTGAGCAGTATGGTCAATGTCCCCTTCTTCGAAGGACTTTCCGCGGAGCAGGCGGCGCGCTTCGAAGGCCGTCTGCAACACAAGAAGGTCGCCGAAGGCAGCCTGATCCTCGATTTCCACGACGAGTCGTCTTCCGTCTTCTTCATCCTGTCGGGGGCGGTCCGCATCCTCGTCCGGACGCCGGCGGGCAAGGAGATGATCCTCGGCGATTGTTCGGCGGGCGATTTCTTCGGCGAGCTCGCGGCGATCGACGGCGCGCTGCGGTCGGCCAACGTCACCGCGCTGAACAACACCGAATTGCTGATCGTTCCGGCGCCGGTCTTCCGCGAGATCCTCGCCGCGTCGCCGGACATCGCTCTCCGGCTGATGGGACGCCTCGCCGACCGGATCCGCCTGCTCAACGAGCGCCTGTTCGAAACCCGGACCCTCGACGTCCGGCACCGGCTCTATTCCGAACTCCTGCGCATGGCCTCGCCCCGCAAGGGTCGCAGCGAGGAGTTGATCGTCTCGCCGCCGCCGTTCCAGCACGATCTCGCCGCCCGGATCGGTTGCCGTCGCGAACAGGTCAATCGCGAGCTCAACCGCATGAAGGAGGAAGGGCTGGCCGACCCCGAACGCGGCGGACTCGTCCTGACGCAACCCGCGGAACTCCGTCGGCGCATCGCCGTCACGCTCGGCGCGGCCTGAGCGCAGGGCGGAATGCGGTCCGTGGAGCCCATGCAGACGGACGCCGCCGGATCGACGGCCCCGCAACCGGCCCGGTTCCGCCGATCGGTTCGCACCTGGCTCGTCGCGGCCTTCGCCGCACTGCTGCTGTCCGCCGCCTTGCCGATCGCGCTGTTCACATACGGTCGGATCGTGAGCCTCGTCGAGAGGGAGGCCGCCGACCAGGTCCGTCGCATCGCCGACGAGACGAGCCTCCGGGTCTCCGCGATGTTCGATCCGCTCGCGGCCGCGGTCGGTCTGATGCGGTTCGACCCCGTCGCGACGGCCCGCACGGAAACCGAGCGCGAAGCGCGGCTGCCCGCCTTCTTCGCGATCCTCGCATCCGAACCGCGGATCACGGCCTTCTATGCGACCCGAAGGACGGGCGACATGCTTCTCGTCCGCAAGGGCGCCGCGGCCCTGCCCGGCGCACCGCCCGGTGCGCATTACGCGGTCCAGAGCCTCGCGCCCTCCACGGGCCGCACGACCGAGCGCATCCGCTTCTTCGCCGAAGACGGAACGCCCCTTGCGGGCGAGGGCGTCACCGCACGCGCCGATTACGATCCGCGCGAACGGCCTTGGTATCGCGCGGCGACGACGAGCCCCGGCACCGCGAGGATGGAACCGTATCGGTTCCAGAGCCTCGACGTTCTCGGCGTCACGCTTTCCCGTGCGACGCCCGCGGGCGACGCCGTGATCGCGGGCGACGTGACGCTCGACGGTCTGCGCGAATTTCTGCGGGAACGCAGGCCGACGCCGGGATCGACGCTCGTCCTGCTCGACGGGAAAGGCGCGACGATCGCCGCGAGCGACGACGGGAACGCGACCGCAGGAGAGGACGGCCGATGGATCCGGGCGTCCGCGCCGGTGCGGATCGCCGAGACGCCGGACGCCTGGCGGATCGTCGTGGCGACGCCGCGCGATGAGATCCTCGCCCCGGCGGAAGAACTGCAGTCCGCCCTGCTCACGCTGTTTCCGATCATGATCGCGGCGGCGGCGTTGTTGGCGCTGTTCCTCTCGACGCGGATCGCCGGGCCCGTTCTCGCGGTGGAGGAAGCCGCCCGCCGCATCTGCCGCAACGATTTTTCGCCCTCCCCGGCGACGCACAGCGCGATCTCGGAGATCGACCGGCTGCAGGGGGCGATCGAAACCATGCGCTCGGCGCTGGCGACCTTCATGCGCTACGTGCCGGCCGACATCGTCCGCGATCTGATCGAATCCGGGCGCGAGGCGCGGATCGACGGTGTCCGGCGCGAAGTCACCGTCGTGTTCAGCGACGTCCGCGACTTCACCGCCGTCACAGAGAAGCTTCCGCCCGGCACGATCACGGAACTCCTCTCGGCCTATTACGAGCGGATGACGGAGATCTACAAGCAGCGGAACGGCGTCGTGGACAAGTTCATCGGCGACGGGATCATGGCCCTGTGGAACGCGCCGAAGGAGAACGAGGACCATGTCGTCGACGCCTGCCGCGCCTGCCTCGCGGCCCGCGACGCCTTCGCGGCCGCGCCCCTCGTCGTTCCGGGCGACGGGCGCGCGCTCGTCACGCGCTTCGGCATCCATACGGGCGAGGCCGTGGTCGGCAATGTCGGCGGCGCCGAGCGCATGCAGTTCACGGCGGTCGGTTCCGCGGTCAACCTCGCCTCCCGCATCGAACGGCTGAACAAGACGCTCGGCACGGCCATCCTCGTGTCGGAGGCCGTGTTCCTGAAGGCGGAGCACCGCTTCCTGTTCCGCCGCATCGAGGACGTCGCGATCCCCGGCATCGCGGAGCCCGCGAACGTCTATGAACTGATCGCGGAAAGACACGGTTGAGCGGCAGGGACCGCGCTCCGTCGAGGGCGTCCGGCGGAGACGTGACGCGCCGGGCGGCCCCGTTCAGCCGCAATCCGTGATCCGGAACGTGGTGATGATCCGCCCTTGGGCGTCGACATATTCATATTCCCAGCCGACGCCGTAGGGGATGAGCTTCGCGGTTTCGCCCTTGCAGAACTCGCGCTGCATGATCCGACGGCGGTCGATGAAGTCGGACCGCGCGCGCGAGTCCTGAAGCGGATAAGGCATCTGGACCTTCATGCGGATGATCCGCCCTTCCAATTCGGCCATGCGGATGACGGAGCCGTCCGCCTGTCGAATGCCGACCTCCTGCTTGAGGCCGGATACGATCGACTTCAATTGAAGATCGATCTGCTTCATGGCCTGCGGGGAGGTGTCCATCTTCTGCGCGGCGACCTGCCCGGCGGACAGGACGAGGACCGCCGCCGACAGGGCGATGACGGGCGAAGGGAAGAACGGGGTCACGCGCATCGATCGGGTCCTCGTCAGGGCGCGCCGCGCTCTTGCTCGAACGCGGCCGTTCCGAGACTTGCGCCGATCGGGACGACATGCAACCTGAGCGTGTTCGCGAGCCCTCCCCGATGATCCTCGAAGCTTTGGAATGGTGCCTCACGCCCGCCTCGCGCGCCGCGCGCGCGGGCGGCCATCTGTCCGAACAGATCGCGATCCGGCATCGCGCCCTGCGCTGCGCCGAGGCTTGGGCGGAACATCTCGCCCGCACCAAGGCCTATGTGAATGCGCGCCTCGACCAAGGCGGCCGGGAGGTCGCGGTTCTGGGCAGCGGACATCTGCACGACGTCGACGTGGCGGGACTTCTGTCGCGTTTCGACAGGGTCGTGCTGATCGACGCGGTCCATCCGCTGGAAGTGCGGTTCCGCGCCGCGACGTCCCGCGGGCGGATCGTCTGCCTCGCCGCCGATCTTTGCGGTCTCCCGCCGGACCCGCGTCTCGGTCCGACCGAAACGGTCCGGACGGAGGGCGCGGTCTTCGACCGGATCCGCGCGGCCGATCTCGTCGTCTCCGTGAATCTTCTCTCCCAACTCGTCGTCGTCCCCGTCCGCCGTTGGGCCCTCGCGGAACACCCGGACGAGGCGATCATCCGCGCCGCCCGATCGGTTCTGGAGGCCCATATCGGCCTGTTGCGGAGCTGCCGGCGCGCCTTGCTGATCTCCGACGCCGCCCATCGCTTCGACGGCGGCCCGTGGGAGGATCTCCTGCTCGGCCTCGACGCCGGGCCGGCGGAAGAAAGCTGGATGTGGACCCTCGCCCCCCGCGGGGAGGAGAAGGACGGCCGCGTCGAGGAACGCCGCGTGGAAGCGCGAAGGCTCGGTTGAGGCCGCAGGGAACAAAGTTTCAGGCACCCGACCAGACATCGGTCGCAGATCCGGCGGTGCCGATACGACGGCACTCACCCTACAGCGGCGGTTTGATGGCATTGATTGTGATCCCGAACCTCGCTGCCACGATGATCAAGCCGAATTGCGCGGAACTGAAATCGAATCGATACTTTATTATTTGACATTATTGATTTTCTGATTTTGCTTTCTTTTTAATTCGGTTTATATATATAATTCTTTTTATATTTGTTTCTTTTTTTATATTATTATTTTTTTGGTTTTTCCGATAATCATGAAACACAATATTTTCTCTCATTGCTATCTGAATGTTGTTTTTTCCGAATCCGTGGTCGACGATATTTTCTGATCTCTGTCCGGGGCTCCCGATGATGAACCGTCGCCAGTTCATGAGTTTTTCTGCCGGCTTGGCGATCGCTTCGACTTTCGCGTCTTCCGGCCACAGTCAATCACAAGACGACGGCGAAGCTTGGATCCCGATCCTCGACCCCAG